>JBBSLT010000225.1:0-3856 GCA_038233555.1 Acidimicrobiales bacterium
GAAGATGGCATCGACGAACTCGAACCCCGCGCCTCGGGGCAGTGGCTCCACCCGGACATGGGCGACGCCGAACTGGCCGTGGCCGCCGCTCTGCTTCTTGTAGCGGCCCTCGGCCTCGGCGCATCCTTCGATGGTCTCACGGTACGCCACCCTTACCTCCTCGGTGTCGAGCTGGACCCCGAACTTGCGTCGGAGCCGCTCCAGGGAGACGGCCAGATGGGCCTCGCCCATGCCCTCCAGCAGCGTCTGATGGGTCGCCGGTTGGTGCGTCACTCGCAGGGATGGGTCCTCCTCGCAGAGTCGGTGCAGCGCCTCGGCCATCTTGTCGTCGTCGGCCTGGGTCCTGGCCACGACGGCGATGCTCAGCGAGGGCGTCGGGGGCTCCAGGGCGGCCATCACCACCGGCAGGCCCCGAGGCGCCAGGGTGTCGCCGGTCCTGGTGGTGGCCAGCTTGGCCACGGCGCCGATGTCGCCAGCGACGACGTGATCGATGGCCACATGCTCCTTGCCTAGCAGGGTGAACAGGAGGTGCAGCCGCTCGTCGTGGCCGGTGCAGGAGTTGCGCAGGTGCTCGTCGGCTCGGACGGTACCCGAGACGGTCTTGAAGAGCGACACATGGCCCACGTAGGGGTCGGCGATGGTCTTGAACACCAATGCCAGCGGCTGACCGTCGGGATCGGGCACCACATCGGTGGTGACGTCGCCGGCCGACACGGTGACGGGCGGGCGGGCGAGGGGGGAGGGACCGATGTCGGCGATGAAGCGGGCCAGGCGATCGACACCGATCAGGGCCGTGGCCGAGCCGCAGACCACGGGGAAGACGCTGGTGCGGGCCACGCCCTGGGCAAGGACCGCCTCCAGCTCGTCGAAGCTCGGGTTGTCGCCTTCCAGGTAGCGCTCGAGAAGAGCGTCGTCGGCCTCCACGATGCCTTCCACCAGGTGCTCGTGCACCCGGTGCTCCTGGGCCTCCATCTCCTCCGGCACCTCGCCGGCCACCGATTGCCCGCCCTCGTAGCGGTAGGCGGTGTCGGTGAGAAGATCGGCCACCCCGCAGAAGGCGCCGGCCTCGAAGATCGGAAGCTCCAGGGGCGCGATGCCACTGCCGAAGAGCTGGCGTAGCTCGCCCAGCGTTCGCTCGAAGTCGGCCTGGTCACGGTCGAGCTTGTTGACGAACACCATGCGGGGGATCTCGAGGCTGGCAGCCTGGCGCCACAAGGCCCGGGTCTGAACCTCGACCCCGTCGACGGCGCTGACGACGAAGACGGCCAGATCGGCCACTCGCAGGGCGGCACGGACGTCGGCGGTGAAGTCGGCCAGGCCCGGCGTGTCGAGAAGGTTGAACTTGTGGCCGGCGTAGTCGACGGCGGCGAGGGACAGCGACAGGGACATGCCCCGGACCAGCTCCTCGGGCTCATGGTCGGACACCGTGGTGCCGTCCTCCACCCGGCCCAGGCGGGTGATAGCGCCGGCGTGGTGCACCAGCGCTTCGACCAGGCTGGTCTTTCCGGCGCCGGCGTGGCCGACCAGGGCGACGTTGCGAATCTTCGCCGGCGAGTAGTGCTGCACCAGACCCACCTCCGAACGGCGGTTACGAGCCTTGCGATCGAGCGTAGCGCACACGCTGGGCTGCTACCGTTCTGGACTGACAAGGCGCCATCAGGCGCCATCTCGCACCAGGAGCTCCCACATGCTCGACGGACGTTGGAAGAGCGACATCGAGCGCAAGCTGCGCCCGGTCGGCACCGACTTGAGCCGCAGCGGCATCACCGCCGACCACCTGACGGCGCTGGGCGTGATCATGGCCGTGGCCGCCTCCGTGGCCATCGCCAGCGGGGCCATGAGGGTGGGAGTGCTGTTGCTGGCGGCGTCGACCCTGCCTGATGCCCTCGATGGGGCCGTGGCCAAGGCATCGGGGACGGCGACGCCACGGGGCTCGTTCTTTGACTCGGTCGCCGACCGGCTCACCGACACGCTGCTGTTGGGAGGCGTGGCCTGGTACCTCTCGGGTCTCGAGGGCGGGCGCATCGCGGTGTTGCCCTTTGCCGTGCTCGGCGCCTCGATGCTGGTCTCCTACCAACGGGCCAAGGCGGAGTCGCTCGGCTTCGATGCTCGGGGCGGGCTGATGGAGCGGGCTGAGCGCATCATCCTCCTAGGTCTGGGTCTGCTCTTCGAGTGGGCGCTCATCCCGGTGCTTTGGGTCATGTTGGTGCTCACCGTCTTCACCGCCGGCCAGCGCTTCGCCAAGGTGTGGCGTCAGGCCAGCGCCCCCGTGGCGGCCTCGCCGCTGGCGCCCAAGCGGTGGCGGAGTCGACGTCAAGCCCGGCCCGACGCCTGGACCTGGCGTCACCGCACGCGACCCAGTCACCGGTCGCATTCCCGTCGCCGCTCACACTGATTGCCGCCGCCCCTTAGAACTGCTGTTGGCCGGCGCCTCGCGCTGCCCGTGTACCGGAGCGGGTCACGGATCGCCTGTGCCCTGCCTGACGGCGTCGCCGGCGCGCTGGAGCGTCCACTGGGGGCGATCCTGGCGCTGGCCATGGCCCGGCGCCGCCAGATGGTCGAGCGCCACCTCCAGCGGGTACATGCTGCCGCCTTGTCGCCCGCCGCCTTACGTGTCGCCAGCCGGCGCTCATTCGGGTCCTACGTCCGCTACTGGATCGAGTCGTTTCGCCTGCCGTCGCTGACCGGTGCCGAGATCGACGCCGGCATGTGGGCGCAGGGTCTTTCGCATCTCGACGCCGCCCTCGCCGCCGGCAACGGCGCCATCCTGGCTCTGCCCCACCTCGGCGGGTGGGACTTCGCCGGGGCCTGGTTGGTGCGCCGGGGCTACCCCTTGACCGTGGTCGTCGAGCCCGTGGAGCCGCCGGGACTCCTGGCCTGGTTCACCGCCCTGCGGGCGAAGATGGGCCTGAAGGTGATCCCGCTGGGTCCCCGGGCCGGGGCTGCCGTGCTCCAGGAGCTGCGGGCCAACCGGGTGGTGGCCCTGTTGTGTGACCGGGACATCGGCGGCGGAGGAGTGGAGGTCGACTTCTTCGGCGAGCGCACCACCCTTCCCGCCGGCCCCATGACCCTGGCCCGACGTGCCGGTGCCGCGGTGCTACCCACCGCCGTCTACTTCGAGGGTGCTTCTGGCCACCGGGGAGAGATCCGACCGTCACTGGCCGTGGAGCGGCGGGCATCGCTGCGGGCCGACGTCGAGCGCCTCACCCAAGACCTCGCCGCCGGGCTCGAGTCCCTCATCCGGGCCGCCCCCGAGCAATGGCACCTCTTCCAACCCAACTGGCCCAGCGACCGACCAAGGGGTGTTGACCGCTCCTCTTGATTGACGACAATATATGTGCATGCTCATTGATGTAGAGTCTCCCGTGGGAGAGTTGAAGGCACTGGCCGAGCCGCTGCGCTGGCGGATCCTCGAGATGTTGGCCGGCGAGGAGCTGTGCGTCTGCCACTTGGCCGAGGACCTCGGTGTGTCGCAACCGTTGGTGTCGCACCATCTCAAGGTGCTGCGGGAGGCCGGCGTGGTCGAGTCCGAGAAGTGGAGGTACTGGACCTACTACCGGCTCCGCGGCGACACCCTCCACCTCCTGGGGGAGCGCATAGCGGCTCTCAGCGCGTCCTGCCCGTCGCCCGGAGAGGTCAGGAGACCTTGCGAGTGAACACCGTGGTCGGCCCAGAACGGCAGCCCCGATGACGAAGCCGTCAGCGGGCGGCGAGCCAGGCCGAGGCGGAGCGGACCCCGTCAGGTGCGCCACTCGCCCCCGGAATCGAACGACGCGCAGGCCCGGGTGGTCGCCGCCTCCAGGCGGGATAGGCAGCGGTGCAGCTCCCGGATCAACTCGCCGTCGCCGAGGGCATC
>JBBSLT010000226.1:0-3782 GCA_038233555.1 Acidimicrobiales bacterium
GCCGAGTACGGCACCGACACCCTGCGCCTCTACGAGATGGCCATGGGGCCCCTCGACGCCGACCGCCCCTGGAGCGGGCGCGACATCATCGGCGTGCACCGCTTCCTGCAGAAGCTGTGGCGCAACCTGGTGGACGAGGAGACTGGCGCTTCACGAGTGGTCGATGCCCCCGTGGAGCCCGACCTGCGCCGGGCACTGCACCGCACCATCGCCGGCGTACGGGCCGACATGGACAGCCTGCGCTTCAACACGGCGGTGGCCAAGCTCATCGAAGCCAACAACGCCCTGACCCGCTGGCTGGCGGCGGAGGGGCGGGAAGGCGCCGGCCCTCCTCGCGAGCTGGCCGAGTCCCTGGTGGCCATGCTCGCACCCCTGGCCCCCCACGTGGCCGAGGAGCTGTGGGCCGGCCTGGGGCACTCCGATTCGGTGGTGTGGGCGTCGTTCCCTGAGCCCGACCCGGCACTCCTGGTCGACGACGAGGTCGACCTGCCGGTGCAGGTCGCCGGCAAGGTGCGGGCCCGGGTGCGGGTGCCGGCCGACGCCGACCAGGCGGCCGTCGAGGCCACGGTGCTGGCCGATCCTGACGTGCAGGCGGCGCTGGCGGGGCGGGAGCTCCGCCGGGTGATCGTGGTCCCCGGCCGCCTGGTCAACCTGGTGGTGTAGGTCCTGAGGAGCTGGTGGGGGATTTTGGAGGTGATTGTGGAGGATCGTCACGGATGAGCCGGCAATATCCTCCACAATCGACCACGGATTCGAGCAACGGGTCGCGGCTGGTAGCGTGGCTGTTGCAAGCGGGGGCGTAGCTCAGCTGGTAGAGCGCCTGCATGGCATGCAGGAGGTCCGTGGGTTCGAGCCCCATCGCCTCCACGCTTCTCGTGGCAGTACTGCCACGAAACGCAGTGGATCTGTCCGCCCGCAAGGCGGGCCACCATCCCCTCCGGCCAGCGCCATGGAGGGGGGCTGCAAACGGGGTGGCTACGCTGTAGCTCATGGACCGGGTCGGGGTACGCGAGCTCAAGCAGAATGCCAGCCGAGTCCTAGAGCGGGTGAAGGCGGGAGAGACGGTGCAGGTCACGCAACACGGGCGTCCCGTCGCCCTGTTGACGCCCTTGACCGGCGCTGACGGGTTCGACCGTCTGGTCGAAGCCGGAGAGGTCCTGTTGGGAACCCAAGAGCTCGCTGCAGCTGCGCCGGTGGCGGTGGCGCCCGGCGTCCGCCTCTCTGATGAGGTGGCCAGCTTGCGCAGGGACGACTGGCGATAGCCCTGCTGTACCTCGACACAAGTGCTCTGGCCATGCTGGTGATCGAGGAGATCGAGACCAAGGCGCTCCGCGACTTCCTCGCCGCGCACGAGCGTGATCGGATGGTCACCAGCGCCCTGGTCCGCACCGAGCTCCGCCGCGCCGTCCTGCGCCTCTCCGATCGCCAGGAACTGGACGCCGACCAGGAAGTCGCTGCCATCCGGGAGGTCGAGGTGCTCCTGCGCCGGGTCGATCTCGTTCGCATCGGCGCCGACGTCCTCGACCGCGCCGGCTACCTGCCACCCCCGCCGCTGCGCAGCCTCGACGCCATCCACCTCGCCACCGCGCTCGCCCTGGGCCCCCGCCTCGATGCGGTCGTGGTCTATGACTCACGCCTCGCCGCTGCCGCACGGGATGCCGGTCTGCGGGTCGAGTCTCCCTCGCCACCTAGGTGACCGAGGTCCGTCGAGCCCGAAGCCGTGGGGCTCATCTCGCGACGACCGCCCTCGCAATCGCCACGGGAGCCATCGGGTGGACAGTGCTGCGGGGCCGCAGAGAAGCCGAGGCGTTGGCCGCCGACCCCGAGCGCGCCGAGCTGGACGTCCCTACCGACGGCGTGCCGTTCACCCTTCTTGGCCCCGGTGGCGCCGAGTTGCACGGCGAGGTGTACGGCCGCCACGACGCACCCACCGTCGTCCTGGTGCACGGCTGGATGTGCACGTCGGCGGTCTGGCGCCGCCAGGTACGCGCCCTCGGCCAACACCTTCGGGTCGTCACCTACGACCAACGGGGCCACGGGCAGAGCCCACCGGCGCCCGACCGCGACTATTCCAGCGACGCCCTGGCCGCCGACCTCGATGCCGTCCTTCGCCAGGCCGTCCCCCCCGGGGAACGGGCGGTCGTCGCCGGCCACTCCTTGGGCGCCATGGCGGTGGTTGCTTGGGCCTCCGCCCACCGCCATCGGGTGCGGGACCGCCTCGCCGGCGTGGCCCTGGTCAACGTCGGCGTCGAGGAGCTCATCGTGCGCTCCACCATCGTCCCCTTCCCTACCGTCCTGGCCACCTTGCGCACCGCCCTCGGCGAACGGATCCTCGGATCCTCAATTCCCCTGCCCTCCCGTTCCAACCCGGTGCTGTCCCGCCTGGTACGAGCCGTCGCCCTCGGCCCGACGGCCTCCCCGGCCCAGGTCGCCTTCTGCACCGAGATGCTGCTGGGCTGCCCCACCGACGTCCGAGCCGCCTTTGGCGCCACCCTGTCCACCTTCGATCTGGCCCATGGGCTCTCGGCGCTCACCGTGCCCACGATCGTCATCGCCGGCCAGCACGACCGCCTCACGCCACCCGTCCACGCCCGGGCCATTGCCGCCGCCGTGCCCGGGTCCAGCCTGATCGAGCTCCCCGGCGTCGGCCACATGACCCCCCTCGAAGCCCACGCCGAGGTCACCGATCACCTCCGCCGGCTGGTCGGCACCGGAACCCATCACGGCTCGATCACGCCAGACGGTCGGGTCGGCCGGCGCCGATAACCTCGGGCCATGGTGACGCTGCTGGTCGGCACCGACGACGGGCTGGTCGAGCTGGAAGGCGAAGGCACCTCCACCACCCACCTGGGCGGCCGCAGCATCAGCGCCGTGGCCGGCGGCACGGCGGGGTGGTCGACTCTGGTCGACGCAGCCGAGGTCTGGCACGCCGGCTTTGACCGCACCGACTGGCAACGGGCGGCACAGGCGCCCGCCGACACGCGACTGACCTGCCTGCTTGGCCATCCCGAGGGCCTGCTGGTCGGTACCAGCGGAGCGCACCTCCTCTGGTTGGACGACCACGGCCGCCTGGAGCCGATCGACGCCTTCGACCGCCTGTCGAGCCGGACCGACTGGTACACCCCCTGGGGCGGGCCCCCGGACATCCGGACGTTGAGCGCCGGCCACGGTGGCCTGTTCGCCAACGTCCACGTCGGCGGCATCGTCGCCTCCCCCGATGGCGGGACGACCTGGCGCCAGAGTGACCTCGACATCCACACCGACGTCCACCAGGTCGTCGCGGTGGCGAATCACCCCGACCTCATCCTGGCCGCCTGCGCCGAGGGTCTGGCCGTGAGCCACGACCGGGGCTCGTGCTGGCGCATCGACGACCAGGGCCTGCACGCCACCTACGCCCGGGCGGTGGCCGTGGCCGGCGACATCGTGGTCATCAGCGCCTCCACCGGCCCGAGAGGCGAGCGCTCGGCCCTCTACCGTCGCCCCGTCGCCAGCGACGGCCCTTTCGAGCGGTGCCGGGCCGGACTCCCGGAGTGGTTCGACGACAACATCGACACGGGCTGCCTGGCCGCCGCCGGCCCTATCGTCGTCGCCTCCACACCGAGCGGCGAGGTGTTCAGGTCCGACGACCAAGGCCGTACCTGGCAGCGACAGGCCGGCCACCTTCCCGCGGTGCGCTGCCTGGCGCTCGTCCCCTAACGAACGGACCGACCGAGGTTTGGTCGCCAAGCTGGGCGAAGGCGCTGCCGTAGTCTCGGGCGTCTCGGGCGAGCACTCGGCCACCA
>JBBSLT010000227.1:0-3781 GCA_038233555.1 Acidimicrobiales bacterium
AACGGCACCCTCTACGCCTCTTGGCACGGGAGCTCCAACGGTGACGACGACGTGTTCCTCCGCCGCAGCGACGACGGGGGCACCACCTGGGGAGAAGCGGTGCGGGTGAACGACAACCCGGTGGGAGACGACACCCATCAGTACCTGCCTCAGGTCTCGGTGGCTCCCGATGGGCGGGTGGACGTGTTGTTCTACGACCGGCGCAACGACCCCGACAACGTCATGACCGACGCCTACCTGGCCACGTCGAGCGACAAGGCGGCGTCATTCACCAACCTTCGGATCTCGTCAGCGTCGTTCGACTCCTCCGTCGGCCCCGTCTTCGACGACACCTACGGTGCCGACTTCGGCACCCGGGTGGGTCTTGACAGCATCAACAGCGGCGCCTTCGCGGTGTGGACCGACACCCGGCTCGGCAGCCTTGACGACGGTCGCCAGGACATCTTCGGTGCTCCCATCGAAGGTCTCGGCGCCGCCGGCATCCCCCTCTGGCTTCTGGGTGCTTTGGCGGCTGCCATCGCCGGGGTGACATGGTTCATGTTGAAGCGCACAGGCGCTGATCGATCCGGGAGGCCGGCATGAGGGTGGCGTTCGTGGGCAAGGGCGGGGCGGGCAAGTCCGCCATCGCCGGGACCTTCGCCCGGATGCTGGCCCGGCGCGGGCATTCGGTGCTGGCCATCGACTCCGACCCCCTGCCGGGGATGGCGTTTTCCCTGGGCCTTGATCGCGACGACGCCCCGCTGCCCGACGAGGCCATCGAGGACCGCCCCGAGGACGAGGAAGGGCCGCGCTACCGGCTCCGGGCGGGCCTGGATGCGGCCGAAGCCGTCGACCGCTACGCCGTCCACGCTCCCGACGGAGTCCGCTTCCTGCAGTTCGGCAAGATCCGTACCGATCCCCGGGCGCTTTTCCGATCCCAGATCGCCTTCCGCCAGATCATCAAGGAACTGCCAGAGGACCGCTGGGACCTGGTGGGCGACCTCCCGGGGGGAACCCGCCAAGCCTTCACCGGGTGGGGGGCCTACGCCGACACCTACCTGGTGGTAGTGGAGCCTATGGCCAAGTCCCTCCTGTCGGCCCGGCGCCTGGCCCGCCTGGCGTCGGCCACCGACCGGCCCGTGAAGGTGGTGGCCGTAGCCAACAAGGTGAGCGAGGCGGGCGACGCCGAGATGATCGCGACGCGCACCGGCCTGGAGGTGATCGCCTCCGTTCCGCTCGAACCCGCCTTCGCCGACGCCGAACGTACCGGTCGAGCGCCTCTCGACGTGATCCCCGATTCCGCCGCCGTGCATGCGGTATCCTTGATGGTAGAACGTCTCGCACAGCACTCTATGACCTTGAAACTCGATGACCTGAGGGAGCGACGCCGATGAAGGTAGCAGTGACGGGCAAGGGCGGCTCGGGCAAAACCACCACCTCGGCGATCTTGGCGCGCACGCTGGCCCGCCGGGGCCACGATGTGGTCGCCCTCGACTGCGACTCCAACCCCAACCTCGGCATCTCGCTCGGGGTGGGCGACGACGAGACCGAGCGGTTGGTCTCCATGCGCCAGGCCCTCGACGAAGGGGAGGAAGAGCATGCCCCCGAGTGGGACCAGGTGCTCGACCGCTTCGGCTCGGATGCCCCCGACGGTGTGCGATTGGCGGTGGTGAGCCGGATCGACAACCCCGAACCGGGCTGCCTTTGATGTGGTCTCTCCGCCGAGCAGTTGCTCGGCAGCGTGGACTTCAGCGGAAAGATGGTGGTGGCCGATCTCGAGGCCGGCGTGGGCACGCTCACCCGCCTGGGTGACGCCGGTGTCGACGTGGTGCTCATCGTGGTCGAGCCCACCCCCAAGTCGGTCGAGGTGGGCTGTCGCGCTGCGGCGCTGGTCACCGACAAGGAGCTCGGGCGAGCGCTAGTGGTCGCCAGTCGTGTCCGCAACGACGACGACTTGGCCATGATCACCAAGGCCTTTCCCGACCACCAGGTCGTCCCCATCCCCGACGACCCCGCCATCGTGGCCGCCGACCGTCACGGCTACGCCCCTCTCGACTCTGCGCCCGACGCCCCCGCGGTGTTGGCGCTGGCGAGCCTGGTCGACGAGATCTTGACCCCTGCCTGAATCCGGCGCGCCTGAGACCAGCACCCAGACCAACGCCTCTGGCCGTGGCCCTGGGCAACGAAGCATGGCCGCAGTGCCCATGTTGGCGGGGCTCGGCTTCCTGGTTGGGTGCTGGGCCCTGCTCCCTCCCTACACCGGCCCGGCCCTCAACACCTCCGACCGGGTCGAGTTCGTCGACCACGTGGTGCCCAGTATCGTCATCATCGCCATCTCGGCCCTGGCGTTTCTCTTTGCCCGTCGAGGTGCCACCGCGGTGTTGTTCCCAGCCGGCCTCGGGATCTTTCTCGCCGGGTTTTGGATGACCGCCACCCACGCCCCCCTCGTCCTCCAGGCCACCCGCCAAGAAGCGCCCTGGGGCGCCACCATCTACCACAGCCTCCCCGGGCTTGCGGTACTGGCGCTAGGTGCAGCGTGGGCCTTCACCTTTCGGGAAGTAGCCGAAGCCGGCGATTGAGCTTCACGACGGGGGCGACGTTGGGAAACGATCTGTGTTCGTCAACGACGTCTACTACTCCTACTCCACCGACAACGGCTCGAGCTGGTCTCCCAACATGCGGATCTCCGACGAGTCAAGCGACCGCAAGATCGGCAGTTGGTGGAGCCGATGCCCACTGGAGCCCCTTCCGGCCGTTCTCAGCTCTTGGCGGTGGTCGACTGCTGATGATGCTGGTCTCCCATGTCGCCCCGCCGTCGCCGGACTTGAACTGAACAGACGCGACGGCGGGTCGGGTGCATCCTCGGGACCGCCCACCGGGGCCTCCTTGGTGAAGGCATAGCGGTGCCGTCGGGGCCGACGACCAGGGTTGGTCATCAGCCGGACCGGATTGGCGTCCTCACTCACCTGGCGTGGCGCCTCCACCACGATGTCGGAGTCCGCAGCCTCCTGGGCCTAGGTTCCGGTCGGAGCGGCCAAAAGACCGGCCACCATCAGCCCCCGGCCCGCTCGGCCGATCGTCAGTCGATTGCTACCTCTTTGCTTTCTCCGCATGTTCGCGTCATATCCCTTTCCCTAGCCGTCACGACATTTGGATCGGAACCTAGTGCTTGGTCGCCGGGCCAGGGCGGCGCCAGCCGGTGAGGATGAGGGCGGCTCCAGCGACGACCACCACGGCGCCGAGGACCGCCACCCACCAGCGGGGGCCGGCGCTCGGGCTGACCTCGACCGTGGCCATGGCCAGATCCTGAAGGTTGGTCGCCGCCGTGCCCCTGGTGGTGTCGGCCCAGAACGCAAAGGCCCGGGAGCCCTGGGATGCCAGGGCCAGCTGGCTCCCGAGCTGGGGCAGGCCCTGGGCGCTCCCGAAGCCGATGCGCGAGTCGAAGGCCGTGTCCGAGACGGTGGCGGAGGTGAAGGAGGCGCCGCCATCCCACGACGACGCCATCGTCACCTCGGCCAGGATGTCGTCGGGGTCGGCGCTGCGGTCGTAGAAGACCACGTCGACCCGGCCGTCGGGCGCCACCGCCACCGCCGGCAGGAACTGGCCGCCGGGCCGAGGATCGACGGCGGTGGCGGGAGACCAGGTGGTGCCCCCGTCGTCGGAGGAGGCGACGAAGACGTCACGGGCGTCGTCCCGGCCTGCATCCCACGCTGCATAGAGGCGCCCGTCGGATGGGTCGGCGGCGAAGCTGGGTGCGGGGGCGAGGTTGACGATGAGGCGCGTGGGCGGCACCAGCCCGTCG
>JBBSLT010000228.1:0-3777 GCA_038233555.1 Acidimicrobiales bacterium
GATCAGGCGGATATGGCCGGCGTTCGAGGTCACGACGGCATCGCCATCATGGCTTGGACATCGCCTCGGTCAATGCGAATTGGATCCGTGTCACCGATCATCATCATCTGGTGAATGATCGAGGTTAAGCCGCCCGCGCGAACACCAGTGACTCGGGGCGACGAGCCATGGCCACGACGTCCACCGAGTCGAATCCGGTTTGGGCCAACCAGCGGCCGTAGTCATCATCGCTGTGCGTATCGCCCCCTCGCCCTCCCGACAGCATTTGCACGGCGAAGACTGCAGCCAGAGGGTCGCTGCCCCGCAAGAAGGTATGGATGGCGAAGACGCCGCCGGGCGCAAGGACCGATCGAACCCGTCGGTACAGTTCGAGGTTGCGGGCGGCGTCGAAGGTGTAGGTGACGCCCGCGCAAAGGACGAGGTCGAACGGTCCCTCGGGCAGCGTTTCGAAGAAGCTGCCGGCGAAGAGGTCGACGCCTCCCTCTTCCAGCCGGCCCGCCCGGCGGGCCGCCTCGATGACGTGGTCCTGGTCCTGCATGGTCACCGCCAGACCCCGCCGGACCAGCTCCAGGGCGTACTCCCCGTGGCCGCCACCGAGGTCGAGGGCACCACGGGCCCCGGGGGTGCGTGCGAGGCAGGCATCGACAGCCTCCGGCGCCGACTCGCGGCCGTTCACCGTCAGCGCGTCGAGCATCTGCGCCACCTTCCCCGGTGACTGGGTGGACTCGGTGGACGGACGGCCCTGAAGGCGGTCGTCTAGGCTCCTGCTCCACAGTCCGAGTGATCGGGCGTGGTGGCCGAGCACAGCGGCGGCGTCGGGCGAGGGAGCTTCGGGCCCAAGGCTCCAGACCCCGTTGGCCTCCTGGACGATCGACCACGCCGCCAGCGCCTCGAGCACCACCCGAACGGCGTGGCCGTCCAAGTCGAGCTCAGCGGCCACCTCCGCCGCCGTGCCGGGGAGGCGGGCGAACACGCCGGCCTCGGAAGCGACGTTGAACAGCACCACCATCCGCCAATCCTGGACCCGGCCGGGGGGAACGAGGAAGGACAGCTCCTCCCAGAGGCTCACTCGTCGATGGGGCGGATGTCGGTGCCGGTGGGGAGCCCGGTGACGAATACCTGCTTGTTGGTGGCAGTGGGAATGTTGCCGCCCAGGCCCCCGGGCGTGTAGTACCAGGCATCGAAGGTTTCCGGGCGGAAGATGTAATACGGCGTCGGGTAGAACAGCGGCAGGAGAGGGAGGTCGGTGGCTACCAGCTCCTGGATCTGGCCGAGGATCTCTTGGCGGTCGTCCTCATCGAGCGTCGTGAGCTGCTCTTGGCACAGACGGTCGACGTCGGGGTTCACGTAGCCCTGGGCGTGCTGGGTCAGGCGGGTGTCGGAGGCATAGACCCGGCGCAGGTAATCGGGGTAGCCGTTCATGCCGCCTGAGCCGATGAGCGACATCTCGGCCTCGCCGGCCAACACCCGTTGGTTGAACGTGGGCGTGTCCAGCGCCTCAGGCTCCAGCTCGACACCGATCTCGGCCAGCGACCCTACGATGAGGTCGGTGACGGGCGACGGGGGGCTGGTCGTCAGCAGAGCGAACTGCAGCGGCTGGCCGTCGGGATCCAGGCGGGTGCCAGTTCCCTCCCTGGTGTAGCCGGCGGCGTCGAGCATCTGGTTGGCAGCGTCGGGGTCGAAGGGGTACTGCTCGACATCGACGTGGGCAGGGTCGCCCGGCGGGATCCACCCGGGGTTTCCGGGCGTGCCGTTGCCCCCGAACAGGCGCTCGACCAGGTCTTCCCGGTCGATGGCCCGGGCGCAGGCATGGCGGAAGACGGCGTCGGCCAGGGCGCCACCTTGGGCCAGGTTCCAGTACAAGCCGACCTGAGAGGCGCCTGGGTCGCCCTCGAGACTGTCGAAGGCGTCGTCGGCTTCGAAAGGGGCAAGCACCTCCGGACGCAGACCAGCCCCGCTGGCGGCGTCGATCTCGCCGGCGAGCAGGGCGTTGAGGTCGTCACCCACAGGGATGTTCTCGATGCGCGCCACGAAAGGACGACCGAGGAAGTAGTCGTCATGGGCGGTGTAGAGATAGGCACCCTCGCCGGGCGTGTAGGACTCCAGCCGGTACGGACCCGAGCCGACCAGCAGGGCAGGATCGGTGGCCCTGGCTGCCTCGGGGACGGCCTCCCAGATGTGGCGGGGAACGATGGGAACGGCGGCGGCCACGAACTCCAGGAAGGTGGCGTCGGGGGCATCCAAGCGGAACTCGACGTTCTGGCCCCCAGTGGCGACCACCTCGGCGACCCCGCCCTGTTGCGAGGGCTGGACGATGACCTGAGGCGACAGCGTCTGGGCCGCGAAGTAGTCGAAGGTGAAGACCACGTCCTCGGGGGTGAGCGGCCGGCCGTCGTGCCAGGTGACGTCGTCTCGCAGCACGAAGGTGTAGGTGAGCCCGTCGTCGGACGGCTCGAACTCGCTGGCCAGCCACGGCATGACCTCACCGTCCGCGTCGTTCCACAACAGGCTGTCGTAGAGGTAGCTCATCTGGACGTAGCCCCCACCCCGCATGTAGGCGAAGGGCGAGGGGAAGCCCGAGTCCGTACCTGGGAGGCGAACCGTTGGTCGGGGGGCGGGCTCCAGGCCTGCAGGGTCTTCACCGTTGGCCGCCGTGGTTCCGGGCGAGGCGGAGTCCTCCTCATCGCTGCAGGCCCCGAGCACGATGACTCCGGCGGTGCCCAGGCTGGCGGTCAAAAAGGTCCGTCGTCTCATGGAGGTGGCACCGTAGCGGTGTCGCTCCCGTGCCGGAAGTACGAATTCTGTACCTGTAGCTGGCAACAATGCGATACTCACGGCCGTGCGCACCTACGGCCAATACTGCCCTTTGGCTAAGGCGGCCGAGATCCTCGGTGACCGCTGGACGGTGCTTATCGTGCGAGAGCTGATCATGGGCTCGAGCCGGTTCAACGACATCGAGCGGGGACTCCCTCGCATCTCCCGGTCCCTGCTCAGCGACCGCCTTCGCACCCTGGTGCGCACCGGGGTGGTGGAGCGGCGGGTGGGCGACACAACCCGATCTACCTCATACCACCTCACGGCGGCGGGCGCCGCACTCATCCCGGTGGTCGTCGCCCTCGGGGAGTGGGGCGCCCGCTGGGCTTTCGGGGCTCCCGAGGACGACGAGCTCGACCCGATCCTCTTGCTGTGGTCCATGCGAGGACGGGTCGACCCGGATGCCATCCCCGACGGCCGCACCGTCATGCGGTTCGACTTCTCGTCGCCGGTCACCCAGCCCTACTGGCTGGTGCTCGAACCCGGCGACGCCTCGGTCTGCCTCCAGGACCCCGGCTTCGAGGTGGACCTGCTCGTCGTCGCCGACCTGTCCACCTTCTACGAGGTCTGGTATGGCCGACTCGACCTGGCCCAGGCCAAGCGGGACGGCCAGATCGTCCTGCGGGGACCGAGGGCATTGCAGCGCTCGTTCCCCGGCTGGTTCACCCTGAGTCCACTGGCCGACGCCGTTCGCCAGGCGTACGCCCACCAGGAGGTCCCCGGTGATGGAGCGCCAACCTCGACGACCGCCTCCGGGAATCGGCCGTCGGAAGACGTTGCTCATCGGTTACCTCGCCTGAGCGGCGAAAATTCACGGGCCAACAGAAATTAGTTCTGAATACATTGACACACACCAGTAGGGGCGGTAAGATACGAACGTATGTCGGGGCCGGGAAATGTGGGCGAGGGGGTAGCCAAGGTCAGGAGCGACCTGGCCGCCCTGTGCTTCACCCTCGATCCCGA
>JBBSLT010000229.1:0-3775 GCA_038233555.1 Acidimicrobiales bacterium
CCCATACTCGTAACATGTACTCAGTATGCATACTCGGCAGGCGCAGGTCAAGGGTCATTGCTGACAGGCTTGGCGGCCATGAGCCAGTTCACCGCACCCCTGCTCGTCACTCCCCTCGACGATGGCGAGACGTGGATCATCGTGAGCGGCGACTTTCACTACGACGTCGGCTACGAGGGCTCCGACGACCAGGTCGAGGTACCCCAGTGGATGGCCACCGACTTTGCCAGCGTTCCTCGGCTGATCTGGTGGTTCGCCGCCCCCTGGGGTCGCCACGGCCACGCCGCCGTGCTCCACGACGCCGGCTACTACCTTCAGGACCGCAGCCGGGCCGAGTACGACCGCATCTTCTTGGAAGCCATGGGTGTCCTCGGTGTCGATCGCCTGAAGCGCCGGCTCATGTACCTGGCCGTACGCTGGTTCGGGCGCTGGGCGTGGGCCACCAACGCCCGGCGCACCCGCGCCGAACCGGGGTGGAAGGTCGTCGACCCGCGGCTGCTGGGCCTGGGCGAGACGATGTCACCGGCCCAAGGCGGACTCCGCCATCAGCGGGAGGATGCGCCCTCTGTCCGCCACGCCCTCGAGGCCGTCGAACGATCACGGCCAATGCCCTCGTCCTGAGCCCAGTCGACCACCGATGAGGCACTTTCGTTGGGGCTTCCCGGGGCGAGCGCAGCTCTGACGTAGCCCGGGATACGGGATCGGACCCGTCAGGTCAGGCTGGCGTGGTGGCGGGCGGCAAGCGCCTTGGCCGTGGACGCGGCGATGCCGGCGCCGTCGAGGCCGAGCTCGGCCAGGATGCGGTCGGGCTTGCCGTGAGGCAGGTACTCGGCGGGCACGCCCAGCACCAGTACCGGAGGCGATAGGCGGCTCTCGTTGCGCTCGGCGATCCCCTCGGCGATCTGGGACCCGATACCTCCCACCTTGATCCCGTCCTCAGCCGTCACCACCAGGGCGTGGCGGGCGGCGTCGGTCAACATGTCGGGGTCGAGGGGCTTGGCCACCCGCACGTCCCACACCGTTGCCGACGTGCCATGGGCCGCCAGCAGCTCGGCGGCCTCCTCGGCCGCCGCCACCATCTTGCCCACGGCCAGGATGGCCACCTCGCCGTCGCCCTCGCTTACCCGCCGGGCCTTGCGGCCGTGGCCGACCTGGTCGGCCGGCACCTGACGGGCCTCGGTCTTTGGCCAACGCACCACCGAAGGACCGCTGGTGATCGACAGCGCCTCGGCCAGCATGACCTCGAGCTCCTGGTACGACGACGGGGCAAAGATGGTCATGCCCGGCACCTTGGAGAGCAGGGCCAGGTCGAGGATGCCGTGGTGCGACGGCCCGTCGTCACCGGTGATGCCAGCCCGGTCGAGGCAGAAGACCACCGGCTGGCCGTGCAGGCCGACGTCGAGGTTCACCTGGTCGAAGGCGCGGGTCAAGAAGGTCGAGTAGATGGCCACCACCGGGCGGAGACCGCCCATGGCCATGCCTGCTGCCGCGGTGACGGCATGCTGCTCGGCGATGCCGACGTCGAGGAGGCGGTCGGGGAAGCGGGCGCCGAAGGGCAGGAGACCGGTCGAGTCGGGCATGGCCGCGGTGATGGCGATGATGGCGGGATCCTTCTCGGCGGCGGCGATCAGGGCGTCGCCGAAGGCGGCGGTGTAGGACCCGGGCTTGCACTCCGACATGTCGTGGAGGCATTTCACCTGGTCGTCCTCGGCCAGTTTGTAACCGCGGCCCTTCTGGGTGATCAGGTGGACGACGATCGGACCCTCGAACTCGGTGGCCTGGCGCAGCGCCGTCTCCACCCGCTCGATGTCGTGACCGTCGATAGGCCCGACGTAGCGCACGCCGAGGGGCTCGAAGAATGCCGTGGGCTCGAAGATCTCGCGCACTGCCGCCTTGGCCCCCGTCATGCCCTTCTCCAGGTGCTCGCCCACCATGGGCACCGCGCTGAGCAGGTGCTCCAGGCGACGCTGGCGGCGCATGTAGGTGGGGTTGAGGCGGATACGGGTCAGGCTCTCCGACAGCCGTGACACGGTGGGGGCGTAGGACCGCCCGTTGTCGTTGAGGACGATGATGACGTTGCGGCCGCTGTGGCCGAGGTTGTTGAGCCCCTCGTAAGCCATGCCTCCCGTGAGTGAGCCGTCACCCAACACCGCCACCACCCGGCGTTGCTCGCCCTCCTGCTGCTCGCCCTCCTGCTGCTCGCCCTCACGCCGTTCGCTCGTGCGCTCGACCGCGGTGGCGATGCCATGGGCATAGCTCAAGATGGTGGAGGCGTGGCTGTTCTCGATCCAGTCGTGCTCGGACTCCTCCCGGCTGGGGTAGCCCGACAACCCGTCGGCCTGGCGCAACGAGGTGAAGGAGTCCGCCCGTCCGGTGACGATCTTGTGGACGTAGCTCTGGTGCCCGGTGTCCCACAACAGGATGTCACGAGGAGAGTCGAAGACCCGGTGCAGGGCCAGGGTAAGTTCGACGGCGCCCAGGTTGGAGCCCATGTGACCTCCATGGGCGGAGACCGCCTGCACGATGAACTCCCGCAGCTCGGTCGCCAGCTCGTCCAGCTCGGCGTAGCTGAGCCGACGGAGGTCAGCCGGGCCGGAGATGGAGTCGAGCAGCATGGTCGGAAGGCGCTCCTCAGGAGTCGACGATTGTGTCCGACGCTACCGCCATCGCCGGCCCATCACCCCGTCTGCGACCACACGGCAGAGCTGCGACCATAGGGCAGACTGGCGGGCGGTGACGATGACGGAGCGGCATCTGAGCGTGGCGGCGGGCGACCGTTCGATCTCCCTGGCGGTGGCCGAAGCCGGCGCCGGTGGCCGGCCTCTGCTCCTGGTGCACGGCTTCACCGGCGCCAAGGAGGACTTCACCGAGCACCTGCCGGCCTTGGCCGCCGCCGGCTGGCACGTGGTCGCCCCGGACCTACGCGGCCACGGCACCAGCCACGCTCCCTCGGAGGAAGACGCCTACGATCTTGCCCTCCTGGCCGGCGACCTGCTCGCCCTGGCCGACGTCCTCGGCTGGCCTCGATTCGCCCTGCTCGGCCATTCCATGGGCGGGATGCTGGCGCAGATGGCCACCCTCGCCGCACCCGAGCGCATCGAGTCGCTGGTGCTGATGGACACCAGCCATGGGCCCGTCGGCGTCGACCGAGAGCTGGCCGACCTCTCGGTGCAGGTGGTGCGCTCGGGCGGCATGGCCCTGCTGGGCGAGGTGATCGCCTCTCTGCCCGAAGGCAGTCCCCTCGACACCACCGCGTCCCGGCGCCAGCGCACTCGGCCCAGCCCCCTCGGAGGCGACGATCCCGAGGCCAGCTGGGCAGCGTTCGGCGAGGCCAAGATGATGGCCGCGTCCCCGGTGATGTACGCCGCCATGGTGCCGGAGATGCTCGACCAGGCCGACCGTCGTCCGTCGCTCGGTGAGCTGGCGCTGCCCGTTCTGGTCATGGCGGGTGAGCACGACACCTTGTTCCTCGACGACTGCGCTCGCCTGGCCGCCACTATCCCCGGTGCCCGACTCGAGATCGTGGCCGATGCCGGCCACAATCCCCAGCACGAGGCGCCCGAGGTTTGGCTTCCCCTCCTCCTCGCCTTCCTCGACAAGGCGGCCGCCGGACCCCTCTCCTGAGCTCGGCCTTCTACCTGAGATGGCCTACCTGAGATGGCCTACCTGAGATGGCCTACCTGAGATGGCTTAGCGGCGCTTGCCGCCGTCGATGATCTCGTCGCGGACGCTGCGGACTCCGCCGGTACCGGTGGCCACCTCGACGACCAGATCG
>JBBSLT010000230.1:0-3767 GCA_038233555.1 Acidimicrobiales bacterium
AGGCCACGGTGAAGATACGAACGGGCGTGCGCACCGGAGTGCCTACCTGGCTCTGACCGGGGGTGGTGCCGGCCACCACCGTCATCGGCAGCGCCACCGGGGCTTCGAGCTTGTGGGCCAACTCCAGGGCCCGCTCGAGGCTTTCCAACACCTCCTTGTCATGGACCGGAAGCTGGAGGAGATCGACGGCGCCGGCTTGGACCATGTCCCGCAGGTGAGCCTCGGGGCGGTGGTCGAAGGCCAACACCACCGCCATGGCGGGGACCTCGTCGTGGATGAGGCGCAGGCGGGCCAGCCCGGCCTGGTCCCCCAGGCTCGGACCGGCTACCAGCACGTCGAACGGACCCCGATCGGCGAGGATGTCGCAGACCTGGTCGACCCGCTCGCAGGTGTCCACGTCGGGCCGGGGCCGCAGGTCGTCGGCCACATCGGCGACCTGCTCCCGCAACGCAATCGAGTCGTCGAGGATGAGGATGCGGGGGTTGCGCATCGTCACACCGCCGCCTGGTCGGCCACCGGCGAGCACATGCCCGGGGCGGGGGTGGAGAGAGGCTGCGCTTCGTCGCCGGTGAGAGCTAGGTACAGACCCTCGTTGCTGGTCATGAAGATGACACGCTCGGCCTCGATGGGGTCAAGGGCCAGCAGGTAGGTGATGGGGCTGCCACCGACTCGCTCCTGCTGCTGGTCGGCGACGGCGACTCGGGGCGCAACCTCGGCCGACACGTCGAGCACCTCGACGTTGGAGAGGAACAGGTGCACCCGGGGGTTGCATGGAGCATCCTCGGGGTTCTCGGGATCACCGACGCCGTTGCGCACGACCGAGTACATGTTGATTCGGTCGCCGGCTCCCACGTAGCCGCCGACGCCCGGAACGAAGTCGAGCTGCACGGCCACACCCTGCTTGCCCTCGGGGATGACCACGCTGGCGCCGCGGACCTGGGACGCCCGCAGGGAGGAGCTGGTGAGCTGCGCTCCCTTGCTGACATCGGTGGCAACGGTCTGGCTGGCCAGCAGGGCGGTGGAGGTCACCGCGCCAGGGGCGATCTGGCCGGGAGCGAACGTTCTGGATTCCACCAGCCCGTTGGCCACCACGTCTTCCCCGGTGGTGCCGGCCGCGATGTCGCCGGTGGCCACCAACACCTGCGTCGGTGCTCCCTCGGCGCCGACCGCCACCGAGCCGGTGTCGTCTCCCAACAACAGGAAGACGATCGCCGCCCCGAGGGCGAAGAATGCGATTCCGAGAACCACCAGGACGTTGCTGCGCTTTGCCATTGGATCTCCTTCGATCTCCGGTTGCTCGACGGCGCGGCCGCTGCGGCCCTGCCTGAGACCTTCTTCGTCCGGTTCTCGTCGGGACTTGAGGGGCATGGAAGCGCACCTCGGCGGTAACTTGTCGCATGACTACGGTGGGCCTGACCGGCAGCATCGGCTCAGGCAAGTCGACCTTCGCTCACCTGCTCGACCAGCGGGGGGCGGTGGTGCTCGACGCCGACGACGTGGCCCGAGGGCTCCAGCGACCGGGCGAGCGCGTTTACGAGGCCACGGTGACCCGATTCGGGCCAGAGGTGGTCGGACCCGGAGGCGACCTCGACCGGGCGGCGCTAGCCCGAATCGTCTTCGCCGACCCCTCCGTCTTGGCCGAACTCGAGGCGTTGACCCACCCCGCCGTCCACGACGTCATGGCCGAGCGGGCCGCAGCGGAAGCAACCTCGGCCCAGGCCGTGGTGCTGGTGGTCCCGCTCCTGCTAGAGGTGGGCCACTACGAGGTGGCGGGGGTGATCGTGGTCGACTGCCCGGTCGAGACGGTGGTGCGGCGCCTAGCCGACGGGCGGGGAATGGCCGAGACCGAAGTCCGGGCTCGCCTGGCCCGCCAGCTCCCCCGGGAGGAGCGCCTAGCCCGTGCCGACCTCGTCATCGACAACTCCGGACCCCCCGAGGCCCTCCCACCCCAGGCCGACCGGGCCTGGTCGTGGATCCTCGACGGGGCGGCGAGGTCCGATGTCCCACGCCCTCGATAGTCTGCTCTCGATGCCTGCGTTCCAGGTCGTGTCCGACTTTGCCGCTGCCGGCGACCAGCCCCAGGCCGTCGAGGCTCTGGCCGGAGGCCTGGCCGGGGGAGAGCGGTTCCAGACCCTGCTGGGCATCACCGGCAGCGGCAAGTCCGCCACCATGGCCTGGACCATCGAGAAGGCCCAGCGCCCCACCCTGGTGATCGCCCCCAACAAGTCGCTGGCGGCGCAGTTGGCCAACGAGTTCAAGGAGTTCTTCCCGAACAACCGGGTGGAGTACTTCGTCTCGTACTACGACTACTACCAACCTGAGGCCTACGTCCCCTCCAGCGACACCTACATCGAGAAGGACAGCTCGATCAACGACGAGATCGACCGCCTGCGCCACTCGACCACCTCGGCCCTGCTCACCCGGCGCGATGTGATCGTGGTGGCCTCAGTGTCGTGCATCTACGGCCTGGGCTCGCCCGAGGAGTACCGGGCCAACCTGCTGGTGCTGCGGACCGGGGAGAACCACGACCAGCGCTCGATCCTGTCCCGCCTGGTCGATATGCAGTACGACCGCAACGACATGACCCTGGCCCGGGGCAGCTTCCGGGTACGGGGCGACACCATCGAGGTGCATCCGGCCTACGAGGAGACGGGGGTGCGCATCGAGCTGTTCGGCGACGAGATCGAGCGCATGACCCGGGTCGACCTCCTCACCGGCGAGCGGCTGGAAGACCTCGCCGAGCTCGTCGTGTTCCCTGCCACCCACTACGTGGCCGGCGACGAGCGCCTCAAGGCGGCCATGGTCCGCATCGAGGCCGAGCTGGCCGAGCGGCTAACCCAGTTCGAGGCCGAGGGCAAGCTCTTGGAGGCTCAGCGCCTGCGTATGCGCACCAACTACGACCTGGAGATGTTGGCCGAGGTGGGCGTGTGCAACGGCATCGAGAACTACTCGGCGCCCATCGACGGCCGGGCGCCGGGCACCGCACCCCACACCCTGCTCGACTTCTTCCCCGACGACTATCTGGTGGTGCTCGACGAGAGCCACGTCGCCGTCCCCCAGCTCCACGGCCAGTACGAGGGCGACCGCTCCCGCAAGCAGACGCTCATCGATCACGGGTTCCGGCTGCCGTCGGCGGCCGACAACCGGCCGCTGCGCTTCGAGGAGTTCCTGGAGCGGGTCAACCAGGTGGTGTTCCTGTCGGCCACCCCCGGGCCCTGGGAGCGCTCCCATTCCTCCCAGATCGTCGAGCAGCTGGTGCGCCCCACCGGGCTGATCGACCCCGAGGTGGTGATCAAGCCGACCAAGGGCCAGATCGATGACCTCATCGAGCACATCAGCGCCTGCACCGGCGCCGGCCAGCGCAGCCTGGTCACCACCCTCACCAAGAAGATGGCCGAAGATCTCACCGAGTACCTGCTGGAGCAGGGCCTGCGGGTCCGCTACCTGCACTCCAACGTCGACACCATCCAGCGCATCGAGATCCTGCGCGACCTACGCCTGGGCGAGTTCGACGTGCTGGTGGGCATCAACCTCCTACGCGAGGGCCTCGACCTGCCCGAGGTGGCCCTGGTCGCCATCCTCGATGCCGACAAGGAGGGCTTCTTGCGCAGCGAGACGTCGCTGATCCAGACCATGGGCCGAGCCGCCCGCAACGTCGACGGCCAGGTGATCATGTACGCCGACAAGGTGACCGACTCCATGCGCCGGGCCATCGACGAGACCCAGCGCCGCCGGGGCCTCCAGCAGGCCTACAACGCCGAGCACGG
>JBBSLT010000231.1:0-3746 GCA_038233555.1 Acidimicrobiales bacterium
AACTACAAGGAGAACCGGGTGTCTGACCACCGGATCGGCTTCACCAGCTACAACCTCGACAAGGTGCTCCAAGGTGAGCTGGGCGACGTGGTGGATGCCTTGCGCCAGGACGAGCGGGCCCGCCAGCTCTCCCAAGGGTGACCTGGAGGGAGTTGCTGGCCGGGGTGGAGACGGCGCTGGCCGCCGCCGGCGTGGCCTCTCCCGGGGTCGACGCCCGCCGGTTGGTGGAGCGGGCGTCGGGGCTCGACGGGGCCGAGCTGATCCTGGGCCTCGATCAGTTGGCGGCTCGGCGGGGCGTGGCCCATCTCGACGCCATGGTGGAGCGCCGCACCGGGGGCGAACCGCTGCAGTACGTGGTGGGGCGGTGGGGCTTTCGCTCCCTCGATCTCTTGGTCGACGCCCGGGCGCTGATTCCCCGGCCCGAGACCGAGCAGGTGGTCGAGCTCGCCTTGGCCGAGCTGCGCCGCCATGAGAGCGACCGGCCCCTCGTGGTGGCCGATCTGGGGACGGGTTCGGGGGCCATCGCCTTGTCCCTCGCCACGGAAGTGGTCAGGGCCGAGGTCTGGGCCAGCGATGTCTCACCCGATGCCCTGGCGTTGGCTCGGGCCAACCTGGCCGGCATCGGTCGTCCCGCCGCCCGGGTGCGCTTGGTGGAGGGAGACTGGTTCATGGCCCTTCCTCCTGAGTTGGCCGGGTGCCTCGACCTGGTGGTCTCGAACCCTCCCTATGTGGCCGAGGCTGACGACCTGCCCCCCGAGGTGGCCGACTGGGAGCCCACCGCCGCCCTGGTTGCGGGTCCGACCGGGCGTGAGCAGTTGGAGCGCATCGTGGCCGAAGCACGGGCGTGGCTGGCGCCGGCGGGTTCACTGGTGCTGGAGCTGGCGCCGGCTCAGGCGCCGGCCGTCACCGCCGCCGCCCAGCGCGCTGGCTTCACCGAGGCCGAGGTAGGCCGCGACCTCGCCGGCCGCGACCGAGTCCTCGTGGCCCGGCGGTGAACGGCCCCCGGCGCCCCCGCCCCCGGCGCCCAGGCCCCCGACCCGTTCTTTGTCGCGTTCTTGACAGCTGGTGTGCACAACGTGACAAAGAACCGAGGGGGATGCGACAAAGAACGGAGGAGGATGGCCCAGACCGTGGTGCTCGACGCCTCGGGTGACTCGCCGTCGCCCGCATCGATGGGCCGGGCGGTCGAGGCGCTGGAGGCGGGCGGCGTGGTGGTCGTGCCGACCGACACCGTCTACGGCCTGGCCGCCGACCCCCGACGGACGGCGGCGCTCTTCGCCCTCAAGGGCCGGCCCCCAGGCGTGGCCCTGCCCGTGTTGGTGGCCGGCGTCGACCAGGCCCTAGCCCTGGCCGCCGACGATTTGGATTCGGCGGGGCTGCGACTCATGGATCGGTGGTGGCCCGGGGGGCTGACCCTGGTCGTGCCCCGCCGTGCCGGCCTCGGCCTCGACCTGGGTGGCCCCGACGACGCCACCATCGGTTTGCGCCTGCCCGCCCATCCGGTGCCCGTGGCCCTGGCCCGAGCGCTTGGCCCGCTGGCCGTCACCAGCGCCAACCGCCACGGCCGGACGACGCCAGCGACGGCGTCGGAGGTGGTCGTCCAACTTGGTGACGGCCTCGCAGTGGTCCTCGACGCCGGACCGTGCCGGGGCCAGGCCTCGACGGTCGTGTCGTGCCTCCCCGGCGAGCTGCGCGTCCTGCGGGAGGGAAGCGTCCCGTCGATCGAGGTGTTGGCCTCCGCCGGAACTTGAGCCCGGCCAAGGAACTTCTCCAAGGCGCCGAGCTGGCCTCGGTAGGATGCCCAGCATCGAGATACTCGTGTTGTGCACCGGCAACCGGTGCCGTTCGCCGATGGCCGAGGTCCTCCTCCAGCATCGCCTCGACGCGCTGGGCGTCGCCGCCAAGGTGTCGTCGGCCGGGGAGCTGCCCGGCGGCGTACCGGCCGAGGGCGGATCGAGAAGGGCCATGGCATCCCAAGGTCTCGATCTCCAGCATCACCGCAGCCGGGCGACCACCGCCGAGCGCCTGGCCAGCGCCGACCTCGTGATCGCCATGGCCCGTCGTCACCTGCGCGAGGCGGTCCTCATGTTGCCCGAGGTCTGGCCCCGGACCTTCACCCTCAAGGAGCTGGTGCGCCGCGGTGAAGCGGCGACGCCTCGACGGGCCGACCAGTCGCTGGGCGGGTGGCTGGGCGCGATGCACGCCGGGAGGCGGACCAGCGACCTGCTGGGCGACGATCCCGCCGACGACGTCGAGGATCCCATCGGGGCCCCCGACCGCGTCTACGAGGCCACTGCGGCCGAGCTGGACGACCTGGTCTCCCGCTTGGTCGACCTCGCCTTCGCTCCCACCGCTCCCACCGCTCCCACCACTCCCACCACTCCGGCTCATTCTGGGCCTGTCCACGACCGCCTTTCCAGCAAGAAGGAGCACTGAACTCCATGCGCATCGCCATCGGATCCGATCACGCCGGCTTCCTGCTCAAGCAAGAACTGGCCGCCTTCCTGGTCGAGGGCGGCCACCAGGTCGACGACCTCGGCACGACCAACGACGAACGGGTCGACTACCCGGACTTCGGAGCCGCAGTAGGCCACTCGGTGGCGTCGGGGGCCAACGAGTTGGGAGTGTGCGTGTGCGGGACCGGCATCGGCATCGGCATCGCCGCCAACAAGGTCGCCGGCGTGCGCGCCGCCGTGGTCCATGACGTCACCTCCGCCCGCCTGGCCAAGGAGCACAACGACGCCAACGTGGTGTGCCTGGGCGCTCGCCTGGTCGGTCCGGAGGTTGCCCAAGAATCGCTGCACGCCTTTCTGGCCACCACCTTCGAGGCCGGTCGCCACGCCCAACGGGTGGACAAGATCACCGCCTTGGAGCACGACCAGGCGGCCCAGTGAGCCCGACCTGGCCGAGGCTTGCCGACGACGAGCTGGCGGCCATCCTCGATCGGGAGCTGGCTCGCCAGAACACCACGCTCCAGCTCATCGCGTCCGAGAACTTCACCTCCCCGGCGGTCATGGCTGCCACCGGTTCGGTGCTGACCAACAAATACGCCGAGGGCTATCCCGGGCGGCGATTCTACGGCGGCAACCAATTCATCGACCAGGCCGAGGATCTGGCCCGACAGCGGGTGACTGGCCTCTTCGGCGCCGACCACGCCAACGTCCAGCCGCATTCGGGCTCCAACGCCAACCTGGCCGTGTGCCTCGCCCTCCTGCAGCCGGGCGACACCCTGCTCGGCATGCGCCTCGACCAGGGCGGCCACCTCAGCCACGGCCAGCCGGTCAACATCAGCGGCAGCTGGTACCGAGGCGTCACCTACGGCGTGACCCGCTCCGACGAGCGCATCGACTACGACGAGGTGCGTGACCTCGCCCTCGAGCACCGGCCCAAGCTGATCATCGCTGGAGCCACGGCCTACCCCCGCATCATCGACGCCGCCGTCTTCCGCCAGATCGCCGACGAGGTCGGGGCCTACTTCCTCTTCGACGCCGCCCACTACGCCGGACTCATCGCCGGCGGCGCCTATCCCAATCCAGTGCCGCTGGCCGACGTGGTCACCTTCACCACCCACAAGACCCTGCGTGGTCCCCGGGGGGGCTGCATCCTCGCCCGAGCGGAGCACGCCAAGGCCATCGACAAGGCGGTCTTTCCCACGCTCCAGGGCGGGCCACTCGAGCACGCCATCGCCGCCAAGGCGGTGGCCTTCTTCGAGGCTGCCCAACCCGAGTTCTGCGACTACGCGGCCC
>JBBSLT010000232.1:0-3732 GCA_038233555.1 Acidimicrobiales bacterium
CCAGCATCGAGCTCGCCCTGGCCCGGAACGACATGGCGTCGGAGATCGGGCCGTTCCTGGCCGACACCGTGCGCCGCCACCGGCTGGCCTAGGTTCGGTGCCGCTCCTTTCGCTCGACGACGGCCGGGCCTACGTCCTCGATGCCTGCCGGCCACTGGCGCCGGTGGTGCTGGGTCTGAGCGACGCCCTCGGGCGGGTGGCGGCCGAGACCGTCACTGCCACCGAGGCCGTGCCGTCGTTCGACAACAGCGCCATGGACGGCTTCGCCGTGCGGGCCGCCGACACCGAGGGACCTCCGGTAACCCTGGAGGTGGTGGGAACACTGGCGGCCGGCGACGCCCCGTCGCTGGTAGTCGGACCGGGCCAAGCGGTGCGCATCATGACCGGGGCGGCCCTGCCCCCCGGTGCCGACGCCGTGGTCATGGTGGAGCGCACTGCGCCGCTCGATGGCGGTCGAGCGGTGGAGGTCCGGATGACGGTGGCGCCGGGCACGGCTTGGCGCCGGGCCGGTGACGACATCTCGCCGGGCACCGTGGTGGTGGAGGCCGGCACCGTGCTCAGCCCCGGTCACCTGGGGATTTTGGCCAGCCTGGGCGTCGTCGAGCTATCCGTCTTCCCCCCGGCCCGGGTGGGCGTGCTGTCGACGGGCGACGAGCTGGTGTCGGGTCCGGCACCGCTTCGGCCGGGCCAGATCCGAGACTCCAACCGGCCCACGCTCACCGCCTTGGTCCGTCAGTGCGGCTGCGAGGACGTCGACCTCGGCACGGTGGCCGACGACGAGGTCGCCATCACCCGAGCCTTCGCCGAGGCGACGGCGCAGTGCGATGCCGTAGTCACCAGCGGAGGGGTGAGCATGGGCGACTTCGACTTGGTCAAGATCGTCCTCGAGCAAATGGGCGACATGCGCTGGATGCAGCTGGCTATCAAGCCGGCCAAGCCCTTCGCGTTCGGGTTCGTGTCAGCCACGCCGGTGTTCGGCCTGCCCGGCAACCCGGTGTCGTCGATGGTCAGCTTCGAGCTGCTCGCCCGTCCGGCCCTGCGCAAGATGATGGGCCATCCGCCACAGCAGTGGCTGCGGGCCAAGGTGGCGGCGGTGGCCGGCGAGAACTTGGAGCGCCGGCCTGACGGGAAGGTCCACTTCCAGCGGGTGGTGGCGACCATGGGCGACGACGGACGCTACCGAGTCACCTCGGCCGGCGGCCAAGGGTCGCACCACCTCTCGGCCATGGCCGGCGCCAACGCCCTGGCCGTGCTCGACGACGGCGACGGCGTGGCCGCCGGGGCGACCGTGTCCGTCATGCTCCTCGACTCGCCGTAGCCTGGCCCGGTGGCAGTGCCCTTGGTCGACTCCTACGGGCGGGCCCACCGCGATCTGCGCATCTCGGTCACCGACCGCTGCAACTTCCGCTGCACCTACTGCATGCCCGAAGAGGGCCTCGACTGGGTGCCTCGCGACCAGGTGCTCACCTTCGAGGAGATCGAGCGGGTGGCCCGGGTCTGCGTCGAGCGCTTCGGCTTCGACAGCATCCGCCTCACCGGGGGCGAGCCCACGGTGCGGGCCCACCTGCCGGTGCTGGTAGCCAAGCTGGCGGCCCTCGATGTGGACCTGGCCATGACCACCAACGGGTCCGTGCTGGCCTCGCTGGCTCCGGCCCTGCGCCAGGCCGGCCTGGCCCGGGTCAACATCTCGCTCGACTCCTTGCGCCCGGAGCGCTTCACCGCCCTGACCCGGCGCGACGACCTGGCCGGCGTGCTCGCCGGCATCGACGCCGCCCTGGCCACCGGCTTCGACCCGGTCAAGCTCAACGTGGTGTGCATGGAGGGGGTCAACGACGACGAGGTGGTCGACTTCGCCGCCTTCGGGCGCCAGCGGGGGGTGGAGGTCCGCTTCATCGAGTTCATGCCTCTTGATGCCGACCACTCCTGGTCGGCGGTGCAGGTCGTGCCCGGCGAGCGCATCATCGCCGCCATCGCCGAGGTGTACCCGCTGCGGGGCCTGGCCCGGGGCTCGGAGCCGGCCGAGGTGTTCGAATACCTCGACGGAGGGGGACGGGTCGGCGCCATCGCCAGCGTGACGGCACCCTTTTGCGCCCGCTGCGACCGGGTCCGCCTCACCGCCGAGGGTCAGCTGCGCAAC
Organism: Acidimicrobiales bacterium; assembly: GCA_038233555.1. Classification (GTDB taxonomy): domain Bacteria; phylum Actinomycetota; class Acidimicrobiia; order Acidimicrobiales; family CADCSY01; genus JADDRA01. Next base: position 2,138 of record JBBSLT010000232.1, read on the forward strand.
TGCCTGTTCTCCATGGACGAGACCGACTTGCGCTCGGTGCTGCGGGGGGGCGGGACCGACGACGATCTGGCCGGCGCCATCTCGAGTTGCGTGGCGGGCAAGGGCCCGGGGCATCAGATCGGCTCGGTCTCCTTCGTCCAGCCTCCCCGCACCATGTCTCAGATCGGCGGCTGAGCCCCGTACCGCTTAGACTCCAGCGGTGGCCCCGAGCAGTCTGACCCATCTCGATCCTCTGGGAAGAGCCCGCATGGTCGACGTCACCCCCAAGGAGGCCACCCATCGCCGGGCGCTGGCCCGCTGCCGGGTGCACATGGAGGCCGAGACCGCCGGCCTCGTGGCTCGGGGGGCGGTGAGCAAGGGCGACGTGCTGGCCGTGGCTCGCATCGCCGGCATCCAGGCGGCCAAGCGCACGGCCGATCTGATCCCGCTGTGCCATCCCCTGCTGGTGGGCTCCGTCTTCGTCAACTTCACCATCGAGGACACCTGGATCGAGATCGAGGCCCAGGTGGAGACGGTGGATCGGACCGGGGTGGAGATGGAGGCCCTCACCGCCTGCTCGGTGGCCGCCCTGACCATCTACGACATGTGCAAGTCGGCCGACCGGGGCATGACCATCGGCGACCTCACCCTCTGGGAGAAGACGGGTGGGCGCTCCGGCATCTACCGCCGGCCAGCCGATTCCGACGGCGCCGATCCGACCATCTGATCGGCCCACCCGCCCGCCTGCCGGACACCGGGGCTTGTGGCCTGCACCGGCGTCGTAGTAGAACCGTAACCTGAGCGTCATGGTGGAGTCGCACTCCCAACATCCCCCACTTGTCAGAGCTGCCGTATTAGCTTGCGAACCAAGAAAGTCGAGGGCGGAGAGTGTCACTGGTGGTTCTTGTCATCCTGGCCATGGTGTGGGCGGTCTTCCTGCTCCCCCAGCTCTTTCGAGCGAGGGCGGAGCGTTCGACCGACCTGATCGGCGCCTTCGGGCGCCAGCTGTCGGTCCTGGAGCGAGCCACGTCGGTCGGCCAAGGCTCGGTCACCCGCCTGCGACCCGCCTCCGGTCGTCGTCCCGCCGGAGTTCGTCCCCCCGCCGGAGTTCGTCCCCCCGCCGGAGTTCGTCCCCCCGTCGGAGTTCGTCCCCCCGCCGGATCGGTCGCCCTGGCCCGTGCCGCTGCCTCCCGCCCGACTGACGCTTCCGCCTACCCTCACCACCGCTCCTCCGTCCGGGCCAGCGTTCGTAAGCGCCGCCGTGACATCCTCTGCGGACTGCTCATGGCCATGGGGGCCTCCCTCGTCCTGAGCTTCATCCCCGCCTTGGGCAAGATGATGTGGGTGCATCTGGCCCTCGATCTCGCCTTCGTCGCCTACGTTGCCCTCCTCGTGAGGGTGCGCAATCTGGCCGCCGAGCGGGAGCTCAAGGTTCGCTTCCTGCCCACGGTGACCAACCCCCAGCCCCAGCTCCTGCTGCGCCGTTCCGCCAACTAGCCCGGGTACCGGCTCCTCCCGTCCCGGTACCATGACCCCCGTGCCGGGGGTGTAGCTCAGTTGGCAGAGCGCTACGTTCGCAACGTAGAAGTCGGCGGTTCGAATCCGCTCACCTCCAC
>JBBSLT010000233.1:0-3727 GCA_038233555.1 Acidimicrobiales bacterium
AGATCCTGATGTTCATCGGCGGCGGAAGCGCATCGACGGCGGGCGGGATCAAGGTCACCAGCTTCGCCTTGCTGGGTTGGGTCATGTGGGCCGAGGTGCGGGGCGAGCCCGATGTCGTGGCGTTCGAGCGACGGATTCCTGGTGGGGCGCAGCGCCAAGCTCTGGCGGTGGCGTTGCTCGGCATCGGGGTGCTCGTCGCCGCCACCATGGCCTTGCTCGCCACCACCAACCTGGCTCGGTCAGACCTCTTCTTCGAAGCAGTCTCCGCCCTTGGTACCGTCGGGCTCTCGACCGGCGTCACCGGGCTCCTGTCGACGTCTTCTCAGTTCATCGTCATCGCGCTCATGATCGTGGGCCGCGTGGGACCTCCCACCCTGTTCGCAGCGTTGGTGTTTCGACACCAGGACCGCCTCTACCGACACGCCGAGGAAAGGCCCATCATTGGCTGAGAAGAGCTCCAAAAGCACCCCGAAGCGGCACAGTGAGCCGGCCCAGGCGGGGGAGCAGGTGGTGGTCGTCGGACTTGGCCGCTTCGGGGGAGCGGTAGCGGCCGAGCTGGGCCGCCTCGGCTTCGAGGTCCTCGGCATCGACGATGACGAGGGGAGGGTCCAGCACTACGCCGAGATGCTGACCCACGTCGTCCAAGCTGACGCCACCAACGATGTGGTGCTGCGGCAGCTGGGAGTCACCGACTTCCGCTACGCCGTGGTGAGCATCGGGAGTGACATCGAGGCCAGCATCCTTACCACCTCTGCCCTCGATGAGCTGAGCATCCCCAACATCTGGGCCAAGGCGGTCAGTCGGCCCCATGGCCGCATCCTGCAACGAGTGGGCGCCCACCATGTGGTCTTCCCTGAGCACGACATGGGCCACCGGGTCGCCCATCTGGTGGGCGGAAGCATCATCGACTGGTTCCAGTTGGACGAGGACTTCGCCATGGTGGAGACCACGGTGCCAGCCGAGCTGGTCGGCCACTCCCTCGGGGAGACGGGCATCCGAGGCCGCTACGGCGTCACCGTCGTCTGCCTCAAGCCCCAGGGCCAGAGCTTCACCTGCCCCACCCCCGACACCGTCCTCGAGAAGGGAGCGGTGCTCGTCGTCGCTGGGTCCAGCGACAAGGCGGAGGCGTTCGCCCGTCTTGAATGAGCCGCTCCCGTTGAGCACCACGGGACGGACCACCATGCGGGCGGTGGTGGTGGGCGGTGGCATCACCGGGCTGGCGGCCGCCTTTGCGCTGGCCGGTCGGGACGGTGTCGAGGTCACGCTGTGCGAGGCCGACGAGGGCCTCGGTGGCAAGGTGCGCAGCGAGGCCTTCGCCGGCGTCAGCCTCGATCTCGGCCCCGACGCCTTCTTGGCCCGACGCCCCGAAGCGGTGGCGCTGTGCCAGCAGCTGGGGTTGGCCGATGCCCTAGTGGCTCCGGCGACGGCCGCCGCCTACCTGTGGTCACGAGGCCGGCTGCGACGGTTGCCGCCCGGCCTGGCGCTGGGGGTGCCCACCCGCCTCGGTCCCCTGGCCCGCTCCCGGGTGCTTTCTCCTCTGGGCCTGGTCCGGGTGGCGCTCGAGCCCCTGGTGCCCGGTCGAACCCTCGACGGCGACGAAGCCCTGGGCGCCCTCGTGCGCCGCCGCTTGGGAGGCGAGGTCCACCGTCGCCTGGTCGGCCCACTGGTGGGCGGCATCAATGCCGGCGACACCGATCGTCTCAGCGTGGAGCTGACCGCCCCCAGCCTGGCCGCCGCCGCCCGGAGCTCCTCCAGCCTGGTGGCCGGTGCCCGACGACAAGCGGCCGCCGGTCCGTCGCCCGCCGGCCCGGTGTTCCTGACCCTGCCCGGGGGGCTGTCCCGCCTGATCGAGGCCCTGGAGGCCCGGCTGGCGATCCTCGGCGTCGAGGTCCGCACCGGCGAGCGGATCACCGCCGTGGATCTCGCCGACGGCGGTGGGTACCGGCTCCAGGCCCGGTCAGCTTCGCTCGCCGCCGACGCAGTGGTGCTGGCCGCTCCTGCCTTCGTCACCGCCGACCTGCTGGCGCCCCACGCCCCCGGGGTGGCGGCCACCCTGGCCGCCATCAACCATGCCTCGGTGGCCCTGGTCGCCCTGGCCTACCCCCGAGGGGCAATAGCCCGGCCTCTCGACGGCAGTGGCTTCCTCGTCGCCAGAGGAGAGGGCCGGTTGATGACCGCATGCTCGTGGGCCTCGTCGAAGTGGACCCACCTCGACGCCGGGGACGGCATCGTCCTGCGGGTCTCGGCTGGCCGGGCCGGCGACGAGCGGGCCGACAGCCTCGACGAGGATGCCCTCGTAGCCCGCCTCTGCCTCGAGCTGAAGGAGGCCATGGACATCTCCCGCCCGCCGAGCGAGGTGCGGGTTACCCGGTGGCGCCGGTCGTTCCCCCAGTACGCCCCTGGGCACTCCCGGCGGATCGCAGCCGCCGAAGCCGAGTTGGCGACTCGCCTGCCCGGGGTGGTGCTCGCCGGCGCTGCCCTCGCCGGTGTGGGCCTGCCTGCCTGCATCGCCTCAGGTCAGCGGGCTGCCGAAGGGTTGGTTCGCTGATGGCCCAGGCGGCCGAGGGGATACCGCGGGCCGTCTGGGCGGTCACGGCCCTGCACCTGGTCCTGCTCCTCGGCTACAGCGTCTTGGTGCCGGCCTTCCGGGCCCCCGACGAGCACCTTCACGTCGATCGGGCCCGCGCCAGCTTGTCCCGGGGGCTTCGCAACCGGACGTCGGCGAGGGATCGGTGTCGGCTGCGGTCCTGGCGGCGAGGGAGTCGTCATCGGTGTACCTGACCTCCTCGCCTCCGGCCTCCTCCGTCGACGCCGTGCCGCCGGCCGAGCGGCCCACCTTCGCCGCCGTCGGGCCGGAGGGTCCCTCCGAGGCCGTCAACGGGATCGCCCGGCAGCCCCCGCTCGTGCATGCCGTGGGGGCCGCGGTCCTCACCGGCTGGCTCTCGGCGCCGCCCTGCTCACCAGCGGCCAGCCCCCGGTCCTTACCCGGGCCTTACCCGGGCCTTCGCCACCCCGGTGGGCAGCTTCTGGGGCGGCTTCGGGTGGCTGGAGGCGTCGTTGCCGACCGCCGCCGTGGTGATTGCCACCGTCGTCCTGGTGGGTGCCCTCGGGGTGGCCTTCTGGCGGGCCGGGTCTGGGCCGTCCGCCTGCGCCTGGCCCTGTTCGCTTTTCCCACTGTCGCCCTGGCGGTGCTGGTGTTCTTCGCCGGCGTCGGCGTCCTCGCCTTGGTCGTCTGGACGCTGGTGGAGGTGGGTCGAGCAGTGCATGGCTCGTTGTCGCCCCCGCCGCCTCGCCGGCGCCCGGCTGCGTGACAGTGGCCTTCGACGAGGGCCTCGTCGGTAGGGAAGGGCCACCCCGGTCCCCGAGACTGTGGCCAGTAGGTGGCCCAGTCGGGGTGGCCAACGGGCCATCAGGTCACATTGTCGACGATGGCCCTTCGCACCGCCTCACCAACAGGATCGGCTGCTACGTCTCGCGGCCAAGCCGAGTACCTCTCCCGCAGCACTGCTATGTCTCCCGACCCAAGCCCGTACGGAAGGAACTCGCCGTCCGGAATCCGATCCAGCGCAATCATGGCGTAGCTGAAGTCGACAGCCCGCAATCTGGTGTCACGGGTGAATGCCAGGCCAAGCAGCTCCTCCCGGGTGTAGCGAGCGCTGGCTGCGGCGACGTCGACGAAGTCGCGCGGGAGCCCTCGGCCGGCCATCGCAGTGACCTTGGAGCCAAC
>JBBSLT010000234.1:0-3718 GCA_038233555.1 Acidimicrobiales bacterium
CTGGCTGCGCTGCTCGACGACGCAGCTCGTGCGGGGCACCAGGCCTCGGTCGGGGGGAAAGTGGACAGCGCCGTCGTCTTTCTCGACCTCGCCGACGGTGCTGGCCTCGGACCCTTGCCAGGTGTGGAGGTGCACGGTGGCCGCGGTTCGATCCGTACGGCCACCGTCGCACTAGGAAGCATCGACCCGCTCTCCGAGATGGAAGGCGTCCGGCGCATCGTCGCCTCCCGGCGTTTGCACCCCCACATGGACGTGGCCGCTGAGCGAGTCGGCGTGATCGCCTTGCGCCACCGGACGGGTGCGACCGGCAGAGGCGTCGTCGTCGGCGTGGTCGACTCCGGCGTCGAGACCGACCACCCGGCGTTCTCCGGTCGGATCCTCCGGCTCTGGGACCAGACGCTGCCCGGTCCGGGTGTCACCGAGGGCAGCTACGGAGTTGAGCTCACCGGCCAGGCGCAGCAGCTTTCACAGGACTCGGTCGGACACGGCACCCACGTCACCGGCATCGCCGCCGGTGACGACGCCACCTACTCCGGGGTGGCCCCCGGAGCTGCGCTGGTCATCGTCAAGAGCGATCTCATCGACGCCCACGTGGCTGACGGGCTTCGCTACGTCTTCCGGGTGGCGGCTGAGCTGAACCGTCCGGCCGTCGCCGTCCTCACCGCCGGCGGGGCCGACGACCCTCACGATGGCACCGACGCTTTCTCGGCGATCATCGACGCCGAGTCGGGCCCGGGACGCATCGTCTGTTGCTCCGCCGGCAACGACGGCGAGGCCAGCGTCCATGCCCAACTCGAGCTCGAGACCGGTGCTCACGCCAGCATCGCCTTCGCCGTCGGTGTTCCGGCCACCACCGAGGCGGCCACCACGGCTCGGTTCACCGGCTGGTACTCCGGCGCCGATCAGATGGCGGTGGCGGTGGTGTCGCCCACCGGGGTCCAGACCCCCTTCCAGCCTGTAGACGACAGCGGGCCACCGACTCGCCTCTACCAGGTGCCCGACGGCGACGTCCGCATCATCACGCCCGGGCCCGACGCCGGCAACGGTGATCACGCCTTTTTGGTGGAGGTGACGCCATCGGCCCTGGTCGGGCCGCCCGCCATCCCCACCGGATGGGCCATTCGCCTACGGGCCGCCCACGTAGCTGAAGGGCGGGTCGACATCTGGTCGCTGGGCGGCGCCGTGGCGCATCTGAGCGGACGCCATGTGTCCCACTCGGTCAAGATCGGAGCCCCGGGGGCAGCCGCCAGGGCAGTCACCGTGGGCGCGTACACCACCAAGGTCGAGTGGAGCAACGTCATGGGCCACGGCCACCAGGCGGGCTTCACGCTCGACGACATCTGCAGCTTCACCAGCCCGGGTCCATGTCGGAACGGGGCTCCCAAACCCGATCTGGTGGCCCCGGGGGCCATGGTGGCCGCCTCCCTCTCAGGCCAGTCGCCCTTTCACCCGCCCTATCTCGCCGACGACCTCAACGTGCTCAGGGCCGGCTCCAGCGCGGCTGCGGCCCTGGTCGGCGGATTGATCGCCCTGCTCCTGGAACACGATTCGCAGCTCGACCCTGAAGGGGTAAAGGATCGTTTGCGGTCTCACTGCCAGATCCCGGGGCATGAACCGGGCTACTTCGACCCGGCCTGGGGCCACGGCCTCATCGACGCCGAGGGCTTGTTTTCCGACGTGGTCCAATGAAGGATCCGGGCCGCATCGCCCCGCTCGCCGAACATGGCGGTGGCGCGTCTCGGGGCATCGATCAGGTCACCCGGTCGAGCCACGACATCGGGAGGTTCGGCCGGATGTTCCCCGACCTGGCCCCGAACCCAACCGACCTTGCCGCCCTCGAGGACCTCGCCCGCTCGATGTTCCCGGGCGCCTCGTCCGCACAGGCCGATCCCGTCGAGGCCCTCGAGCCGGGGGAGAATCCGGATGTGGCTGCCGGCTACACCTACCTCGGGCAGTTCATCGACCATGACATCACCTTCGACCCGGTCTCCAGCCTGGAACGTCAGAACGACCCGGCGGCGTTGCGGTCGTTCCGCACACCCCGCTTCGACCTTGACTCGCTCTACGGCTCAGGCCCGATCGCCAGCCCCTACCTCTATGACCAGGAGGATCCGGTCAAGCTGCTGGTGGGACACAACCTTGGTGCCGACGAGGAACCCGAGGACCTGCCCCGCAACCAGCAGGGTCGAGCCATCGTCACCGACCCGCGCAACGACGTGCACGTAATCGTCTCTCAGCTCCATCTGGCCTTCATCCGCTTTCACAACGCCATCGTCGACCGCCTCAGAGCCCAGTTCCTCCCGAACATTGACCTCTTCACCGAGGCGCAGCGGCTCACCCGCTGGCACTACCAATGGGTGGTGGTGGAGGACTTCCTCCGCAGCCTCGTGGGCTCCGACATCGTCGACGACATCCTCCTCGTGGACTCGGCCACCGGCGCCAGGACGGTCGAGCTGCGATTCTTTCGGTGGGAGGACGAACCCTTCATCCCGGTGGAGTTCTCGGCGGCGGCCTTCCGCTTCGGCCACAGCCAGGTGCGATCTCGCTACCGCCTCAACCGCGACGGAGAGCTAATCCACATCCTGGTGCCCTCCCTCACCCCCAACCCGTTCCAGCACCTAGGGAGCTTTCGACCGCTGCCCAAGGGTTGGCGCATCGAGTGGGACCTCTTCTTCGCCATGGGAGGTTCTTCTCCCCAGCTCAGCCGCAGGATCGACACCAAGATGACCGGCCCGTTCGCTCGACTGCCGGTCGCCGTAGACCCCGAGCGCCGTTCCCTGGCCCTGCTCGACCTCCTCCGGGGCCGAGCCCTCGGGCTACCTTCGGGCCAAGCGGTGGCCGCGGCGATGGGCGCGACCGTGGCCGATGCCGATCTGCGCCTCCACGGCAACACTCCCCTGTGGTACTACCTCCTTCGGGAGGCAGAGATCGTCGAGGAGGGCCGTCGCCTGGGTCCTGCCGGCGGACAGATCGTGGCCGAAGTCCTCCTCGGCATGCTGGCCGGCGATCCGGCTTCGTTCCTCCACGCCTCGCCAACGTGGGCGCCGGAACTCCCTGGCGAGCAGGCCGGCCACTTCACCATGGCCGACCTTCTACGTTTCGCCGACCCTCGGCTCTGAGCACTACTCCTCGATTCGCTGATTCAGGACCGCACGGCCTCGTAGGCAGACGCATGGATGGGATAGGCAGCGAGCGCACCTGAGGCGGCTTGAAACTCGGGGCTCTGGGTGGCAGATCTGAAGTCGTCGGCGCTCTTCCAGCAGCCGATGTTCACATACCGGAAGTCGGGGTTAGCTGATACCGCTTGGTGAAGTTCACTTCTCAGGTAGCCGGGCTGCTCCTTGAGGTAATCGTTGGCCGTTTCCCAAGCCTCAAGGAACTTGGAGCGATCCTCGTTCATCACCTCGTAGGCAACGATGGCGGTGCACTCGTCAGCCATGGCCGGAACCTCCTTAGATGTAGGATACGGCCAAGGATACCTTTCCACCGGCGCTAGAGCAAGGAGTGAATGCTCCTGTATTGCGACGTTGTCAGATCATCCAGGTCCGTCCGGCCCAGGAAGGTCTTTCAGCAGGTTGTCGGCCTCGGCCTCGGTGAAGGCTCGCATGGTCGTGATCTCGAGGCTGCCGGTGAGACCCATCAGGGCGAACTTGGCCATGGCCTCTTCGTTGGGGGCCTCCACGATGGTGACCACGTCGTACTCCCCCATCACCAGGTA
>JBBSLT010000235.1:0-3677 GCA_038233555.1 Acidimicrobiales bacterium
AGGTCCCGCGGCGTCGACTGGCCGCGGTTCGGCGGCGTTGTCGGCAGGTCGGACTGGCGTGTGGGCGCGCAAAGCTGAGGGTCTTCGTGTGACGCCTTGGGTTGTCGCCGTCCGTCAGGAGCAGATTGCGGCGATCTTGATGGCGTTGTGGGAGAGGATCCCCCAGCCACACCAAATCCGAGCACCTTCGAGATTTCGGATCCGGGCTCGGCTCCATCCGTGCTGACGCTTGAGGGCGGCGATGCGGCCTTCGGCACCGGTGCGCCACTTGATGAGCTCGACGAAGTCGTCCCCGGCTTCGACGCTTCGCCGGGCTACCCCGGGCTGGCCCTTGCGCAGGATGGCGACGGTCTTCACGCCGAGAGCCTCGAGCTCGGCGTCCACCGAGACCTGGCCGTATCCACGGTCGGCGGTGACGGCGTCGGGGACCCTGCCGATGGCGGTGATGATCCGCTCGACGGCGGGAGCGAGGCGAGGTGCGTCGGGGGGCATGCCGGGCTCGATCTCGTAGTCGAGGATGATGCCGTCGCGGTTGTCGGTGACCTGGCCGGTGTAGCCGAACTGGGTTGGCGTCGCCAGGCTGCCCTTGCGAATCGGACGGGCGTCGTCGTCGTGGAGCGACACCCGTCGGGTCTTCGCCGGTGGGGTCTCGCCGGCGAGGCGCAGGCGGGTCTGGGCGACGAGCTGGCCCACCGCCTCGATGAGGTGATGAAGGTCGGCGAGCATCCGCCGGAGGCGGCGCACCGGCCGATCGGCAACCCTGTTGGCGTTGGCGAGGAAACGTCTTGCCTGCTCAAGGGTGGTTTCGGCGAGGTCCGCCAGCTCACCGGTGATCGCCAGCACCTCGGCCTTGGCGTCGTCGCTGCGGCGTCGCAGCTTGGACCCGATCCGATGAGCGGCCTGGCGGGCGGAGGGCGTCGGGTCATCGAAGGCGCTGCGAGGGGCGATGCTCGCTGCCTTGATGCGGGCGATCAGCCGAGCGATCTGGGAGATGCCTTTGGTCAACAACCCTGAGTCGGTGGGGTACTTGATGTCGGCGGGCACCACCGTGGTATCGCTGCGCAGCCAGCTCAGGTCGACCACGCCTGCCTCGCTGGCCGAGGCGAGCAGCTCGGCGTTGAGCGCCTCGATCGTCGACGAGCCGCAGCGGGTGGTGATCTTCATCAACGTCGTCGGGTGCGGAGCCCGCTCACCGATGGGGATCCGACAGAACCGCAGCCAGGTCAGCGAGTCCGACACCTCCCCGCACAGCGTCTCGTATCCGAGTCGGTAGCGGTACTTCAAGAACATCAACCGCAGGTAGGTCTCCATGGGGATCGACGGCCGGCCGAACAGTGGATCGAACCAACGCCGAAACGGCTCGAAGAACCTCGGATCATCCAACAGGTGGTCGACTGCGGCCAGCTCGGAAGGCATCACCAACGCCTCTGGCGGCAGCAACACCTCCCACAACGTCGGCCGATGACATACGGTGCGAAACACGATGATGGCTCCGATCCTCAGGTCCCAACTGCGGTCGGAGCCATCATCAACCACGCCGGCCGAAATCGCGAGGACCAAGCCCCACCGGACTATTTCAGGGGGAAGTAGTTAGAAGGAGGCCCTCGCCCCGACCGGTGAAGAGCCACAAGTGTCGGTGAGTGCGTGGGCGTCTTCGATCACAGCGACAACCTCGTGCGCTTCGACAGTGGGCACGAACTGGTCTCGGAAGAGACCGATGATGCCGTCGCGGAAGCCGTTGCAGCGTCCACGATGAGTTCCGAATGGCTCGACGGAGATGGCAGGGCCACAGACCCGAAAGTCATCCTTCGGGCCAAGGCGCTTCTCGAATCCATTCTCGACAGTGGTGCACCGCAGCCTCGCGTCGTTCCCGTTCCCGACGGTGGCCTCCAGGCCGAGTGGACGATCGGTGACCGCGAGATCAGCGTGGCGGTCGTACTGTTCGGTGTTCGTGATGCTGCGCACGTCGATCACCCGCCGAACGGACGAGGACCTCATGCGGGTGCTCGAGGAGCGCGCGACCAGCGCGCCTACTGGCAACCCCACATTGAGTGACACCCATGTAGTTCTACGGAATCCCTGCTCACGGCCTCTTCACGCTGTGGATATCAGTTTCGAGTAGCTTTAGAGCAGGTTCAGAGTAGGCGCGCGAGACCTCCTTCTCTTTCGGCAAGGCCAAACGAGTCTTCTGTCGGGAGCCCGGCGAATAGCAACAGTTGGTCGCCGCCGTCTTCCTGGGGGCCCCGATCCCTGGCCGCCACGCTACCGGCGAGGAGCCGAGCGGGCGGGGCATTCGCCGCTGGCCACGTGCGCCGGCGTCATCGCGGTGGGCCGAAGGCCCCGGAGCCGGTCACCACACCGGCCAGCTCGACGAGGCGCTCCAGGCGGGAGCTTCGCCCGCTTCGGCAAGTCGGGAACGGCTCGCTGCGGTTGTGCTCTGCCCACTGCGCCCCGAGCCAGTCGTGGAGCGCTTCGCGCCTCGCCTGACCGATGTCCAGCTCGTTCGCCCGGAGCCAGGCAACGGCAGCCTCCAGCTGGCGGCGGGTCTCCCCGTCGCCCATGGCCTCGACCTCCTGTGGCTCAGCCATCGCAGGCGCTCCTCGCCTCGACGGCGACCAGCGCCTCGATGTGGTCGCGTTCCTCGATGGGACGGCCTGCTCAGGCTCGTCCTCTACGGGATCGGTCGGCCCTCGACCAGGTTCCTGGGCCCGAAGCTCTGCCAGCTCGGGTCGCACGCCACGCCGACCTGGAGCACGTCGAGCTCGGCTCCGGCGTCGGCGGCGGCGGCGCGAAGTCGCTCGGCCACATGGTCGATGAACTCGACCGGATCCAGGCCGGCGCTGTCGTAGTCGACGCCGAGGCGAGCCCGCACCACCAGGTGCGACCGGCGGCTTCCCGGATCCGCTGCGTTGGCCACCGCGGCCATCGTAGACCTCGCCGGGCGTCGTCGACGTCGAGCGTTGCCTCGCTCCGTTGGTGGCCGTCACCGGCTCAGAGGCCTGACACGGCGCTCGTTAGACGACGTAAAGGGCTCACCGCTCATTTGAGTGAGCGTTGAGGGTGTAGTTCCAGTCGCCGTGCCAGTCGTGGCGGATGAGGGCCAGGGCGTTGAGCTCGGTGTCGGTGATCTTGACGCCTTTGGCGTACCACTCGCTGTCGCGCTCGGCTTTGAGCCGTAGGCCCGTCTCGGTGGTGGTGGCGGAGATGAGCTCGATGATCGTGCGGTAGGAGGTGAGGGGCTGTCCGCGCCAGTTCATCGTGATGAAGCTGAACATGCGGTGCTCGATGCGGTTCCACTTCGAGGTGCCGGGCGGGTAGTGGCAGACGGTGATGTCCAAGCCGATCTCTGCGGCGAGGAGAGCTAGCTCCACCTTCCAGGCCCGGACCCTGTGGCCGTTGGAACCGCCGGCATCGGCGGTGATCAACAGTCGGGTGGCGTCGGGGAACCGGGCGGCGCCCATGTGGTGCCACCACGACCGGATCGAGTTGACCGCGAACTCCGAGGTGTCGGCGGTGTCACCCACGCTGACCCAGCCTTCGTTGTTGGTCTCGTCGTAGATCCCATAGGGGATGGCCCGTCCCTGTTCGGGGTCGACGAAGTCGTGCACGTTGACCCGGGTCGGTTCACCCCCGGGCTGCCACTCGACCCCGCCGTTGTCGAACTCACCCACCAGTTC
>JBBSLT010000236.1:0-3667 GCA_038233555.1 Acidimicrobiales bacterium
CACCACGGCGACGACCACTTGGACGAGAACCCCGCCGTCGGTACGGGGCAACAGGAGCTCGACCATCGTCAGATACCGGTCTGTGCGGAGATCTGCTCGCCCCGGCGCTCAGCTGCTCGCCGACAAGTCGAAGACGCCGGAGCGCCAACTCGACACCACCGGCGACGAACGGGACAGGGACGCCTTGATCTCCCGGTAGACGTCGGCTTCCAGGCCGCAGTCCCGGCACATCTCCAGATGCGCTGCCACCCGCTCGGCCGTGCCCTCGTCTACCTGCCGGTCGCCACGCCGTAGGCGCGGAACGACAGCGGACCGATGTCGATCGCGTTGGACGAGGGGCTGGGGAGCGCGGCGACGATCAGCGCGGTGGCCATGGCAATCCAACCACTGCCTGTCCGCGTTCATTCCGCGATGCCGGTGCGCGGACGGTGGGTCGCGAACAGTCGGCGCAGGTGGGGGGTAGCCGGTGCGGGAGCAAGATCACTCTTGTGGCCGGGTACCGACGCCCGAGAGGAATACGCTCGCGACGCGGACGGGTTACCAGGCATGGCGGCAACCGAGACCGGACGCAACGCCCCCTTCCGAAGGATGTGCTCGAACATGTCAACCGCGCCGATCAGCCCGCAGGGAGCCATCACCCGAGGCGTCGTCGCCGGCGCCGCCGGCACCCTGGCCATGGACCTGCTCTGGTACTCGCGCTACCGTCGCGGCGGTGGCGTCGACGGCTTCCTCGATTGGGAGCTCTCCTCGTCCGCCACGAGCTTCGAGGATGCTGGCGCCCCCGCGCAGGTCGGCAAGCGACTCGCACTCACCGTGTTGGGGAAAGAGCTGCCCGATCGCGCAGCGGCGCTGACCAACAACGTGGTGCACTGGGCGACCGGGTCACAGTGGGGCGCGCTCTACGGCATCGTGAGGCGGTCCAGGCCGGCCTCTTCCCCCGCCGACGGGCTCCTGCTCGGTCCGGTCGCCTGGGGAACGGCTTACGCGATGCTCGGCGCCGCGGGCATCTACGAACCGATCTGGCGCTACGACAAGGAGACGCTGGCCAAGGATCTCAGCGCGCACCTCGTGTTCGGCGTCGCCACCGCAGCTGCGTACCGGCTCGTGGCCCGGGGCCGCACCCGGTGATCGCCGGGCTCAGGTGTTGCCGAGCAGCGGAGTCCGGCAGTGGCTTTGGAAACCGCAACCTCAGGTGGTCCGTGCCAATGCCTCAGTGGTCGACTACTTTCCGGCCAGTCGATCATTGCAGTAGCTTCAGTAAGTGCGTCCGTACAGATACGCCCCATGAAGCCAGGCGACGACTGTCACCATGATGCTCGAAGAAGTCCAGATGTCCAGGTCTTCTCCGCCATGTCGTGCACGGCGGAGGCCGCCTGGCGCAACCCTGCTCCTCGTGGTCCCTCCCTCGTCCCCGGGCGCCGAGCCCACGCTAACCGTCCGGGCCGCCGGACTCCTCTCGGCCGTCCGACCGGCGTTGCGCGAAGCGTAAGAGTTTCCCGCCCCAGACGTCACTACGCTCCCCAGGATGCTCGACACCGCTACCGATCCCGGCGAACTCGATGCGGGCCGCCTGGCCAAGGGCTTGGCGGTGCTGCGCATCTTCGTGGGCTCGATCTTCCTGCTGAACGGGTTGGCCAAGCTCTTCGGCTGGTCGAACATCAAGATCGGCCCGTACGTGGTCAACCTCATCGACCGCCCAGCCGTCGGCTTCATCCTCGACTTCGAGGTGAACCAGAACCCGGCCGGGGGTGAGCCGGGCACCCTCCTGCCCGGCCTGGCGCCTCTGGTCAACAACCTGATTCTGCCCAACATCGAAGTGTTCGCCTGGCTGATCACGGCGGTGGAGGTGGTCATCGGCCTCCTCTTGGTCCTGGGACTGTTCAGCCGGGGAGCAGCCCTGGTGTTCCTCGCCGAAGCCCTCTTCCTCGCCTTGGTCTACTTCTCGAGCGATCGCTGGCTCTTCGAGCAACCGCACGAGTACGTCCCCGCCGCCATCCTGGCGCTGGTGTCGTCGGGCTACGTCTGGGGCCTCGACGGCCGGCTCGGCCTCGGACGAGCCAGACAACGTCGCTGGCCGTTCTAGTGTTTCGCTCATGACCGTTTCGCTGGTCGATGCGTCCCAGGCTCCGCTCCTTGCCCGCCCCTACTACGACGGCGGCGACCCCGGCCCCATCGTGGGGGCACTGGCCCAGGTCCCCGAGTTGCTCGAGGTGGCCATGCCCTTCATCGGGATGGCGCTGTCGCCCAGCGCCATCCCCTTGCGCACCAAGGAGATCGTGATCCTGCGAACGTCGGGGGTCCTGGAGTGCCGCTATTGCGTGCAGAGCCACAGCGTGGCCGCCCTCGATGCCGGCTTGTCCACCGACGAGGTGGCTGCCCTGCGGTCTCCGACGCCCGCTGCCCACCGCTTCGAGGATGCAGCCGAGCGAGCCCTCATCGGATGGATCGACGCTGTGGCCGGCGGACGAGGGGCGGTCCCCTCGGAGCTGATGTCGGCCATGGAAGGGCACTTTCGCGACCACGAGGTGGTCGAGCTCACCGCCGTCATCGGCGTCACCATGATGTTGAACCGCTTCTGCACCACCCTCGGGCTTCCGACCTCGCCCGCCGTGCTTGCCCGTCTGGCGGCGGCGGGGCTCGAATGAGTCCCATCGCCGAGGCCGTCGAGAACGGCACCATTCCCGGTCGGGTCTGGCTCTACGCCAACTACAACTGCAACCTGACGTGCAACTACTGCCTGACGGAGTCCTCTCCGCAGTCGGCCCGGCGGGAGTTGGCCGGGGAACAGATGGTGGCGGTGGCAACCGAGGCCAAGGACCTCGGCTTCACCGGGATCGGCGTCACCGGCGGCGAGCCGTTCCTGCGCCCCGATCTGCCGGAGATTTTGTTGCAGCTCTCCGACATTCTCCCGGTGGTGGTGCTCACCAACGCCACGCTGTTCAACGAGGCCCGGCGCGAACGCCTTCGCCCCCTGGCCGGCGCCCCGATCCAGATGCAGGTCTCCCTCGATCGACCGGACCCCATCGTCAACGACGAGATGCGCGGCCCGGGCAACTTCGCCAAGGTGGTGGAGGCCATCCCGAAGTTGGTCGACATGGGCATCCACGTCCGCATCGCCACCACGGCCGAGTACATCGGCGAGGAGGACCGCCTTCGCCTGTGTGAGTTGCACCGAAGGCTCGGGGTCAGCGACGACGACCACATCATGCGCCCGGTTGTCCGCCGGGGCCGGGCCATCGACTTCGACATGGGGGTCGAGGCGGGAGCCCCCGACCTGCCCGCCGAGTTGACCATCACCGCCGATGGCGCCTTTTGGAGTCCATTCGGGCCCACCGTGCGCCAGGGTCAGCTCGACCTCGACCTGCTCATCACCCGCACCACCAGACCCCTGGCCACCCCGGCGACAGCCCTGCTGCGCTTGGTCGAGGGCCGCCCACCGGGCGAGGACAGCCAACTCAACATTCGTTGAGCGTGACCACCGGGCCCGGTCGGGTCCTGTCGCCACCGGGGTGATCGAGGGCACCTGTCGATACCTCGTTGCCGACCTCATGGACATCACCGGGGCTCGTTGGAGCGTCGAGGGCGCGGAGGCGGTCCTGAACCTGGACCATGACGCTGCGCGAGGGCGCTGACACGTGAACTGCGTATCCGCTGACATTCGGGATGC
>JBBSLT010000237.1:0-3667 GCA_038233555.1 Acidimicrobiales bacterium
AGCGGCGGCCCGGGAGGTTGGCGGTCGGCCCGCACGTCGGCCTGGATGCGGGCCAGCAGCGTGGTGGCGGCCACCTCGACCGACCGATGATGGTCGACCCAGGGGTCGACCCAGGGGTCGTCGCAGGGGTCGTCGCCGGCGAGAGGGTGCGCCGATCGGCGCACCCGTGGCCCGAGCGGCCCGCCGGCGAAGCCGGCTAGAGCGGAAGATGCAGAGTTTTCTCTCGGCGGCAGAGCCGCCGAGCCTGGAGCGGCGTACCTACTCGCGGAACCCCCAAGCACCAGTTGCATCTCCCTGGCGTCTCGCCCCCACGACCCGAGCAGGGCATTGCGGGCCAGGGTGGCGGTGGGGTCCTGGCTGCGGCGCATGACCGTGTCCGGACGGGGAACGGCCTCGGCCAGGCGACCCCAGAGCACCGGCGAGGGGTGGAGGAGGAAGAGATGGACGTCTCGCCCTACCGCCAGCGCCCGGAGCACCTGGAGGTAGCTGGCGGGCAGGCGGGTCAGGCCGAACAGCGACAGCCGGCGAGGCAGAGCGCACGACGACGCGTCGACGCGCAGGCGGACACAGGCCTGGTCGAGGCGCTCGGCCGGGCTGGGCCGACCGATGCGGTCCCGGAGGTGGCGCCAGAGCCGGGCCTGCCACACCGCGTCCGGGGGTAGAGGCCGACCCTCGGCGTCGATGTCGTCCCCGCCCGCCCATGACCGGACCATGGCCGGGCGGTGGACCCCGTAGCGGTCGTAGAGGTCGGCGATGTGGCGGACGCTGGTGAAGCGCCGCGTCCGGCGCCCGGCGTCCGGGTCGGCGTCGGGCCCCGATCCGCCGAGGTGGGCGGCCAGGGAAGCGAGCCACGCCTCGCCCAGGCTGGCGTCCACCACCTCCAGCAGCGGCCAGACCGACCGCTCCACCAGCCACGGGTCGTCGTCCACCCCCACCCCGGCGGCACTGGCCACCGCCCCGCCGACCAGGCGGCCGGGGAAGGGGAACTCGACGTGGGCGCACACGCCGTCCTCGCGCCCCGGCGTGGCCCCCAGCCGGGCGGACAGGCGCTGGCTGAGCCACCGTTCGACCCCCCGGGTGGGCACAGCCACCACCTCGGCCTCCATGGGGTCGTCCAGCGGATCGACCACCAGGGCGCCGAGCTCCTCGACGAGGACGTCGGCCCGCTCAGCTCGGTGGAGGTGCAGCACGAGGGACCATCTTCCCAGGCCGGCGCCCGTACCGCGACCGGACCGCCCGGGAGCTACGCCGGGTGACCTACGTCGACTCCGGGCTCCAAGAATGTCTCGATCAGCAGTTACCCGTCGCCCTCCTCTGTCTTCGCCTGCGCTTGGGTCGTGCCTCCCCCGCCTTCGATCCGGATCGGACGTTCGATGAGATGGGGCACCGGTTGGTGTCCGACCGGGTCGAACCAGGGAGCTTCGGCGGGGGCCTCAGGATGCAACTCCCATGTCCGGCCGACGCGGTCGATGCCGAAGGGATAGACGGTCAACGCCCCGTCGCCGTCGATGTGGAGCCGGAGGAAGTTCTTGTAGTCGAAGTGGTGGAGCGGTGCGTAGGCCTCGTTTCCGTGGAAGCCGAAGCAGTTGGCCACCCAGAGGTACGCCGCGATCCCGAGGACACCGCCAATTCCTCCGATCACTGCCACCAGAGCGAGAAAGGCGAGCAAGGAGAGGGCACCCGCTCCGAATCCTGAGGACAACCACGACGCGGTGATCATGACCGCCGGCAGGGTGGCGAAGAGCATCAGCGAATGGACCACGCCGAGCAACACACGAGATGTTCCGCGAGCGTCGTGGGCCAAGCGGACCATCAGGCCCACGGTCACGATGATGAGCAGGATCAAGAGGAAGGCGGTCGGGCTCGACCAGAGGGCCTGGCGCAGGTCACTGAACCCGAGCGCCACGTGAGCGCTGTCGAGGTGCAGGTTCAGCATGAAGGCCAACAGGATCTGGACGCCACCGAAGACGGCGGCGAGGGGAAGGTTGTAGACGGGAAGGAGGAACACGCGCTTGCGCAACCGCTTCGACTGTTCGGCTGTGGGATAGGCGGCCACCAGGCGATAGCTGTCCGTCTCTGCATTGGGATGAGGCTCGCTGCGCTCGGGAAGGCCTTGGGTCGGGTGCATGAAGGCGCCACCGCCGCCGGCGGTGATGAGCTGGCGCGATCCGCCGTCCTCTTGGTAGCGGCAGTAGTAGTGGCGCCCGCTCTTCAGGTAGAGCGCCACCCGGCCGCCCGCCGGCTCGATGATCTCTCGCTCGACGTATTGGAGGTCGCTGTCGGACGTGACCTCGTCACTCTTGCGGCCGGATCCGACCTCCTTGGCCATGCACAAGATGACGGAGTCGCCGGGTTCCATCTCGTTGGTGGCGATCTCGGCGAAGTACCGAAGCTGGACCTCGTCGAGGTAGTCGCCGAACTGCAGGTCGACTCCCCAGAGCCACCAGCGCGACGGCAGCTTCAGGGCGAAGTAGCTCCGGGTCTGGCTGGTGCGCCAGGCGCCGATCGAGTGCCCCCGACAAAAGACGCTGGTGAAGTTGAGCAGCCCGTCGTACCAGTCGTGGCTGCCCGGGATGGCGAAGAGGTCGGGGACCTCGGCGGGAGCGCAGGGCATGGCCGCCCGGTAGGGGCCGATGAGCCGGTTGGCGTACTCGGTCCGCTTGGGCACCGGGTAGACCTGGTCACCGCCCATGACGAGGACGCGGCCCCGCTCCGTCGACCAGCGCTCACCGTCGACCTCGAGATCGAGCTTCTCCTGGGCCAGGAGCCTGGCCACCGTGTAGGTCGAGTTCCAGCCGTCGCCGAGGTCGGACACGTAGTCAAGCCAGAGGTCGGCGGAAGCGGAGTGGTCGTAGAGCGGGGACGGCACCAGCGCCTGCAGCTCCCGGCTGTCGACGTAGGAGCTCCACACCCCCGAGGCGACGACGCGCGCCGTCGTTCCCAACAGCTGATGGGGGTCGAACCAGCGCACCATCGGCCGGCGCAGGAAGCCGAGTTCGGATTCAGCGCCCGGGCGCTTCGGGCACCCCGGCTCCGCCGACCCGGGTCGGCCATCGAGGTATCCCATGCCCCATTCTTATCCCAGGCTCCGGGCCTGGCGCCTTCACCGCCTGGACCAGCGACTCAGACGAGCGCCTCGGCCAGCCGGGAGGCGTTCAGGTGGGCGATCGCCTCGATCGTGACCATGGGGTTGACGCCCGACGCCGTCGGGAACGTGGAGCCGTCGGCGAGGTAGACGCCCCTGACATCCCAGGTCTGGCCCTCGGGATTGCACACCGAGTCTCGCTCGGAGCCCCCCATGCGGGCCGACCCCATGATGTGGAACGAGGTGAACACGCACTGCCCCGCTCCCCAACCGCAGCGGTCGGCCGCCTCCAGAAAGCCCTGGCGGTCCCGCCCTCGGCCCGGCTCGTAGGAGACCCAGTCCTTGTGGGCCGAAAAGATGCTGGTGGCGCCGGCCGCCTCGAGGACCTGGGCGGCCCCGTCGAGGCCGGTACGGACGTGGCCGATGTCGACGTCGTTGAGCCGGTAGTGGACCACGGGTTCGCCGTCGCGGCCGACGCGTACCTCCCCCTCGCTGGTGTCCCGCAACAGCAGTCCGATGGGCACGAGGTGGGGGAGCTTGGCCATGAGGTCCTCGTGTTGGCGGGCGCTTCGCCAGGGGGCG
>JBBSLT010000238.1:0-3630 GCA_038233555.1 Acidimicrobiales bacterium
CACGACCTGTGCGACGAGCCCGCTGACGACTGTGAGATCGACCACGTCGAGCCCTGGAGCGCCGGCGGGCAGACGGTGGTGGCCAACGGGCGGGCGGCTTGTGGTCACCACAACCGCCGGCGCCATCGACGACCGTAGCCGCCGCCTCCGGCGTGGGGCGGCGGCGGAGCCGACTGAGAGGGCGGCGGTGAGTGAGTCCGGCGTCACGTCCGGCCGACGACTCGCAGAGGGCTGCGGCGGCGGACCGGTCGGCGGGTGCCGACGGTACGGGGCGAGCGGGGGGTGTCGTCGCCGGGCTCGTCGTGGAATGCATGAGCCCCTGCTCCATCGGCTGCTGAGATCGGGTCGGCCGAACTTTATTACTTACCCTGAAGATCCCCGCTGGCATACCCCCCCGTCGGGACAGCGACCCCCAACGGGCACTGCCGTAGGCTCGGGCGGATGTCGCACGAGGTGGAGCCCGAGGAGCGCCGGAAGCGCATCCCCCTGCCCATCCTGCTGACGCCCATCGTGGTGCTGGCCGTGGTGGGCACCGTCGCCGACATCATCGGCCCCGGGCTGATCACGGAGCGTCCGCTGCTCCAGATGTTCATGAACCCGAGGAACCGCTACCTGCTGCTGGCCTCGCCCCAGGTCGACACCGTGCCGTTCCTGGTCGTCGGCTTCGTCCGTCTGGTGCTGACCGATCCGCTCTTTTACCTTCTCGGAGTCCAGTACGGCGACGCCGCCCTGCGCTGGGCCGAGCGCAAGCTCGACGACGACGTCGGCTTCATCCGCAACGCCGAGCGCCTCTTCGCCCGCTTCGGCTCGATCATCATCCTCGTGGCCCCGAGCGGCTACCTCTGCCTGCTGGCCGGGGCCACCGGCATGCGCGTCCGGCGCTTCGCCACCCTCAACATCATGGGCACCGTCGGGCGCCTAGCTCTGTTCCGGGTGCTGGGCGAGACCTTCAAGGACGAGCTGTTGAGCGTCCTCGGCTTCATCCAGCGCTACCAGTGGTGGCTCATCGCCCTCTCGCTGGTGGTGGTGGCCGTGCAGTCTCGGCGCAAGCGGTCGTCGGGCACGCTGCGCCCGCCCTCGGAGCTGGAGGAAGAGATCAAGGCCGCCGAGACCGATTTGGCGACCGAGCACCAGGGCGAGCAGGCAACGCCGACCAGGCCCGCACCGTTGCCGCAAGAGGAAGGCCAGTGACCGCCTACCGGAGCGACCTCGACGCCATCGCCGCGGCCGGCGGCCAGGTGCCCGAACCGCAGCGGCTGGAGCACCTGTTCGACGTGGTGTGGCGCCATCTGATGGACGACCGCCCCGACGCCGCCACCTTCCTCGGCTGGCCCGAGGGAGGAGACCGCCTGGCCGACATGTCCCTCGACGCCGTCGAACGGCGCCGGGCCGAAGCCGCCGCACCTCTCCAGGTCCTGGCCTCCATCGACCGCGGCAGCCTCGACGCCGAGGACCGCCTGAGTCACGACGTCTTCGCCGCCCTCCACCACAGCGAAGCGGCGGGAGCCGCCTTCCCCGGCGACTTGCTGGCCGTGACCCAATTGGAAGGCCCCCAGAACGACCTCGCCCTCCTGTTCGGCGCCATGCCCACGGCCAGCGACGCTTCCCGCCACGACCTCCTCACCCGCCTGCGGGCCATCCCCACGCTGATCGACCAGACCATCGAACTCCTGGCCGAAGGGTGTCGCCAGGGCATCACCTCGCCGCGCATCACCCTGCGCGACGTGCCCACCCAGGTCGAGGCCCACCTGGTCGACGACCCCGGGGCCAGCCCGCTGCTCGCCCCCTTTCGAGGCCTCCCGCCCTCGGTTCCCGCCGACGAGGCGGCGCAGCTGCTCAGGGAGGCCGAAGCCGTCCTCGCCGCCGAGGTCACCCCCGCCTTCGCCCGCCTCCACGCCGAGCTGGTCGAGCGCTACCTCCCGGCCGCACGGGAGACGACCGCCCTGTCGGCGCTGCCCGAGGGCCGGGATTGGTACGACCACCTCGTGCGTCACCACACCACGACCGACCTGTCAGCCGAGGAGATCCACCAGCTGGGCGTGGCCGAGGTGGCCCGCATCGGCGCCGAGATGGACCGGGTGCGGGCCCGCACCGACTACCAGGGCCCGGCGGACGGCTTCGCCGACCACCTCCGGTCCGACCCCCGGTTCTTCTTCGACTCCGAGGACCTCCTGCTCGCCGCCTACCGCGACATCGCCAAGCGCATCGATCCCGAGGTGGTCCGCCTCTTCGGGCGCCTGCCCCGCCTCCCCTTCGGCGTGGTGGCGGTGCCGGCCGAGATGGCGCCGTCGGCCCCCGCCGCCTTCTACCTGGAGGGCTCGCTGGCGCTGGCCCGCCCCGGGCGCTTCTTCGCCAACACCCACGACCTCGGGACCCGGCCGTCGTGGAACATGGAGTCGCTGTGCCTGCACGAAGCCGTGCCCGGCCACCACTTCCAGATCACCCTGGCCCAGGAGCTCGACGACCTTCCCGAGTTCCGCCGCCGGGGCCTGTTCACCGCCTACGTCGAGGGCTGGGGCCTCTACTGCGAGAGCCTGGGCGAAGATCTCGGCCTCTACACCGACGCCTACCAGCGCTTCGGCGCCCTCGATGCCGAGATGCTCCGCGCCATCCGCTTGGTGGTCGACACCGGCATGCACGCCCTCGGCTGGAGCCGGGAGCGGGCCATCGCCTACTTCGCCGAGCACTCGGTCACGCCCGAGCACGACATCGTGGTCGAGGTCGACCGCTACCTGGTCCTGCCCGGCCAGGCGCTCGCCTACAAGGTGGGAGAGCGCAAGCTGACCGAGCTCCGCCACCGGGCCTCCACCCGCCTGGGGCCCGCCTTCGACATCCGGGCCTTCCACGACGAGCTCCTCGCCCACGGTGCCCTGCCCCTCGACGTCCTCGAGCGCCTCATCGAGCAGTGGGTGGACGACCAGGAGCGCCAACCTCGGTCAGCAACGCCTGGGTAAGGAACGCCTCGGTCAGCGCGCTGATGGCTCGCACCGCCGGGGCGTCCGGACACACGTCGATCGGCGCCAGCCCCAAGCGCTCGGCCTCGGCCACCTCCGGGTCGTCGGGGATGCGGGCCCACGCCTCAAGCCCGGGGTGGTCGGGCTCCATTCCGAAGCGGTTGGCGACGACCACCGGTCGCTGACCCTCGACCATCGGCCAGAGGCGGCGAGCGGTCATCGCCGATCGCCAGGCGGGACCGACCACCACCACGGTGTCGCTGGCGAAGCCGTGGTAGCGCTCGAACGGGGTGGTCGGGCCGGCCTCCAGGTCGGCCACGATGTCCCAGTCGGGACGGCCGAAGCCGAGGAGGACCTGCACCAGGGCGGCCACCGAGCGTTTGGCCGCCTCCTTCTCGATGGAGCTGATCTTGCCGACGCCGAGGAAGCGAACACCGTCAGGACCAGGAGTGGAGTACCGCTCCACCACGTCGTCAGGGGTCATTCCCGCGGCCAACTGCCACCCGTAGTTCGCTCCCGGATCCTGCTCGACGGCGTCGGGAGGAAGACCGGCCTCGCTCAAGGCGAGCCCGAGGCTGAACACCAGCCCCGGATTGGTGTCGAGGTCGACCGCCAGCACCTTTCGGCCCTGGCGGGCCAGCAGGCGGGCCATGGTCCCGGAGAGCACGGTCTTGCC
>JBBSLT010000239.1:0-3598 GCA_038233555.1 Acidimicrobiales bacterium
AAGTACGGGGGCGAGGTCACCACCAGAGCGACCGAGCCGTTGGCCACCGCGTCCATGGAGCGGGCATCCCCGCACACGAAGGGGTGGACCACGGGCTGGGGAGCGAGTACGTGTTCGTCGTCGCTCAGCTCAGGGGCCCGGAAGCGGCCGTAGAACGAGGTGGCGTCGTGGCTCTCCCGACGACCCACACCGAAGTTCGACGTCGACGTCGGCCGTCGCTCATGCACCTGTAGTCACCTCCAGATGCGGAAGGTTAGGCGCTCCGGCACCTCGTGCCCGATGTGCTCGTGACCACCGAAGCGTCGCCGGCACTCGACCCGAGCCTCGGCTTCGCCGGGCGCCTCGTGACGGTCTGAGCCGGTCTTGTAAGGTTGCAAGCCACGTCGCGGGTGTAGTTCAGCGGCAGAACATCAGCTTCCCAAGCTGAGAACGCGGGTTCGATTCCCGTCACCCGCTCCAGCGCACAGGCAAAGGTCACGGTCGGTTTCGAGGTGGCGCACGATGTCCGGAGTGAGAGATTGCTGCGCTGGGTGAGCCGGGAAGGATCAGGCGTGGAGACGGGAAAGCTCTTGGGGAAGGTCGCCGGGGTCGCCGGGCTCGCTGCGCTCGGGATCTATGCGGCTGAGGGGGCGCAGTACCGGCGTGAGGCCGGCCAGAGCTTCCAGCTCGACGATCCGCCCGCTCCCGGAACTCCTGGTTTCGCCCGTCTGGTTGATGCTTGGTGCGGAGCCCCGGTACGCCCGGGGAACCGGGTGGAGGTGTTGCGAAACGGCCGGGAGATCTTTCCCAGCATGCTCGACGCCATCGCCTCGGCGACGCAGACCATCGACTTCTCCAACTACATCTTTTGGAAAGGCGAGGTCGCCACCACCTTCGCCGAGGCCCTCATGGATCGGGCCCGTGCTGGTGTCGAGGTCAACGTCATGGTCGACGGTTGGGGCTCGGCCAAGATGGATCGAGCGCTCGTCGCACGACTAGAGGCGTCCGGAGCGACGTTCGTCTGGTTCCGCAGCCCGCATTGGTACACCACCAAGAAGCTCAACAACCGCTCCCACCGGCGCATCATGGTGATCGACGGCAGGGTTGGTTTCACCGGTGGGCTGGGCATCGCCGACGAGTGGTCGGGCAACGCTGAAGGACCGCAGAACTGGCGGGAGACCCACGTACGGGTGGAGGGCCCCGCCGTGGTCGACCTTCTCTCCGGCTTCACCGAAAACTGGGTGGAGGAGACTGGCCGGGTGCTCGCCGGTGCCCACCTTCCGGAGCTTCCGGCGTTGGATGGTGGTGTCCAGATCCAGGTGAGCAAGAGCTCTGCTCGCCAAGGCCGGGCGGCCGCTGAGGCGCTGGCCTTCGTCGCCATCTTCGGCGCCCGGGAGCGGATGTGGTTCACCACCGCCTACTTCGCTCCTCGCGTGGCTCTAGTCGACGCCTTGGTCGCCTCCGCCGGGCGGGGAGTTGACGTTCGCATCCTGGTCAACGGTCCCCACATCGACAAGGAGGTGGCGCGCCGTGTCGGCCAGCGCTCCTACGGAAAGCTGTTGGAGGCAGGGGTGCGCATCTTCGAGTACCAAAAAACGATGATGCACGCCAAGGTCGTGGTGGCCGACGATTGCTGGGCCAATGTGGGCACCGCCAACTTCGACAACCGCTCCTTGGCCCTCCAGGACGAGATGAACTGCTCGATCCTCGATCCAACGATCGTGGCCGAGCTGGAGAAGCACTTCTTCGAGGACTTCGACGCCTGCGAGGAGATCGACCTGGATCGCTGGCGGCGACGCCCGTGGCGGTCTCGGGCCTGTGAAGCAGCCTCGGAGTCCCTACGCCACTCCCTCTAGTTTAGCTAGCTAGCCCGTGATGTCGGCTCGGAAGGCTTAGCCCCGCTCCATCGAGGGAACAACGTCACCATGGTGATCCTCGTAATCCTTCTTCTCCTTGCACTCCTCTTTGGCATCGGCAGCGTGCTGGAGGGTTTGGCCTGGGGCTTCTTGATCGTCGTCGTGCTCCTGGTGGCCGCAGCCGTCTATGGCTACAAGAAGCTCGTTCGCTGATAGCTCCCAAGAAGTGCCCGACGCGTCACAGCTTGGAAACAGGGCGGCAACAGAAGCTTCCTAAGTTCGGGCCATGGAGGTCGTGCAGGTGCGGTGGCCGGTCGAACGGGCTCGTCGTGAGCGCCTCCGGTTCCAAGGGCGGCCTCGCATCCTCTTGCTCGACGAGGGCACGGCGCCGCCGGTCGAGGCCGACTGCCTCGAGGACTGGATCCGCCTACCGGCTGACGCCGTCGACCTGAAGGCGCGGGTCGAGAGCCTGGCCACCCGCAGTCGCACCCATCACCTGGTGGCGCCCTCGCTCGACGGCGGGGTGTTGCGGGTGGGAAAGCGTTGGGTCCCGCTGTCGCCCCTGGAGGCGCGCCTCACGGCGGTGCTACTCGAACGGATGGACACTGTGGTCTCTCGGGACATGCTCGCCCGGGCGGGATGGCCCGAGGGCACCAGCGCCCGTAACACCCTTGACGTCCATGCCGTGCGGCTCCGGCGACGGCTCACGTCGGTCGGCCTGGCCATTCGCACGGTACGGGCCCGCGGGTATCTCCTCGAATTGTCAGAGTCCTGTCACCAAGACGTGCATCAGGCGTAACACCCCCACAACGGTCGGGAAACGGCGGCTGCCTACGTTCGGCCTTGCCGTCACCCACCCAGGGAGGGAAAAATGCGAAGAAAGCTCATTGCCGGTCTGGTGTTCACTGCGCTGACCACGATGGTCATAGCTTCGCCGGCGTTCGCCTTCGACCGACCGGCTGAGCCCGACACGCAGTACATCCTCGACAACATCTTCGTGTTCTTCGCAGCTGTGCTGGTGCTGTTCATGCAGGCCGGCTTCGCCCTGGTCGAGGCCGGCCTCACTCGGGCAAAGAGCGTGGCCAACATCATGATGAAGAACCTCATGGACATGGCGGCGGGCATCCTCGCCTTCGCCGCCATCGGCTTCTCCATCGCCTACGGCCCCGATGGCAATGACTTCTTCGGCCTAGGTGGATGGTTCCTCAACCCGGCCGGCTTCGACGAGTCCTCGCTGACGCTGGGAACCAACTTCTTGTTCCAGGTCGCCTTCGCCGCCACCGCCGCCACCATCGTGTCCGGAGCGATGGCCGAGCGGACCAAGTTCAAGGCGTACTTCCTCTTCAGCTTGGCCATGACCGCGTTCATCTACCCCGTGGTCGTGCGCTGGATGTGGGGCGGTGGGTGGTTGTCACAGCTCGACATCCCCTTCGGCGACTTCGCCGGCTCGACCATCGTCCACAGCGTCGGCGGGTGGGCGGCCCTGATGGGCGCCATCATCCTGGGCCCCCGCCTCGGCAAGTACGGCAGGGACGGCAAGCCCCGGGCTATCCCCGGTCACTCCATCCCCTTCGTGGTCCTCGGCGTGTTCGTCCTGTTCATTGGCTGGTTCGGGTTCAACTCCGGCTCCGAGTTGGCCGCCGACCTGGCCGTCGGCGACATCGCCGTGACCACCATCATCGCCGCAGCCGCAGGCGCGGTGGCCGCCACCGCCACCATCTGGATCCGAAGCGGGTACCCCGACGTGGGCATGGCCGCGAACG
>JBBSLT010000240.1:0-3585 GCA_038233555.1 Acidimicrobiales bacterium
GCTCGGGCTTGACCTGGAGCACCTCCACGGCACACTCCCGGAACTTCTCGAACGTGTCATCGGCCATCTGATTCTCCCTGTCCTGTCGGCACCGTGGCCGAGATCGAAGATGTGGTGGTCGGACCGTTGCCCGGCCCGACGCCGCCTGCGAAAGTATCCCCCGCCTGTGCTCTCAATGCCCCATACCAAGGCCCCCGTCGACCGGAAGCAGCGCTCCGGTCACGTACGAGGCTTCCGGTGATGCCAAGAAAGCGACCGCCCCGGCCACCTCGGCGGTGGAGGCGAAGCGACCCAGCGGCACGGCCGCCAGCAGGGTCCGAGCGCGGGCCTCGCTGAGGGCGGCAGTCATGTCGGTCTCCACCGGACCGGGGGCCACGACGTTGACGGTGATGCCCCGCGACCCCAGCTCGCGAGCCAGCGACCGGGCCAGGCCCACGAGGCCCGACTTGGAGGCGGCATAGTTGGCTTGGCCGGCGGCTCCGCTCTGGCCCACCACCGACGAGATGAAGATCATGCGACCACCACGGGCCCGCAACATAGGCCCCGTGGCCCGCTTGGCCACCCGGTAGGCCCCCACGAGGTTGGCGTCGATCACCTCGGTGAAGGCCTCCTCGGCCATGCGCATGAGCAGCGTGTCGTGATTGATGCCGGCGTTGGAGACGACCACCTCCACCGGGCCCCACCGCTGTTCGACCTCGGTGAAGGCGGCGTCGACCTCCTTGGTGGAGGTGACGTCGCAGCGGACATGCAGCATGCGGTCGTCGTCGCCGGGGGTGGAGCGGTAGGTGGCGGCCACGCGGTCGCCGAGGTCGGCGAAGCGCCGGGCACAGGCCAAGCCGATGCCCCGGTTGGCCCCGGTGACGAGCACGACCCGCCCACCGGTGCTCTCCGGTTCGGTCACGGTCCCCATCGTAGGACGACGCTGGCCCAGGTCATTCCGGCGCCGAAGCCGACGAGGAGCACGATGTCGCCCTTGGCCAGGCGCCCGGCCGAGGCGGCGTCGCCGAGGGCGAGGGGGATCGACGCCGCCGAGGTGTTGCCCGTGCGGTGGAGCACCGATGCCGTGCGCTCCATGGGGACGCCGAGACGCTCGCAGGCGGCGGAGATGATGCGGGTGTTGGCTTGGTGGGGGACGAGGAGGTCGACGTCAGCGGCGGCCAGCCCGGCCTGAGCCAGCGCCGCCTCCGACGACTCCACCATCACCCGCACGGCCCGGCGGAACACCTCCTTGCCCATCATGGTGATGTAGCCGCCGATGTCGGCTTGGAGGAGGTGGCGCAGGCTCCCGTCGGAGCCGAGGTTCCAGCCGAGGATCTGGCCGGGGCCGTCCACCGCGTCGAGCACCACCGCTCCGGCGCCGTCGCCGAAGAGCACCGCCGTGCTGCGGTCCTGCTGGTCGGTCAGGCGGCTCATGACGTCGGCCCCCACCACCAGCACCCGTCGGGCCCCCACGCCGGTCATGCCCGCCCCGGCGACCAAGGCGTAGACGAAGCCCGAGCAGGCGGCGTTGACGTCGAAGGCCCCGCAGCGCAGGCCAAGGGCATCCTGGACGACCGAAGCGGTGGCCGGCATCTGCTGGTCGGGCGTCGACGTGGCCAGGATCAACAGGTCGACCGACGAAGGGGCGGCATCGGCTGCCACCAGGGCCTGGCGGGCGGCGGCGGTGGCCAGCTCGCCCGTCGTCCCCCCGATGCGGCGCTCCCTGATGCCGGTGCGCTCGGTGATCCAGCGGTCGCTGGTGTCGAGGCGGGCCTCCAGGTCGGCGTTGGTGACGGCCGTCTCCGGCAGCGCCACCCCCCAGCCGGTCACGGCTGCGCCGGTGAAGGCCAGGCCCGGGGTGGGTGCCGTCACGCCGTGCGCAGCCAGGCGATGGGCTGGCTGGCCACCAGCTGCTCGCCGTCGTGGGCGATGATGCCCATCACCACCCCGGCAAAGCGGGAGCGGATCTCCTCGCTGCCCACCGTGCCCAGCACCTCGCCCACCTCCACCCGGCTGCCGGCCAGGTTCTCCCGCCAGCGCTCGGAGGGGGAGAAGACGCCGGCGGCGGGACTCACGACCAGGCGCTCGGCCATGTGGAGGTGCTCGCCCTCAGGCGAGGCGGGGGGACGAGGTGACGAAGGCTCGGCCAGGTCGACCAGACGCTCGACGTCGTCGGGGGCGGAGACGCAGACCAGCTTGGTATCGGGAACGATGCGCTTGGCCATGCCCGACAACACCGTGCCGGCACCCACCTCGACGAGCGTGCCGGCGCCGTCGGCGACGAGACGCTCCACGCTCTGGCGCCACCGCACCGGGCGGCAGAGTTGGTCGAGGAGCACGCCCGCCCACTCTCGCCCTTCCCGGTGGACGGTGGCGTCGACGTTGGCGACCACCGGGATCCGAGGGGCACGAAGCGTCGCTCGGGCCAGGGCGCCAGCCAGAGGCTCACCGGCTGATGCCATGTAGGAGGTATGGAAGGCACCCGCCACCGAGAGGTCGAGGATGCGCCGGGCCCCGAGGGCCTTGGCCGTCTTGCGCAGGGCGGCCACGGACTCCACCGCGCCGGAGACCACGACCTGGCCCGGGGCGTTGAGGTTGGCCACCCACACGTCGCCACCGGCTTGGCGACAGGCCTCTTCCACGGCCTCGTCGTCGAGGCCGATCACGGCCGCCATCGTCCCCGGTCGGGCGCTGGCCGCGACGGCCATGGCCTTGCCTCGGGCTTCGACCAGGCGCAGGCCGTCGGTGAAGGAGAGCGCTCCGGCCGCGGTCAGGGCGCTGTACTCGCCAAGGCTGTGGCCGGCGCAGGCGGCGGGGGCGACGCCGGCGCAGCGCAGGGCGTCGAGAACGACCAAGCTGGTGACGTAGGTGGCGAGTTGGGCGTTGGCCGTGAACCGGAGCTCGGTGGCGTCGGCGTCGAGCAGCAGGCGGGCCACGTCCTGTCCCAGCACCTCAGACGCTTCGTCGACCACCGACCACGAAGGGTGGTCGACCCAGGGATGGCCCATCCCCGGTTGTTGCGATCCCTGGCCTGGAAACATGAACGCGAGCAACCTTCACCCCTCTCTGCGTGACGGTATAGGAGAGTGTGACCTCGCAGGCGACCAGGAGGTTTCATCCGGACCAACGGGAGATGAGGAACCCCGAAAAACGGGTGCCCGGGGCGGGATTCGAACCCGCACGCCCTTTCGAGCAGTGGCGTTTGAGGCCACCATGTCTGCCATTCCATCACCCGGGCGAAGATCCGAGCCTACGCTGCCACCTAACCAGAGCATCGGCCGCCGGCCACCCAAGCGCCGAAGGCGCCCAACCTGGCTGGCGGCCCAGGAGGTGTTCAGGGCGGAGATCGCCGGGCTCAGCCCGGTGGTCGGAGCACGACCAAGCTCGCCCGAACGGAGTGGAGCGAAGCGGAACGAGTGAGGGCGATTAACAAGCGATGATGGTGCAGACCTCGGCGGCGGGGATGGCCAGGCCGATGGCCTGAGTCTGTTCGTCACCCACCTTGAGCACGGCCACGCCGATGACCTCGCCCTGGGCGTCGACCACCGGACCTCCGCTGTTGCCGGGGTTGAGCGGCGCCGAGATCTGGATGTGCTCCTCTCGAAA
>JBBSLT010000241.1:0-3512 GCA_038233555.1 Acidimicrobiales bacterium
CCCACCGAGGCCAGCGTCATGGCCACGGTCTATGAACCGGCTCCCGGCCAGGACGTATCCGGAGATCCTCCCATCGGCCGGCCTCTGCCCAACGTGTCGGTCCACCTGCTCGACGAGCGGGGCCGGCCCGTGGCTCCCGGCGCGGCTGGCGAAATCCATATCGGAGGGGCCGGCCTGGCCCGGGGCTACCTCGGCCGTCCCGACCTCACCGCCGCCGCCTTCGTCCCCGACCCGTTCAGCGACGCACCCGACGCCCGCCTCTACCGCACCGGCGACCTGGCTCGGGTCCTGCCCGAGGGCGACCTCGAGTTCGTCGGCCGGCTCGACGACCAGGTCAAGATCCGCGGCTTCCGCATCGAGTGCGGGGAGGTCGAGGCTGCCCTTTCCGCTCACCCGTCAGTCTCCGAGGCGGTGGTGACGGCGATGGAGGACGAGCGCGGCGACAAGCGCTTGGTGGCCTACACCGTGGCCTCCGACGCCGAACCGGCCACACCGGCCGAGCTGCGACGGTTCCTCGCCGACCGGCTCCCGGGCTACATGGTGCCAGCCAACTTCGTGGGCCTCGACCTCTTTCCGCTTACCCCCAACGGCAAGCTCGACCGCCGTTCCCTTCCTGCCCCTGCCCACAGCCGCCCCGATCTGGCCGAATCCTGGGCGCCTCCCGAGGGCGCCACCCAGGAGTCGCTGGCGGCTATCTGGAGCCAAGTTCTCGGCGTGGGCGGGGTCGGAGCCGACGACGACTTCTTCGAGTTGGGCGGCCACTCGCTGCTGGCCACCCAGGCCGTGGCCCGGGTGCGTGAGGCCTTCGGCATCGAGCTGCCGCTCCGGGCCATCTTCGAGGCTCCCACGGTGTCCGGGCTGGCCGCGGTGGTCGACCAGTGGACGGGTGCGACGTCCCCTGGTGAGGACGCCGACGGGGAGCGGCTGGTGGCCCGCCGTCGCACCCCGGGGGAACGCCTCCCGCTCTCGTTCCCCCAGGAGCAGATGTGGCGACTGGAAGCCCAGGCCAGCCCTCGGGGCCTGTACAACGTGACCGCCTGCCACCGCTTCGCCGGGAGGGTCGACCAGCGTGCACTGCACCGGGCCCTGACCCTCTTGGCCACCCGCCACGAGATCCTGCGTACCAGCTTCCCCAGCGAGTCCGGCCGGCCCTGGCAATCGATCGAGGAAGAGGTGAGCGTCGAGCTGGCGGTCACCGACCTGGGAGAGACGCCGGCGCCACGGCGCCACGAGGAGCTGGATCGCCGGGTGGGCGAGGAGGATGCCCGCCCCTTCGACCTCGAGGTAGCGCCACTGTTCCGGGCCCACCTCTTCCTGCTGGGCGAACAGGGTTGCGAGGTCGCCATAACTTTCGATCACCTGGTGTCTGACGGCACCTCGGCCTACATCTTCCTCAGCGAGCTGGCCACCGCCTACGCCGCCTTGGCCAAGGGGCGACAGCCGGACCTGCGCCCCCTGGCGGTCCAGTACGCCGACTTCTCCGTCTGGCAGCGTCATCAGCTCACCCAACCACGCCTCGACGCTGAGCTGGACTACTGGAGGGAGACGCTGGCGGGCATGCCTCTCGGACCTGCCGTGCCGTTCGACCGGGTCCCGACCCGGTTGAACCGTCAGATCGTCTGTCGGCCCTTCGTGGTCGACCCCGAGACCTACCGTGGCCTCCAGGCTGTGGTGCGCTCCGGTCAGGCGAGCATCTTCGTGGCGTGCGTGGCCGCCCTCCAGGCAGTGGCCAGCCGGATGGGCCACACGACTGACGTGGTGTTGAGCACCACGCTCAGCGGTAGGAGCCGTCCCGAGCTCGAAGGGGTGATCGGCTTCTTCGCCGGCGTGGGCCGCATCCGCACCGAGCTCTCCGGCGACCCCTCCCTGACCGAGGTGCTGGCCCGGGCTCGCGACCGGGTGCTCGGCTTGTTCGAGCACCAAGACATCCCCTTCCTGCGGGTGCGCGACGCCCTCCTCCCCGACTTCCCGACCCAGGTGACTGCCGTCGAGTTGATGGCCGTGCTGCCAATCGAGATCCAGTACTTCCACGCCGCCCACGACGAGTGGGCTCCGGGCGTCGCTGTGGTGGAGCGGCCGGGGCCCGACAAGGGCCCCGGCCGGCTTTACTTCCGGGGCCAGCTCCCGCCCCTCAGCCTCACCTTCCTCGACGACGGTGCCCGGCTGTGGGCCGAGTGCAACTACAAGGTCGACTTCTACGAAGAGGCCACCATCGAGAGGCTGGTGGGAGGTGTGGAGCGAGCGCTGGCGGCCCTGGCCGGCGAGCCTCAAGTCCGACTGTCGGGCCTCCCCCTGGACGGTTTCTGAGTGACCGCTTGGTCGAGCTGTCGAGCAACTCAGGTGAGCCAGGCGTCGGGGACGCTGAAACCGGCGGTCAGCACCAGGTGGGCATGGAGGGACGCCGCCTCCCGCAGTGGCCGGGCTGCGACCACGGCGGGCAGGGCCGCTTCGACGAAGGCGACGTTGCGCCCAACCTGGGGCACCGTCCGGGATCGGTACACGAGCGGCGGGGGGCGGCCGGCCCACCAGTCGTGGACGGCGTCGGCCAGCCTGGCGCACACGTCCAGGAGGGGGTCCGGGTCCTCAGAACGGTCGAGGTCGATGCGACCAGTGCTGATCCGGTCGTCGACACCGAGGGCGTCGAGGTTGGCCTGGCGGGTGAGGTGCAAGGCCGAGGGCATGCGGTCAAGTTGCACCAGCCAGTGGTCGCCGTCGGCCTCGGTGAGCAGGCGGGCCGGGAAGCGCTCCCGTGCCGCCACCACCGACCGGTTGGCTGCGTAGCGGACCCGGAACCGTCCGGAGAGCGGGTCGAAGCGGTTCCGAGGCTCCGGGAAGGCCGTCCAGCCCCATCGAGAGGGGTGGTGGGCGTCAATTCGCCACCAGGGACCATAGGCTGGAGCCAGGCGTAGGCCCGGCGGTCGTCGGGTGGGGAAGTCGATCAGGACTGGTCGCCCGCGGCGTGAACCAGGCGAACCACCGTGGCCACCCGACCGGCGGCGAACAGGTCAGCCAGGGACCGGCCGTCGAGGTCCGGGCGGGAGGCCGACATCAAAGCATCTGCGACACGAGCCTCCGTGACAACCTCGGCCAGCGCGGCCAAGACCTGCGACAGGCCAGGTCGAGTGTCGCCCAGCCGGCGGTCGAACTGCCACGCCGGGTGCAGCGTCTGAGCGCCCGCCCGCCAGCCCAGCAGTCGGCCCCGACGGCGGCGCCGTTCGACCCCCTTGCGATCGCTGATGGTGGCAATCAACGAGACGACCTCGGCCGTGTCGAGGGCACCGCCAGCCGCCGTCTCTCGACGAGCACGCTGGCGTTGGTCGTTCACCGATCTTGCCGCCGCGAGCACCCCGTCCCCCGGATCGGCGAAGGGATCAGCGGGGCCGTCGACTGCCTCGGCCAGAAAGACCACCGCTTCCGCCAGCGCATCATCTTCACCCACCCGCGCT
The DNA here is from genome assembly GCA_038233555.1 of Acidimicrobiales bacterium. Lineage (GTDB taxonomy): Bacteria > Actinomycetota > Acidimicrobiia > Acidimicrobiales > CADCSY01 > JADDRA01. Next base: position 3,447 of record JBBSLT010000241.1, read on the forward strand.
TCCAATGCCCGCATCGCCTGACCGACCGTCGCCGTCATGTCCTACCTCCTCGTCAGGAGTCTACAA
>JBBSLT010000242.1:0-3495 GCA_038233555.1 Acidimicrobiales bacterium
CATGGCCACCCGTTGGCGCTCGCCGCCGGAGAGGGTCCGGGGTCGGCGCCCGAGCAGGGCCTCGATCCCGAGGAGCTGCGCCGCCTCTCGCACCGCGGCCTGCACCTCGCGCTTGGGCCGGCGCCTCGCCTTGAGGGCGAAGGCCATGTTCTGGTACGCCGTCATGTGGGGGTACAGGGCATAGTCCTGGAACACCATGGCAAGGTCGCGGTCGCCGGGGGAAAGGTCGTTGGCGACTCGCTCGCCCACCGAGATGATGCCCTTCGTCACCGTCTCCAGGCCGGCGACCATGCGCAAGACGGTGGACTTTCCACACCCCGAGGGCCCGACTAGCACCATCAGCTCACCGTCGCTGATCGCCAGGTCGAACGTATCCACGGCGATGGTGCCGTCGGCAAAGCGCTTGGTGACGCCATCGAGGACGATCTCAGCCATGGAGGCACCGAATCCGAGCTGCATCGACCACTCGGCGATGCTACGGCGGAGGCGCGTTCGGGGTCGGCGGTAGCCTGGCCGGGTGGTAGACGCCGGCCGGAGCAACGCATTCGGACCCAACGCCTGGCTCGTCGACGAGATGTACGAGCGATACCGCAGTGACCCCTCTTCCGTGGCCGAGCGCTGGCGGGAGTTCTTCGCCGACTACCGCAGCCACGTGCCCGTCCGCGCTCCCGATACCGTCACCACCGAGCGGCCGGCGCCCCCGCCCTCCGCCGACGGTGCCCGACCGGCATCCGCCCCCAATGCGCCCGATCGCCACGCCGAGGTGTTGATGGGAGCGCCAGCGCGCATTGCCACCACCATGGACGCCAGCCTCAGCGTCCCCACCGCCACCGGCTTTCGGGTGGTGCCCGCCAAGCTGCTGGAGGTCAACCGCCAGGTCATCAACGGCTACTTGGGCCGCACCCGCGGTGGCAAGGTCAGCTTCACCCATCTCATCGGCTACGCCGTGGTCAAGGCGCTGAGTGCGCTGCCCGTCATGAACTCCTTCTACACCCAGGTCGACGGCGAGCACGCGGTCGTGCGCCCCGACCACGTCGGGCTCGGCCTGGCCGTCGACGTTGTACGCCCCGACGGCTCCCGCAGCCTGATCGTCCCGTGCATTCGCGACGCCGACACCCTCGACTTCCGCCAGTTCCACGCCGCCTACCAGGAGCTGATCCGCAAGGTCCAGAGCAACCGCATCACCGTCGACGACTTCGCCGGGGTGACCCTCACCCTGACCAACCCCGGCACCATCGGCACGGTGCAGTCTGTCCCTCGGCTGGTGGCTGGTCAGGGCGTGATCGTCGGCGTGGGCGCCATCGACTTCCCGGCCGAGTACCAGGCCGCCGACCCCCGGGCCCTGGCCGAGCTCGGTGTGTCCAAGGTCGTCAGCATCAGCTCGACCTACGACCACCGCATCATCCAGGGTGCAGAGTCAGGGCTGTTCCTGGCCCGCATCCACGACCTGCTGCTCGGCGCCGATCGCTTCTACGACGACGTCTTCCGCTCGCTCGCCATCCCTTACCAGGCGGTGCAGTGGCGCCGCGACGTCAACCCCGTCGATGCTCCTGACGCCCACCTCCACAAGCAGATGCAGGTGAACCGGGTGATCAACATGCATCGGGTACGCGGCCATCTCATCGCCGACCTCGACCCGCTGGCGGTCAAGGAGCCGCACATGCATCCCGAGCTCGACCCCGCCACTTACGGGCTGACCATCTGGGACCTCGACCGCGAGTTTCTCACCGGGGGCCTGGCGGGCGCCGATCGTTTGCCCTTCGGTCAGATCCTTCACGTCCTGCGCGACGCCTACTGCCGGACTGTGGGCGTGGAATACATGCACATCCAGGAGCCGGACCAAAAGCGGTGGATCCAAGAGCACGTGGAGGGAGTCGACGTCAGCCTCGACGTCGCCGAGCAGCGCCACGTCCTCGGGCGGCTCAACGCCGCCGAGGCCTTCGAGCGCTTCCTCGCCACCAAGTACGTCGGCGCCAAGCGCTTCGGCCTCGAGGGCGCCGAGTCGACCATCCCCCTGCTCGACGCCGTGCTCGGCGCCGCCGCCGACGCCGGCCTGGAGCGGGTGGTGATGGGCATGGCCCATCGTGGACGCCTCAACGTGTTGTCCAACATCGTGGGCAAGCCCCTCGACCGAATCTTCAACGAGTTCGAGGGCATCGTCGATCCCAGCATGGTCCAGGGCTCGGGTGACGTGAAGTACCACCTCGGGGCCCGGGGTCGTTTCGCCAGTCGAGAAGGCTCGGAGATCGAGGTCGAATTGGCCGCCAACCCCTCCCACCTGGAGGCGGTCGACCCCGTGGTGGAGGGGATGGTGCGGGCTCATCTGGACCTCGTCGAACAGCCGACCTCGTACTCGGTGCTTCCCCTGCTCGTCCACGGCGACGCCGCCTTCGCCGGCCAGGGCGTCGTGGCCGAGACGCTCAACCTGTCGGACCTGCGCGGCTACCGCACGGGTGGCACGGTGCATGTGGTCATCGACAACCAACTCGGCTTCACCACCGCACCAGAGTCCGGGCGTTCGTCGGTCTACGCCACCGACGTGGCCAAGATGGTGCAGGCACCGATCTTCCACGTCAACGGAGACGACCCCGAAGCGTGCGTTCGCGTGGCCCGCCTGGCCTTCGAATACCGCCAAGCGTTCCACCGTGACGTGGTCATCGACATGTGGTGCTACCGGCGCTTCGGCCACAACGAGGGCGACGATCCGAGCTACACCCAGCCGCTGCTCTACCGCCTCATCGAACAGCGGCGCTCGGTGCGCAAGCTCTATGTCGAGCTCCTGGTCAAGCGGGGCGATCTCACCCTGGAGGAAGCCGAGAGCGCCCTCGACGACTTCTCCGAGCGCCTGCAGCAGGCCTTCGACCAGACCCGGGCCCTTCTTCGGCCCGACCAGGCCGCCGCTTCGGCCGAGCCCGCGCCTGGGCCCGACGAGGTGTTCACCGGCGTCGAGCGCAGGGTGCTCGACGCCGTGTTCGACTCCTTGAATGGCTCGCCGGACGGCTTTGCCGTCCATCCCAAGTTGGCCCGCCAGTTCGAGGCTCGCCGCCAGCTCTGGGAGACGGGCAAGGTCGACTGGGGGACGGCCGAGGCGTTGGCGCTCGGGACGCTGTTGTTCGAGGGGGCCGACATCCGCCTCACCGGCCAGGACACCCGACGGGGGACGTTCTCGCACCGCCACTCGGTCCTCTTCGATCATCAGACCGGGGCCGAGTACGCGCCGCTGGCCCACGTCGGACCTCAGCAGGGAAAGTTCTGGGTCTACGACTCCTCGCTCTCGGAGTACGCAGCCATGGGCTTCGAGTACGGCTACTCCGTGGTCCATTCCGATGCGCTGGTGTGCTGGGAGGCCCAGTTCGGCGACTTCGTCAATGGCGGGCAGATCGTCCTCGACCAGTTCTTGGCGTCGGCCGAGGAGAAGTGGGGGCAGCGTTCGGGGCTGGTGCTGTTGTTGCCCCATGGCTACGACGGCCAGGGTCCTGAGCACTCCTCCGGACG
>JBBSLT010000243.1:0-3466 GCA_038233555.1 Acidimicrobiales bacterium
AGGCACACCCAAGTGCGGCTGCCGCGCGAGACTCGGATCAGACCGTCGGGGTAGAGGCGCTTGTCTTCCCATGTGAACGGAACCTCGATGAAGGTCTCGACCCTGCCCGCCGGCGCGCCAAGCGGCGCCGTGATCGCTCGACCGAATTCCTTGACCGCAGACATGACAGCTAGGAGGCCCGAGGTCGCCCTGCGCTCCTGTTCCTCGGCACCAGAGATTCCGGAGGTAGGGATCAGCCGCGCTGCATGCCAGGTGTTCTCAGCCACTCATGTCCTCCGTACTCGTGCCATCGGCTTGCCAGGCTACGCCCGCTGCTCACGGCGCCGGCACTCTCAAGCTGTCGATCGGCGTCCTCTCGGGCTGCAAGACCGTGAGCACTCATCTGCTACAGCACAGGCTTCGGGCAACTGCCTCGGCGAGCAAGGGAGGCACGGAGTTTCCGATTTGGGCCTGGACTGATTGGCGCCGGCCGACCAGCTCGAAATCATCCGGGAAGGTGAACAGCCGCTTCATCTCTGGGATTCTGAGGCGCCGGCTCTCCCAGTGGAACGGGCCGACGTTGGGGCCAGGTTGGGCCTGGATGGTAGGCGACGGACGCGCGGGATCGAGCTTCAAGAGGAACGACCAGTAGCGGCTCCGCCACTCGAAGATGGGATCGGGATACCCCCGCTTGGCCGTGTAGTGGAGGTAGTTTCCACCGGGGGGGACGTCGGGCAGCAGGTGGCCCCAGCGACCTCGCACCACCTCCTCGGGCTCAGGTGAGGTGACGACGCCAGCCAACGCCTCGCCGGTGGTGACGTGGGGGCGCTCACCGGCGCCGCCGGTCGAGCGACGCTCCCACCGTCCTCCGTGCGTCGGGGCCGGAAGCTCCGGTGGCCGGCGCCCCTTGGGCACGCCGACGACGAAGAGCCGGGGCCGCAGTTGGGGCACGCCGTAGTCGGCTGCGTTGAGCACCTTCCAGCTGCACACGTAGCCCGCGCCGTCGATCTCACGGACCAAGCGCTCGAAGGCAGGAGCGCTGGCCTTGTTGTTGTAGGTGAGGGCGTAGACGTTCTCGAAGATGAAGGCGCGGGGACGGGCCTCGGCCAGCACGCGTGTGTAGGCCTGGAGCAGGCTGGCATCGGGGTCGAGGCCGGCCCGCTTCCAGTCGAGCCAGAAGCCCGACTTGGAGAACGGTGTGCATGGGGGCCCTCCCACCAAGAGATCGGGCCGCTCCCGGCCCCTCAATCCCGCCGCTCGAAGCAGCTCCCGGGTCGGCACGTCGAGAATGCTCTGTCGGACCACTGGGCTCGCCAGTCCGTGGAAGTTCTTCTCCATCGTGTCGGCGGCGTCGTCGTTCATCTCGACGGCCGCGGCCACGTGGTAGCCCGCCTGCTCCACCCCGAGGTCGAGGCCACCCGCCCCCGAGAAGAGCGAGATCGCGATCCCACCTGATCCTGTCGCCACGTAGCCATTCTGCCCCGGGCCTGGGACAGTGTCGGGGAACCTCTACCTACTCGCCAACCAGCGACCCACCGAGGGTCGTCGACCAGGAGCCGTCGACCCTGTGGAGCACCGCCAGGCGATCGGGATGCACCGGGTGCCTGGCCATCCCGGTCGTGGCCTTGAATTGGAACTCCCAGGCCCCGCTGACGGCGTACAGGCACGCAGCCACCACGTCGAACTGCTCCGGCCGGTAGAACCGGCCCGCCGGATCGCCTCGCTGCGAGCGGGTCTTCTGCACCTCGACCTTCGGCGTCCCGTCGGCGTAGGTGTTCGGGGAGACGTTCTTGCACTCGACCAGCACTCGCCGGCCGTCGACCAGGTGCACATCGAAGTCCGGCTGGCCGTCCCGCTCGATCAGCTCGGCGGTGACGACCTCGGGGTCGTCCCGGAGATGCCGGGCCAGGTGGTGCTCGGCCACGCCACCCCTCACGGCGACGCTGAGGCGGGAACGCTGGGCGATCAGCTCGAGGATCTCCATGCTGGTGAGGTCGAACTCCTCCTCGAGCTCGTGGCCTCCACCGCCCCCGGGGATGATCGGGTCGATGGCGGCGATCTGGGCGGCTCGGAAGCGAAGCGGAGGGTCGAGGCCGAGCCCGCTCGCTCGGCGCTCGAACCCCACATAGGCGAGCAGACGCTCCGGCGTGAACGCCACGAGTGTCTCCAGGCCCTCCAGCGTGCGCGAGTTCCGTCGTCGCCCAGTGCGGGTGATCCGCTCCCAAACGTGCCAACCCGATCGCTGGGCCTCCTCCACATCGCCCTGGCGGAACTCGATCGAGATGCCCATGGGCAGCGGGTCGTAGCGCAGCGGGTCGAGTCCGATGAGCAGATCGGCTTGGAGATGAACTCCCAACACGATCGTGGTGTCGACGCCGCCGATGTCCCTGCCGATGAGATGGTCTTGGTCGAACCAGCTCGCCTCACCGCCGTAGCGGATCTGGAGCCGGTGCTCATCCTCGGCCCTCCCCTTGATCGGCGGAGGGTTGCAGCGAAAGGGGTAGCAGAGGACACCGATGCGCTCATCGCCCGGTCCCTGGATCCCGAGGTAGACGGGCGCCCGGTTCGGGGCGCTGATGAAGAGAACCTCGCCCCCGGAGCGTTCGACGGCCATGGCGAGGTACTGCTGGATGTCATCGCGCCCGGTCACGCGGTAGACCTGCGCGTATGACCGTCCGGCAAGGTCCTCCCTCATCGCAGCCCAGTCTTCCCCGCGACGAGGGGAAGGGTGCGAAGGCTGCCTCCGACCACTATCCGCACCCGACGTCGCCAGCGGCGACGGCGGTCATGAGGGGGAACCGTAAGCGTGACACCCGACCTGAGGTCGAGCTGCGGTCGGTTCTGCACCGGACCGGCGCTCGCTTCCGATGCGACTATCCCATCCGCCTCGAAGGCCAGCGGCTCACCAGGGTCGACATCGCCTTCCCGAGGGCCAAGGTCGCCGTGTTCGTCGACGGTTGCTTCTGGCACCGATGCCCCGAGCACGGCTCAACGCCCAACGCCAACCGAACCTACTGGGAGCCGAAGCTGCTTCGGAACGTCGAGCGCGACCGTGAGGTGGACTGTGCCCTCGTCGGGGCCGGTTGGCTGCCACTCCACGTCTGGGAGCACCAGGATCCGACCGAGGCCGCCAGGAAGGTGCAAAGCGTCGTCAACAAGCGTCGATGAGAAACGGGAGCCTGATGAGGACTCGATGCGCCGCGCGTCCGAGCGGCGCATCGTCGGCGACGACCCGAGGCCCCGACGGACGGAAGGCGGCCAGGTCGACAGCGGTGTGCACCTGCTTGTCTCGGACCGTCTCGGAGCCCGGGGCATCCCCGGCACCGAGGCCATCCCCTTCCTCGACGCCCTGGCCGCCGCCAACCCCGCCACCCTGGTCATCACCGGCCACAGCCACCGCCACCGGGCGCATCGCTGGGGGCCGTTGGTGGTGGCCGAGGTGGGCTCGCCCCAGGACTTTCCCGGCACCTGGGCCGGCTACGTCATC
>JBBSLT010000244.1:0-3374 GCA_038233555.1 Acidimicrobiales bacterium
CCAGACCATGGGCCGAGCCGCCCGCAACGTCGACGGCCAGGTGATCATGTACGCCGACAAGGTGACCGACTCCATGCGCCGGGCCATCGACGAGACCCAGCGCCGCCGGGGCCTCCAGCAGGCCTACAACGCCGAGCACGGCATCGACCCCCAGACCATCCGCAAGGCGGTGAGCGACATCCTGGCCTATCTGCGGCCGGCCGAGAAGGCGCCCACACCCCGGGGCGAGGCCCGCAACCGCCAGCGTGACCGGGCCCGCTCCGACCTGGCCGAGCTGCCGGCCGACGAGCTGGCCCGGCTCATCTCTACCCTGGAGGAGGAGATGCACGAGGCGGCCACCGGCTTGCGCTTCGAGTACGCCGCCCGCCTGCGCGACGAGATCGGCGACTTGAAGCGAGAGCTGCGCGAGGTGGGTTGACGGTGGCCGCTCCAGGGCCGACTCCAGGACCGAGGAGCGTCGCCGCCCGGGTGCGCCAGCTACGCGAGGGCGGCAGCGACGGGCTCCTCCCCGTGCCGCGGTCCGAGCAGCTCGCTCGCAAGTCGCCCACCCGCCGCCGAGAGATCTTCGACGAGCTGCGGGTCGAGCTCTACGCCCTGTCGTCCCTGGTGGCCGACGCCGCCGTCGACCGGGCCCGACGCCAGCGTCAGAGCTATCCCCCTTACGGATTGGCCCGCTCGGGGTACTCGGCAACACGCCTGGTGGTAGCCGAGCCCGAGCCCTTTCCCGAGGGCTCGATCACCACCTTCGATGCCCTGGGCAAGGCCTTCGTCGACACCACCATCTTCCAGCTGCGCGCCGCTTGGCAGGAGCAACGCCATGCCGTCGGGTGGTCACTCGACCACCTCGAGGACCTCCTGGCGCTGTTCCGCGACGCCGCCGGCCCCAGCGGCGAGGCCCGGATGCGAGACGGCATCAGCTTCCTCTACGGAGGCCTGCACTTCGGCACCGGGGTCTCGGTGCAACTCGTCGAGGTGATGGCCGGGATGCTCGACACCCACGGCGGCTTCGACCTGGCCGACCGTGTGGCCGTGCTCCAGCGCAGCTCCCGGCCGGCCCTGCGCATGGCCGCTCTCAACGTCGACCAGGTGGTGGGCGCCTTCCAGGGTCTCCAGGCCAAAGGGACGCGGGCAGGCTGGATGAAGCCCGAGCACTTCGTCCTGCTCACGCCCGTGGACGGACCGGCCCGCATCGACCTGCGCGAGGACGCGCTGACCGGCGAGGGGGGCGGCTCGTTCACCTACGCCACCTTGGGCTGCCCCGCCCGGGTGGCCGCCGGCGAGGGTGGAGGGTCGACCATCACCGCCCTGTGGAGCTGGTGCATCGATCTCACCCGGGACACGGGGCTTCTCGAAGGCGGCCGGGAGGCGCCCCTGAAGGGATAAAGCCGAAGACCCCGCCCGCCGATGTTGGAGTGGTGACATGGCTGCGGCGGGTGTGGGGGGCGCCCTTGTGGGCCCATGTGCTGGTTCTGGGGGTTGGCCTGTTGGCCCTCGTGCCTCTGGTGGGGACCAATTCGTCGTTCTCCCCCGACGAACCGGTGGCCATCACCCAGGCCCGATCCCTCGCCGCTGGCGGCGGATGGATCGTGGAGCATCCCTTCACCGAGGTCGATCCGGATGGTCAGTTCTACCCGCTCGCCGGATCCAACCAGGGAGAGGAGGGGATGGCGCCCTTCGCCAAGCACCCCCTCTACCCGCTGATGCTGGCCGCGGTGGAACCGGTGGGCGGCCTCGGCGCCATGATGGTCCCCTCAGTGCTGGCCACGGTGGCCGCCGCCGCCCTGGCCGCCCTGCTGGCCCGCACGGTGACCGGTGGGCTCGAGCGGCCGGTGCTGTGGGCGGTGGGCGTGGGCAGCCCGCTGCTGTTCGACGCCTACCTGGTGATCGCCCATTCACTCGGCGCCGCCTTCGTCACCGCCGCGACCCTGGCCGTGGTGGTCGCTATTCGCCGGTCCCGATCGCTCCTGTTGATGATGGCGGCCGCGCTGCTGGTCAGCGTCGCCGTGCTGTTCCGGACCGAAGCACTGATCTTTGCCTTGGCCCTCGGCGTGGCCACCGCGGTGGTGGGCATCACCCGTCGCCGCCACGGACTGGTCGTCGGCGGCGCAGTCGTGGCTGCTGCCGGAGTGGGATCGGCCCTCCTCGAGAAGTGGTTGCAACAGGTGTTCATCGGCGCCGGCCCCCAAGCGATCAGCGTGCCCGACGCCGGTGGCAACTTCTTCGAAGCGAGGTGGGCGGGATTCCTCAACACCTGGTTGAGCCCATCGTCATCGTCAGACGTCTCCGGAGGAGATGCCCTCCTGGTCATCGTCATGCTTCTCGCCGTCGCAGCAGTAGCGGTCTTGCGGTGGCGATCCAATCGACCTCACCTGCTGGTGTTCCTCGGCGCCGGTGCCGCCGGTCTGGCCTTCGTCGCCTTGCTGACCGATCCCGATCGAGTGGTCCCCGGGCTCCTGGTGGCCTTTCCCCTCGCCGTGTTCGCCATCGGCTTGGCGAGCCGCGACTCCTTCCGGGATCCTGCCCGCCTGGTCCTCACCGTCACCGTCGGACTGTTCATGGCCGGTGTCCTGGCCACCCAGTACGGAGCCGGCGGCAGCGCTGAGTGGGGTGGTCGGTACTTCGCCCTTGGTGTCCCCATCTTGACCGTCCTGGCGGTCGACGGCCTGGCCCGGCGGGCCCCGGCGCTGCCGGTACCGGTTCGGCGCTGGGCGGGAGCAGGCCTGGTGACGTGTTCCCTTTTCCTCGCTGTTGGTGCCATCGCCAGTCTCGCCAGCATGCATCGACACAACGAACGCCTCCTCGAGCGTCTGGTGAGCACCAGCCAGTTGATCTCCCCGGGCGATGGAGGCGTGCCGGTGGTGGTGAGCTCCTGGCCGAACATCGCCCGCCACGCCTGGCCGACGACTCCGGCTCAGCGCTGGCTGTACAGCCCCGATGAGGTAGACCTCGGGCGTGAGCTGGCCTCTCGCCTCATCGATGCCGGGATCACCGAGCTGACCTTCGTAGGCCAAAAGCCGGAGGAGGTGGCCCCCTATCTGAGCCGATACGCCGTCGACGAGGAGCGCTCCCACGAGATCGGGCGCTGGGAGATCACCGTCCTCGTCGCCCGGCCCTGACTGCTGCATTGCCTGGACGCATCTACGATGCCAACGTGCCCAGAACCGATGTAGGCGTGTCCAGGGTGGCCAAGGGCGCCAGCGGGGGCATTGGGATGGAAGAGCTTCGGGAGGAGATAGCCCTGTTTCGTCTCGAGCTCAAACGACGCACGCGCTGGAGATGATAATCAACGTCTTGTCGATGATCGGTTGCGCCGGACTCATACTCGCCATCGTCCACCTGCTCTGACGGCTCGAACAACCAATCGAGTACCCCCG
>JBBSLT010000245.1:0-3315 GCA_038233555.1 Acidimicrobiales bacterium
GGCTAGATGTCGTTGACCTTGTCGAGGCGGTGGCGGGCCTCGACGAAGCGGACGGTGCCGGAGCGGGAGCGGGTGACCAGCGACTGGGTGGTGGCTCCAGCGTCGTGGTAGCGCACGCCGCGCAGCAGCTCCCCGTCGGTGATCCCGCTGGCGGCGAAGAAGCAGTTGTCGCCGGCCACCAGGTCGTCGTGGGTCAGCACCTTGTCGAGGTCGTAACCGGCGTCGAGCGCCGACTGGCGCTCTCCGTCGTTTCGGGGCCACAGCTTTGCTTGCAGCTCGCCGCCCATGCACTTGAGGGCCGCTGCGCTGATGACCCCTTCGGGCGTTCCGCCGATCCCGAAGAGGATGTCGACGCCCGCCTCGGGCCAGGCGGTCTGCAGGGCGCCGGCCACGTCACCGTCGCGGATCAGGCGGATACGTGCCCCGGCCGCTCGCACCTCGTCGATGAGGTCCTGGTGACGGTCACGTTCGAGGATCACGGCGGTGAGGTTGCGCACCGGCTCCCCCTTCACCTTGGCCACCGCCTGGAGGTTCTCGGTGGGGGAGCGGGTGATGTCGATGGCGCCCACGAAGGCCGGGCCCACCGCCACCTTGTCCATGTAGACGCAGGGTCCGGGATCGAACATCGAGCCTCGTTCGGAGACGGCGATGACGGCCAGCGCATTGCCCTGACCGAGCGAGCACAAGGTGGTGCCCTCGACGGGGTCGACGGCGATGTCGGTCTCGGGGGGTGAGCCGTCGCCGATGCGCTCCCCGTTGTAGAGCATGGGGGCCTCGTCCTTCTCGCCCTCGCCGATGACGACGATGCCGTCCATGCTCACCGAGCCCAGCACGCTGCGCATGGCGTCGACGGCGGCACCGTCGGCGCCCAGCTTGTCCCCCCGACCCATGAACCGGGAAGCGGCCAGGGCCGCCGCCTCGGTGACTCGCACCAGCTCGAGGGCGAGATTGCGGTCGGGGACCAGCGGTGGTTGTCCGGGGCTCATGGGCCGGAGAATAGCGCGTGACGCACGATCTCCCCGGCCCGGCGAACGCCGCCGGAAGAACTGGCGGTGGCGGTGCTAGCGGGAGGCGCCGACGGAGACGCCCCGAGTCTTCCTTGCCGCCCAGCGGTCTTCCTCGTCGGTGCTGGCCTCCTTACGGGCCCTGACCTCGGCGTCGGTCGGAGCGAAGGCCCCGGCCAGACCGACGATGGCCGCCAACCCGGCGGTGACGCCGGCCATGGCGATACGACTGTTACCGGTCTCGGCGCAACGCAGGTCGACGTCGCCGATGAGGGTGCCGGCGGGGGTGCCGGGAGCGACCGTGGCCCCGGAGAGGCCCTGTTGGTGACACTCGACGGCACCTGCGAAGGTGAAGGGCACGGTGGCGTAGACGTAGGCGCTGGCCATGACCGAGATGGCCAGGGCCGGCACGATTCGCCGCCAGCGGGGACCCGGGGTCCTGACGGCCGTCGCATCGGGGTCTCGCTCGGGTCTGGGGGCCGACCGAGGTCGGGCGGCGTGACGGTCCTTGGTTCGGGCTTCCATCAGCTGGGTCATGTCCGTTCCTCGACTCGACCGGCCAGCGGCTTTAGCGCATTTCTCCTGTTCCGACGTACTGGCACCGGAATCGCGCGGGTAACCGGATGCGCTGGATGCCCAGAACGATGGGTTGCCGTGTAGTGATCACGGCTTGAGGCCGTGACAAGATCTCCCCGTGGCCCCCAGCTCTGCGCCTTCCCGGGTGACGGCGGCACTCTGCGCCTGGGGCCGGACGCTGGGCGAGCCCCGCCTGGCCCCCGACGGTGAGCGGTTGGCATTCGTGGCCACCGCCGGCAACCGGACCCAACTCGTGGTGGTGGCGCTGGAGGCCGCCGGGTCCGCCCTCCACGCCGGGCCCGAGGTGGTCGTCACCTCTCACCCGCCACCTCGGGCGGCGCGGGTTTACGGTGGTGGCACGTTCGACTGGCTCCCCGACGGCTCCGCTCTGGTGTACGCCGCCACCGACGGCGGGCTGTGGCTGCAGCCGGTCGGCGGCGCACCGCCTCGCCGGGTGGTCGAGCACGGCCCGGCGTCGTCTCCGGCGGTGTCGCCCGACGCCACGTCGGTGGCCTACGTCCTCGACACCCGTCACGTGGCCGTCGCCACCCTGGAGGATGACGGGGCCTGGCCGCGGCGGCTGTCCACCACCGCCGACTTCTGCCTCGACCCCGCGTGGTCGCCGGACGGCCGCCAGGTTGCCTGGCAGGAGTGGGACGTGCCGGCCATGCCCTGGGACGCCAGTCGCATCGTCACCCGGGCGGCGGATGCCAGCGGGCCGGTGGCGGTCATCGCCGGTGGTGACGCCATGGCCGCCCAACAGCCCCGCTACGCCTCGACCGGAGCCCTCGGGTACCTGGGCGACGAGTCGGGGTGGCTCAACGTCCGCGCCGCCGGCGTCGACCGAGCGGTGGTGGAGGAGGCTTGCGAGCACGGCGGACCGAGCTGGGGGCCGGGCCAGCGGTCGTTTGCCTGGTCGCCCGACGGCGCCACCTTGGCCCTGTGTCGCAATCAGGAGGGCTTCGGCTCCTTGGCGGTGGTCGACGTCGACTCCGGAGAAGTCCGCGAGCTGGCCCGGGGGGTCCACGGCGGCCTGAGCTGGAGAGGCGATCGCCTGGCCGCCGTCCGTAGCGGGGCCGCCACCCCGACCCGGATCGTGGTTCACCACGGAGAGGGGCTGAATGATCGCCTGGTGGTGGCCCAGGGGCCAGCGGCCGGCTTCGAGGGTGCGGGATTGGTGGACCCTGAGTTGGTGAGCTGGAACAGCGACGACGGCGCTGAGATCCCCGGGCGCCTCTATCGCCCGACGGCGCCGTCGGACGGGCCGCCCCCGCTCATTGCCTGGGTTCACGGCGGGCCGACGGACCAGATGGAGGTGGTGTTCAACGCCCGCATCGCCTTTTGGATCGACCGGGGATGGGCCGTGTTGGTTCCTGACCATCGGGGCTCCACCGGCCACGGGCGGGCCTTCACCCAGGCTCTGGCCGGGCGCTGGGGCGAGGCCGACGTGGCCGACGTGGCCGCCGGGCTGCGGGCGGCGGCCGACGAGGGCTGGGGTCACCCCCGCCGGCTGGTGGCTATGGGTGGCTCGGCCGGCGGCTTCACCGTGCTCAACCTGCTGGCCACCCATCCCGAGCTTTGTGCCGCCGGCGTCGAGCTCTACGGCGTAGCCAACCTTTTCGAGCTCGACGAGACCACTCATCGCTTCGAGGCTCACTACCTGCACTCGCTGGTCGGTCCGCTGCCGGAGGCGGCTGAGGCCTATCGGGAGCGCTCGCCGGTCAACCGCCTCGAC
>JBBSLT010000246.1:0-3310 GCA_038233555.1 Acidimicrobiales bacterium
ATTCCCTTGCTTACCACCCTGATTGCCTTCCTGACCACCACGGCCGGTAAGGCCGTGGCCGCAGGCGCCCTGGTGGCGACCGCTGCCACCGGCGGGCTGGCCGCCACCAACCAGTTGCCCGGCCAGTCAGCCGACCCCATCCCGGAGATCTCGACGGCCCTCGACGCCGACCAGGAGGCCGACGAGGACGACGACGTGACCGACGACGACGTGACAGACGAAGATACGTCCGACGGCGATGACGCGGCCGAGGATGCCGAGGACGCGGCCGACGACGCCGCCGTTGACGTCGAAGATGCCGAAGATGACGTCCGGGACGCAGCCGAGGACGCAGCCGACGACGCCGATGACGCGGCCGAGGATGCCGATGACGCCGATGACGCGGCCGAGGATGCCGAGGACGCCGAAGATGACGCCAGGGACGCAGCCGAGGACGCCGCCGAAGATGCGGCTGACGCTGATGAAGACGCTGACTCGGATGATGACGACGACGAGGAGGACAACGAGGAGGACGATGACGAAGACGACGACGAGGAGGACCAAGACGACGACGACGACGACTGATCGCCAGTCCTGCTTCACCCACGACCGCAGCTAGCCCGTGGGGGGAGGGCCACGGCCTTCCCCCCACGGGCGCTCGGTCAGCGACGTCAGCCGGACAGCAGCGGGGCCAGGAAGCGGCCGGTGTGGCTGTCGGGATGCTTGGCCACCAGCTCGGGGGTGCCCTCGGCGAGGATCAATCCCCCGCCGGAGCCGCCCTCGGGGCCGAGGTCGACGATCCAGTCGGCCGTCTTGATCACGTCGAGGTTGTGCTCGATGACCAGCACCGTGTTGCCCTGGTCGACCAGGCGCCCGAGCACGCCCAACAGCTTGCGGATGTCGTCGAAGTGCAGGCCGGTGGTGGGCTCGTCGAGGACGTACATGGTGTGGCCGGTGGAGCGCTTGGCCAGCTCAGCGGCAAGCTTGACCCGCTGCGCCTCCCCGCCGGAGAGGGTGGGGGCGGGCTGGCCCAGGCGCACGTAGCCGAGGCCCACGTCGACGATGGTCTGGAGGTGGCGGGCGATCACCGGTTGGTTGGCGAAGAACTCCAGCGCTTCCTTACACGGCATGTCGAGCACCTCAGCGATGGTCCGCCCCTTGAACGTCACCTCGAGGGTGTCGCGGTTGTAGCGGGCCCCCTTGCACACCTCGCAGGGCACGTAGACGTCGGGCAGGAAGTGCATCTCGATCTTGATCGTCCCGTCGCCCGAGCATGCCTCGCAGCGCCCGCCCTTGACGTTGAAGGAGAACCGGCCCGGCAGGTAGCCCCGCACCTTGGCCTCGGAGGTCTTGGCGAAAAGTGTGCGGACCTTGTCGAACACCCCGGTGTAGGTGGCCGGGTTGGAGCGGGGGGTGCGCCCGATGGGCGACTGGTCGATAGCGATGACCTTGTCGATCGACTCCACGCCGGTGACCGAGCGATGGCGACCGGGCGCGGTGCGGGACTTGTAGACCCGCTGCATCAGGGCCCGTAGCAGGATGTCGTTGACCAGGGTGGACTTGCCCGAGCCCGACACGCCGGTCACGGCCACGAAGCACCCGAGGGGCAGCTCGACGTCGATGTTCTGGAGGTTGTGCTCCCGAGCACCCTTGACCACCACCCAGCCGCTGTTCGTGGGCCGGCGCATCTCGGGAACGGGGATGGACCGGCGCCCGGTGAGGTAGTCGCCCGTCACCGAGTCGGCACACGTCAACAGGCCGGCCACGTCGCCTGAGTAGACGACCTCACCGCCGTGCTCGCCCGCTCCGGGGCCGATGTCGACCACGTGGTCGGCCACCCGGATGGTGTCCTCGTCGTGCTCCACCACCATCACCGTGTTGCCGAGGTCGCGTAGGCGCATCAGAGTGTCGATGAGCTTGTGGTTGTCGCGCTGGTGCAGGCCGATGGAGGGCTCGTCGAGGACGTAGAGGACGCCGACCAGCGCCGAGCCGATCTGGGAGGCGAGGCGGATGCGCTGGGCCTCTCCCCCGGCCAGGGTGCCGGCCGAGCGGTGGAGGCTGAGGTACCCGAGGCCCACGTCGAGGAGGAAGCCCATGCGGGCGTTGACCTCCTTGACCACCCGCTCGGCGATCATCCGATCGCGGTCGGACAGCTCCAGCTCCCGCAGCACCGCCGCGGCCTCGACGATGGGCAGCGAAGAGACCTCGTGGAGGTTGCGGCCGTCGACAGTGACGGCCAGAGACGCGGGCTTGAGCCTCGACCCCTCACAGATCGGGCAGGGCACCTCCCGCATGTAGGACTCAGCCTGGCCCCGGCTCCAGTCGGATTCGGCGTCGCTGTGGCGCCGAGCCAGCCACGGGATGACACCCTCGAAGGCGGTGCGGTAGGACCGGGAGCGGCCGTAGCGGTTCTTGTAGTCGACCTGGAGCTTCTTGGTGCCCGACCCGTAGAGGATGGCCTTCTGGTGGGCCTTCTTGAGCTTCGACCATGGGGTGTTCTGGCTGAAGCCGTAGCTCTCGGCCAGGGCCTCGAGCACCCGGTCGAAGTAGGGGGTGCGGGCGGTGGAGAAGGGGGCGATGGCTCCCTCGGCGATGGAGGCATCCGGGTTGGGTACCACCAGCTCGGCGTCGACCTCGAAGCGGGTGCCGAGACCGTCGCAGTGCGGGCAGGCGCCGTACGGCGAGTTGAACGAGAAGTTGCGAGGGGCGAGCTCGTCGAACGACAGGCCACAGGCGGCGCAGGCCAGGTGCTGGCTGAAGGTGAGGATCTGCGCCTCGGCGCCCTCGGCCTCCCCGTCCCGGGAGACGAGCTCGATCTCGGCCACCCCGTCGGCCAGGCGTAGGGCCGTCTCCAGGGAATCGGTGAGGCGTCGCTCGATGCCGTCCCGGCTGACCAGGCGGTCGACGATCACCTCGATGGTGTGCTGCTCGTAGCGCTCGAGGGAGATGGTTTCACCCAGCTCGTGGACCTCGCCGTCGACCCGGGCCCGGGTGAAGCCCTCGGAGGCCAGCTCGCCGAGCAGCGATTCGTACTCCCCCTTGCGCCCTCTGACCACCGGGGCCAGCACCTGGAAGCGGGTGCCTTCGGGCAGCTCCAACACCCGGTCGACGATCTGCTGGGGGGTCTGGCGGGCGATCACCTGGCCGCACTGGGGGCAATGGGGGATGCCGATGCGGGCGTAGAGCAGGCGCAAGTAGTCGTAGATCTCGGTGATGGTCCCGACGGTGGAGCGGGGGTTGCGCCCGGCCGACTTCTGGTCGAGGGAGATGGCCGGCGAGAGCCCCTCGATGACGTCGACGTCGGGCTTGTCCCTCTGGCCCAGGAACTGGC
>JBBSLT010000247.1:0-3292 GCA_038233555.1 Acidimicrobiales bacterium
CCGTTGCCGCCCAGCAGTTGCTCGACCACCCGGAGGTTGATGAAGCCGTCGTCGGACAGCCAGCGGCGGCTCCAGGCCAGGAGCACCAGGATCACCACCGGCGCCACGACGAGTCCCCACCTGATGGTCCACTCGGCCCGTTGGCGAATCGTTGCGACCATCAGATGATGGAGGCCCAGCGCTGCCGTGCGATGGCAGCGACAGTAGTGCAGTCGGTCGGAGACCTGGTTCGGCTGAGCTGGGTGTACGACAGGCCGAGTACCATGCGCTGCCGGCAGACGGAGAACGAGCGGGGGTGCCAGGGTGACGGCTGACGTACGGGGGGTGGTGCGCAAGGTGGCGTCCCCCCTGACCTCCTATCTCGACACCCGCTTCCAAGGGCTGCACCAGCGCCTCACCGACTCCCTCGGCGACGGCCTGCGCGCCCATCTCGACCGAAGGCTCGACACCATCGAGCACCGCTTGGGCTGGGTCGAGGACCGCATCAACGAGCGGGCCGGCGACCTGGGTGCGCGGATGGCCCAACTCGAGACGCGGGTCACCATCGACACCCAGACGGCGACCGAGCTGGCGGCGACGTCCCGCCGCTCCGGTACGCCGGTCCCCAAGGAGGCAGACCTCGCCATGAGAGACCTGGTGGGGGCGGCCGTGACCGACCTCGGTCCTGGCGCCGCCGACCTGCTCAACTGGGCCAGCGGACACACCGGCCCAAGTGCCCAAGCCGGTGTCTGGTTCAACCCTCCGGTCACCCTGCTCCACACCGCTGGTTCGGTGCGCCATAACGAGGTGAACGAGCGCATCGTGGAGATTCCCTACGCCATGGGCGTGGCATCGGCGCTCCCCCCGGACGCCCACGTCCTCGACGTCGGTGCCGCCGAGTCGACGCTGTCGCTGTCGCTGGCGTCGCTGGGCCTCGAGGTGATCGCCGCCGACCTGCGCCCCTATCCCTTCGAGCATCCTCGGCTACATCCGATGGTGGGACCGATCGAGGAGTGGTCGGGGCCCGACCAGCCGCTCGACGCCATCTTCTGTGTGTCGAGCCTGGAGCACTTCGGCCTCGGCGCCTACGGCGACCAGGCCGGCGCTGACGACCTCGACCGGCGCGTCATCGAGGTCTTCGCCGGCTGGCTCCACCCCGGCGCAGAGCTGGTCCTCACCGCTCCCTACGGGGCATGGGAGGTCGACAACCACCAGCGGGTCTACGACGCCGCCCACCTCGACGCCCTCCTAGAGGGATGGCGGCTGCTCGACCGCCGGGTCTGCGTCCAGACCGGCCCCGACCGCTGGGAGCGCGCCGACGGGGAGCCCCCGACCTCCACCTGGGCGAGCGGAGCTCGCGGCGTGGTGCTGCTGCGAGCCACCCCCGAGGGGTGACCCCGGCGCCAGGCCCGGCCTACGGGCTGGTCCTCGACGTCCAGGCCACCCAGAACCCGGCCCATGCCCACCGCGGCATCGGCCGCTACGTCAAGGAGCACGCTCGCGCCCTGATCCGCCGAGGCGCCGTCGACGCCCTCCTGCTCAACCCCCACCTTCCCTTCCCCCGGGAGCTCGATCAGGATCTGCTGTGCTCACCGCAGTTGCGCTGGAACACCATGAGCGAGTTGCGAATCGTCGCCGGCCGCGCCGATCGGCCCCTCGCCTACCACCTGATGTCACCCTTCGAGCTGGGTGCCCACGCCGAGGGCGAGATCCCCGCCCACGTCGTGCACGACGACGTCCCGCTGGTCGTCACCCTCTACGACCTCATCCCCCTGGTCGAACCCGAGCGCTACGCCGGCGACCAGGAGCGCATGCGGCGCTATCGGGTCCGGGCCGAGCTCGTGGCCCAGGCCGACCTGGTGCTGGCCATCTCCGAGCACACCGCCCGTATGGCCGTCGAGCACCTCGGGCTCGACCCTGCAACAGTCGTGACCATCGGCGCCGGCGTCTCGCCCTACTTCCACCCGGCCACGCCCGGCGACGCCCCCCGGACGGTGCTGAAGCGCAACCTTCCGGGGCTCGACGCTCCCTACGTGCTGGCGGTGGCCGGCGGTGAGCCTCGCAAGAACACCGAGCGGCTGGTGGAGGCATGGGCCACCCTGCCCCGATCGCTTCGGGCCGGACATCGCCTGGTGCTGGCCTGCCAGGTCGACGAAGCGACGAGAGCATCCTGGTCGGCTCACATCCGGGCTCTGGGATTGGGCGACGACGACGTGCTGCTCACCGGCTGGGTCAGCGACGAGGTGCTGCGGGCGCTCTACCAACAGGCCCAGCTCTTCGTGCTGCCCTCGCTCTCCGAAGGGTTCGGCCTGCCGGCGGCCGAAGCGCTGGCCTGTGGATGTCCCGCCATCACCTCGGCCACCACGTCGCTCCCCGAAGTGCTCGACTGGCCCGAAGCCACCTTCGACCCCCTCGACATCGCCTCCATGGCCAGGGCGATCGAACGAGGTCTGAGCGACGACTCGTACCGGGAGGTGCTGGTGAACCGGGGGCGGGAGCGCGCCGGTGAGCTGACGTGGGCGGCGGTGACCGAGCGCACCCTGGCCGCCCTCTCCATGCTGTCGCCGCCCGCCTCAGCCCGTACCGAGCTGCCCGTTCGCCTCGCCCTGGTCGGGCCGATGCCTCCGACCCCGTCAGGCATCGCCGACTACAACGCTCGGCTCGTACCTCACCTGGCCGAGCGCTGCGAGCTCGATGTCTTCTCACCCTCACCCCCGACTGATCGACCATTGGCTCCCGGGGTGCGGTGGTTTCCCCCTCAGGCGCTCTCGCGCAACCTCAGCCCTTGGTCCTACGACGCGGTCGTCTACACCATCGGCAACAGCGACGACCACCACCAGCTGTTCGACCAGGCCGAGGAGTTCCCCGGCCTGCTCTGGATGCACGACGTCCGCCTGCCCGGGCTCTACCTCACCTACGCCCGGGACCAGATGGTGGGCGAGGACAGCCGGCATTTCCTCCGGTCCCGGCTGATGCGCCAGTACCGCCCCCGCCGCCTCCCCGACGGCCTCGACCTCGACGTCACCGATCTGTCCACCGACTACGTGGACGCCGGGCTCGGGATGAGCAAGGAGCTGGTCGACATCCACCGCGGCGTGATCGTGAGCAACGAGGTGGCCTGGCGGCTGCTCGCCCTCGATCAGCAGCCCGACGCCCGGCCCACCCGCACATGGATGGTCCCCCTTGCCGTCCCCGGGCCACTGACCGGGGTGAAGGACAACGACCATAGTGTCGTGGCGTCGTTCGGCATCGTCGCCCCCATCAAGGCTCCCGGCCTGGTGATCCGAGCCTTCGCCGCGGCCTGCGACGTCGC
>JBBSLT010000248.1:0-3285 GCA_038233555.1 Acidimicrobiales bacterium
CAGCGGTGGAATACCCTTCGTAGCGAACTCGGCCGGGCCGGCGCTCCGGACGACCTCCTGAAGAGCATCGACGAGCACATTGCCGAGGCTCATCTCCATGGGGACGGCCTGGCTGCGGTGGCCACGGCTGATGCTGCTCCGCACATCGAGCACGGACGGGAGGCACCGGTGGCGGATCAAGCCTCTTGGGCTGCACTGCCTGCCCTGCTGCCGATCCTCCAGTGGCGTCAGTCTTCGCCTGCATACCTGACGGTGCTGGCTGATCGCACTGGTGCGGACCTGTCGGTGTTTCGTCCGAGAGAGTCCGACGTGCATCGCCAGGCAGGTGGGGACGATCACCCGCTGGCCAAGTCGGCGCCCGGAGGGTGGTCGCAAGGCCGCTTCCAACAGCGGGCGGAGAACACCTGGGAGAACAATGCCGACGATGTGGCCGCCGAGGTGGTCGCCCTGGTCGAGCGCTTCGATCCCCGGGTGGTGGCGGTGGCCGGCGACGTGCGGGCCGTCGAGATGCTCCAGCGCGCCCTTCCTTCCCCAGCGGCCGAACGGTTGGCCGTCATCGAGGGGGCACGGAGCGACGATGGCTCCGCCGAGCACGTCAGCGCCGCCATCAGTCGGCTGGTGCAGGACGTGGTGGAGGCGGACACTGCGAAGATCCTCGACAAGTTCGCCGAGGAGATGGGCCAGTCCGATCGAGCGGCGGACGGAGCGGCGGCCACCGTGGCCGCCCTGGCTCAGGCTCAGGTCGATGTCCTCTTGGTGGAGGAGAGCCCCGATGACAGCCGCCCGGCGTTCTACGGCAACGAGCCCACCCAGGTGGGCCTCATTCCCGCCGAGCTGGAGGCCATGGGTGTCGACGATCCCCGAGAGGCCCCGCTGGTCGACGTCGCCGTGCGAGCGGCGCTCGGCACCGGCGCCGGCGTGCGAGTTGTCCCCGGAGGAAGCAGCCTCACCGACGGGCTCGGCGCCATTCTCCGCTGGCCGTCCTGACCGCCGCCGGGATCGCGACGGCACCTGAGAACCCCGATTCCTTTGGGTGCATGTACATGCCCGCCGTTGCTCACGCCCCGCCGGTGCGACCACAATGGCAGCCGAGGTACCGACGACGGAGAGGGGGTGGGGCCATGGCCGGACGCTGATCGATGCACGAGTCGTCCGGTCGGGCGACCACCCACTGATCACGCCGGCTGCCCGCGCGGGCGCCGGCCGCTTCTCCCCACCCAACCTCAGGCGGTGCCCTTCCCAGAGTTACCGCCAGGAAGTGAGCCTCCCGATGACCCCAGCACCCACCGGCAACGCCCTGTCCCCCCTCGACACCCTCCGGTCCGTGGTCGACGACGTGGTGGCGCCGGCCGCCGCCGAGGTCGACCGCAGCGGAACCTTCCCCCGGGCGAGCATCGACGCCCTGGGCCAGGCCGGCCTGCTGGGCCTGCTCAGCGACACCAGCGTGGGAGGCCGGGGAGAGGGCATCCGGGCCGCCGCCCTGGTAATCGAGGAGCTGGCCCATCACTGCGCCTCCACGGCGATGATCGTGATGATGCACTACTGCGCCGTTCCTCTGATCGAGGCCGAGGGCGCGCCCCCCGTCCGGGAGGCGGTGGCCGCCGGCGAGTACCTCTTGGCCCTGGCCCTGTCGGAGACCGGATCGCGCAGCCAGTTCTGGGCCCCGGTGAGCACCGCCACGGCCAGTGGTGAGAACGTGCAGCTCGACGCCCGCAAGAGTTGGGTGACCTCGTCAGGCGAGGCCGACGGCTACGTGTGGTCGAGCCGGCCCATGGCCGCCGAGGGCATGAGCACCCTGTGGCTGGTCCCGGCGGATGCGACGGGGCTGAGCGTGGGCGCCCCCTTCGACGGCCTCGGCCTTCGGGGCAACAGCTCGAGCCCCATGACCGCGGAAGGCTTGCTCGTCCCCGCCGACGCCATGCTCGGCCCCGACGGTGGGGGCTTCGACCTCATGTTGATGATCGTGCTGCCCTACTTCCAGATCATGAACGCCGCCTTCTCGGTCGGCACCATGGATGCGGCCACCACCAAGGCGGCGGCCCATGTAGCCGCAACCCGCCTGACCCATCTCGACCAGTCCCTGGCCGAGATGCCCACGGTGCGGGCCTACGTGGCACGCATGCGCATCCGTACCGACATGGTGCGCACCCTCCTCCTCGACACCCTGGCCGCCCTGGAAGGGGGCCGTGACGACACCATGCTTCGTGTGCTCGAGGTCAAGGCCGGCGCCGGCGAGAGCGCCACCGAGGTCACCGACCTGGCCATGCGGGTGTGCGGTGGAGCGGCCTTCCGTAAGGAGGTGGGGGTGGAGCGCCACTTCCGCGATGCCCGGGCGGCGACGGTCATGGCGCCGACCACCGATGTCCTCTACGACTTCATCGGTCGCATCACCTGCGGCATGCCCCTGTTCGAGGAGCCGAGCTGATGGCGGTTTCGGCACCGACGCTGGTCATGGGAGCGGTGGCCTACGACCCCAAGGTCGTCACCATCTGGGACGGCTTCAAGGACTGGTTCGCCCGCCAGGGGCTGGACTTCGACTACGTCCTCTTCTCCAACTACGACCGCCAGGTCGAGGCCCTGGTGGCCGGACAGCTCGACGTGGCCTGGAACTCCCCGCTGGCGTGGCTGCGAGCCGACCGCCTGAGCCGGGCCAACGGGCAGGAGGTGGCGGCGGTGGCCATGCGCGACACCGACTGCGATCTCACCTCGGTGGTGGTGGTGCGGGCCGACGGCGCCGTCATCGAGGTCGAAGACCTGCGAGGCGGCCGGGTCGGGGTGGGCGCCGTCGACTCCCCCCAGGCCACCTTGATCCCGCTGTCGCACCTCCGCGGCCTGGGACTCGTGCCCGGGGCGGATTTCGAGATCGTGGGCCACGAGGTGGGCGTGGGCAAGCACGGCGACCACATCGGCGGCGAGCGGGATGCGGCCGCCGCCTTGATGGCAGGCACGGTCGACGCTGCCTGCATGATCGACGGGAATCATCTGCTGTTCTCCCACGACGGGACCCTTGCGCCCGGTTCGACGAGGATCCTCACCCAGACCTCGCCCTACGACCACTGCAACTTCACCGTTGGTCCTGGCGCCTCCCCGGTCTCGGTGGCCCGCTTCACCGAGCTCCTGCTGGCCATGTCCTACGACGATCCCGAGGTCCGGCCCCTGCTCGACCTCGAGGGCCTCAAGGCCTGGCGAACCGGGCGTACCACGGGCTACGACGCCCTGGGAGCGGCGGTGGGCGAGCAGGGCGTCTACGACGACGAGGGCGGCCTGCCCGGCGGGCGATGACGG
>JBBSLT010000249.1:0-3273 GCA_038233555.1 Acidimicrobiales bacterium
AACGGCCAAGAATGCTTCCACTAACGGCGTTAGGGCACGGTGCCCTGGAATGGACGAACTGGCTGGTCAGGGGCGGATTTCGGGGGTCGATGGACCGAGACGTCTTGACCAGGGCCGGCGGGCGTGGGCTGATCGGGGAAGCTCCGCCTGTTGGTGGAAGTGGGAACTCGGTGCTGTTCCGGCCCCTCGACCGCATTAGTGGAACTCCACCCTCAATTTACTTCTACTAATCACTGTTAGAGGATCACATGTTGGCCACTTTGGCGCCGTTACTCAGATGACCCCGACAAGCTCGCCACCGAGCACCGGGAGCAAACCACCACCGTCTGAGGAATCGCCCCGGGGATCGCCGGAACAAGGGCCTCAACTCCTGGGGCCGGCAGAACCATCGGTCGCTGGCCACCCAGGCGCCGAAGCGCCCCTCAGTCGAAGAAGGGCGCCAGCGCCGGCGGGACGAGGGGATCCAGCCAGGCCTCGAGCTGGGCGTCGGCCCGGCGGCTCTCGGTGGCTTGGGCGACGAAGCGGCGGTCGCTCTCGAGGGCGGCGGCGGCACGGAGCGCCTCGGCCTGGGCCAGGCGTACTGCACCTCCGGCGGGACTCGCCGCCGACGCCCACAGCAGGGCTGACCTCGGGGCGTCGGCCATCGGCAGGCGGGCCGCTCTGGGCTCGGGGAGCCGGGGCCGGGGCGTGCTGCTGCCGGCGGCGGCCGTGGCTGCCTTGGCGTAGGCGTCGACGATCGCCGGCGTGCCCGCCAGGGCGTCGGTGAGAAACTGGTCGAGCACCGGCTTGGGATCGACGGGACCGCCGCCACCGGGGTGGACCTCGAAGTGGACATGGGGCGAGCCGCCCCGGGCGTTCCCGGAGTCGCCGACAAAGCCCACCACCTGGCCCGTGACGACCGCCGCGCCTTCGACCAGATCGGGGGCGGTGCCGGCCAGGTGAGCCAGGTAGTAGTAGGTCCCGTCGGGCTCGATGACGTAGACCGACACTCCGCCCAGCCCGCCGTTGCTAATGCGCACCTTGCCGGCGGCCGGCGCCCGCACCGGGGTGCCCATGGCGGCGAAGATGTCGGTTCCCTCGTGGAGCCGCCAGCCCGGACCGAAGCGGGGGAACCACCAGTCGTGGCTGTAGGTGGCGCGGCCGGCAATCGGGAAGCGACCAAAGCCGACCAGGGCGGCCTCCTCCGGGCTCACGCCGTAGCGCCCGAGCGGGGCGAGGGCGTCGATCAGCGCCTGGGTGTTGTTGGAGCCGCTGCGTTCCACGGAATCCAGGAGCGCCTGCAGGTCGGGAGGGAACGCCCCCTCGTCGGCGGTGGGAGCCTCGCTGTCGTCGCCTCCGGCGGGAGGCAACGGCTCATCGGAGGGGCCCGGTACGAGGACCGGGGAGGGGGCGCCCGGGTCGCCTGGGGGTGACGGGGACGGTGCCGGAGCGCCAGGCGGAGGGCCGGGCTGCGGCGCCGGTGCCGGAGAGTCCGGCGCTGGGGTCGTGGGGTTCGACTCGGGTGGAGGAGCCGGCGTGGTCGTGGTGGCAGTGGCGGGCGGCGCCGTAGTGGTCGTGGTCGCAGGAGGTGCGTTGGTGGTGGTGTCAGGGGCGGCGGTGGTCGTGGTGGTCGCGGCATCGACGGCGCCCTCGGCGATCGGCTGGGACGCGGGGATCTCCTCCACCGCCGACGCCGACCACGGGCTCGTCCCGAGGGCGAGGACGACCGAGGTGAGGCTGACGGCCACAGCACAGCGCCGACCCTGTGTGCGTAGCAACGTCATGGAACGCACATCATCGCGTCCGGCGGCCCGGTGTACCAAGCCCACCGCGCCCGCGAGGGCGCCGGAACCGGGCGGCGGGCCAACGCCGCGTGGCCTCGGACAGCACGGAGTCGGCCCAGGCCGTCACCCCCGGCGCCGGCACGCGCCCGGACCATGCCGCCTCGGTGACGATGTCGCCCACGGCGGGTAGGCGGGGGTCGGGCAGCACCGAGGCGGCGAGGGCGGCGACGTACTCACCGGGCGTCTCGTGCGGCTGGCGGGCCCGTCCCCGTCCCTTGCCGACCCGTTGCAGCCGGCCGAAGTACACCGCGGCCCACGGGCGGGCCCGGCGGCGGCGCTGCCACGACCACGCTCCTCTCAGGGCCAGCGCCACCCACCACCACGGCGACGGCCACCACCACCGGGGCCAGGCGCCGGAGGAGGCGCAGCAGCGAGGCGAGCAAGGAGCGGTCGTGCTCGCCCGAGAGGGGGACCGACGCCGTGGGATCGAATCCCTGCCAGCCCAGGCCCGGGAAGTAGACCTCGGCCCAGGCGTGGCCGTCGTCGGCCCGGACGGTGAACTCGCCTCCTAGCAGCGACTGCTCGCCCGGGACGTAGCCCACGGCGAGGCGTGCCGGGATGCCGAGTGAGCGCAGCATGACGACCAGGCTCGTGCCGATCTGCTCGCAGTAGCCGCGCCGGTCGACGAAGAGGTGGTGTTCGACGGCGTCGGCGCCGGGAGGCAGCGGCGGGATGTCACGGGTATAGGTCGTGTTCGCCCCCATCCACGCTTCGAGCGCCTTGACCTTGTCGTAGGTCGTTGGCGCCTCCGCCGTCACTTCTCGGGCGAGCGCCTCCACCCGGCCGGGGACCTCACCCAGCGCCAGGTAGGCGTCGCTGACAGTCTGGGATCTCTCGACCAGCGAGGGATCGGCGGCCCGCAACGCCGTCGCCGTAACCTCCGAACGCCGGCTCACCACCGTGTAGCTGGCACCCGGACCAAGCGGCGCGGTGACCCGCAGGGTGCCGTCGCTTTCGGCCAGCACGTCGGTGGCGGCGACGTCGACCTCTTCGATCCCGGTAGGCGCCGAACGGCAGGTCGCTGCGGGGCGCCACTACCTCGAAGCACTGGACGAACGGCTCGCCGGTGGGCGACCAACCCTCGTCGCCGAGCGTGGGTGGGACCCAGAGCGAACTGGGTGAGTCAGAGAGCTCCGAGAGCCGCAACGGGGTGTCGCCCTTCGACCGCCGCCACACCCGACCGTCCCACGCGTCGAAGGTCTGCGGTGGTGGCGTCCACCGTCTCGTTTGACGAGGGCTCGCTCAGCGACTGCCTGGCAGCCCAGGAGGTCGACCTGGCCCAGGCGGGCAACACGGACTGGCTTCGCGGGAACCGAGCCTCCGTGGCCCGACTATGTGGCCGCTCCTACGAGGAGGCGGTGGCCAGCGTCTTGACCCAGGTGCTGTACCTCTGCAGCGACGATGCAGACGTGATGAAGGGCCCGCTGCGGGAGGTCGGAGGTGGTCGGGT
>JBBSLT010000250.1:0-3246 GCA_038233555.1 Acidimicrobiales bacterium
CCCGCTACCGCGACTCCATCACCCTGCGGGGCCTAGCCGAGCTACCGGTGCGTCTGAGCTGACCCGCTCGGCCGCCATGGAGCTGATTGTGGAGGATTGTCGCGGCTGAGCCGGCACGATCCTCCACAATTGACCACGCCTGGGGCTATTCGGATCGGTCCGACGGCACGGGCATAAGTTCGGGCTCAATATCCGAGTCGACCAGCCAGGTTTCGAGCCATGAAGCCAGCGTCAACAGCCCGGCGGGAAGACCGCAGACCCGGGTACGAGAAGCGTCTCTATCAGGGACATGGCGACCTTTGCGGTGGGGCCGTTGGAGGCGCCGGTGGCGTGGTGGGCGAAGATCTCGGTGCGCCAGCGCCGCAAGGTGGTGGCGAGGGTGGCCAGCTCGGGGATGTCCTCGTCGTCACACTCGGCGATGACGGCGTCGAGCAGCCGCGTCGCCTCGGCGGCGTCCTCGGTGAGGTACACGTCCCTGAGGTGCTCCTTTGCCAGCCATACCGCTCCGACCAACGTCGTGCGGGTCGCGCCGGCGCCGAGGAAGTCCCAGAGGCGCTCCCAGCCTCGCTCGCTCAGTCGCTCGGCCCCCGGTGAGCAATACCCGACGGAAGCGATACAGGGCCATCCCCGCGCCCACCTGGTGGACTGGTATGGACCCAGCGAGGGCCACCCCGACTGGTTCCAGGGGGACGGGACTCACTTCCGGGCCACCAACGGTCCGGGGGCCAATGCCTTCGCCGACTTGATTGCCGGTGCCGTCCCGCCGCCGCCGAGCACCACCACGACATCGTCGTCCACCTCGACTGGCTCGTTCCCGCTCCTGCTCCCCAAGTCGCGGGATAGGAGCGCCGAGAACCACGACTTGGGTGCGCCATGTTCGGCCGGTACGGGCTGGGGGTATAGGGCTGGTGACGAGGGATTGGAAACCAAGCTCCCATCCAAGCCTGGCGAACGGAAGGGACGTATCGATGAATCGCTCCAACACACTGGGAATTGTTGCCGTTGTGGTGGCGGTGGTCGCCTTGGTGGTGGCCACCGTCGCCCTGATCGCGGATGGCGGAGCGACGGAAGTTCCCGACACCGGTGTCGGTGGCCAAGCGGATGTGGGCCTCGACGGCGGGGATGGGATCGAGCCGACCGCGTTGGTGACTCCGAGCGTGACGACCGAGGATGGGGACTTGGTGGGCGACGTCCGCACCTTCCGCCTCACTGCGGCCCAGTTCGAGCAGCAGATCGCCGCATTCCCCATCAAGACGGCAACGGTGTGGGGCTACAACGGCTCCACCCCTGGTCCAACGTTGGTCGCCACGGAAGGCGAGACGGTCCGCATCGAGGTCACCAACAACCTTCCCCCCAGCGTGCCGCCCGGCCCGATGGCCAGCGGACCGCGGCCGACCAACACCACCGTGCACTTCCACGGACTGCACCAACCCAATGAGGACGACGGCGTGGCCGGAATCAGCCAGCCGGAGCCGATCGCACCAGGGGAGACGTTCACCTACGAGTTTGTCCCGGAGCACGCCGGAAGCTTTGCCTACCACTCCCACACCGACGGTGCCGTCCAGGAACTGCGGGGCCTCGATGGCATGTTCATCATCCAGCCCCGGAGCGTGGCCGCCGAGGATCAGGTCGACGTCGATGTGGCCATGACCCTGCAGCAGTTTGCACCGGTAGCCGGGCCCATGGACCCGATGGTCACCAACGGTGCCCTGGTTCAGCCCTTTCCCCCGGGAACGGGCGACTTCCCCTTCTCCACCATCAATGGAAAGACCGGTGAGGCGTCGGGTGGGCCGATCCTGATCGACGAAGGTGACCGGGTGCGCATCCGCTTGTACAACGCCTCCAACCTGGAACACTCCATGCACCTGCACGGCCATGACTTCGCCGTGACCTCGCAGAACGGCCATCCGGTGCCGCCCCAGGCTCGCTCTGAGGAAACCACCCAGACCATGGGCCCGGGTGACTTCTTCGAGATCGAGTTCGTGGCGGACAACCCGGGCAACTGGATCTTCCACTGTCACGTCCCCCACCACACCGCCAACGCCAAGATGTCCGGCTACAACGGCGCCCCGGTGGGGATGACCCGAATCTTTTCCTACCGGGACTATCAACCGGTCCCGCCCGAATACTTCGGCTACGAAGGTTCCCCGTCGTAATCCAGGGCCAACGGGTCGGGGGGGCCCGGCCCGGAGCGCCCCGGTAGTCTGAACGGCCATGTGCGGGATCGTCGCCGTCGTATCCCGCCCGTCGGCCAGGACGGCGCCCGCCGTGGTCACCGTGCGCGCCCTGCTGAAGCGGGCCGAGGACGTCCTGGCCAGCGAGGGAGATCCGGCCACCTCATGGCCGAGGCGGCGAGCGCCCTGGAGGAACTCGACGCCGCGCTGTGGGGCACGCCCGGCCTGCGCTTGTTGTTGGCCCGGCCCGAGGTAGTCGGCGAACTGGGCGCCGGCTGCCAGCGCCTGGATGCCGCCATCCACCGCCTCGAGTACGACCTCGACCGGGGCGCCGGCGACTTGGGCAGCCGGGAGGTCGGGGCCCGCAACGCCGCTTTGACCGACTCAAAGACGTGGTCTGGCAGGCTGTCCCGCAATCGCTCGGCGGGTGAGTAGCTATCTATGCAGAGGTGACGGGGCATCAAACAGCAGAGTTGCTCGAAGCGAGAGGTAGGTATTGTCGTTGTTCCCGTCAGATCATGCCGGGGAAGGAGTGACGAATCGCCCTCGTGTTCCGTTGAGGGAATGGAGCCTTTCATGGCTCGGCGTGAGACCTGACCCTTGGCATGGTGACCTGGTGCTGGGCCGGGGCGGTTGGCCTCAGGTCGTTGTGGGCGAGGCCAGGGTGGCGAGGCCTCCCGGGCCGAGGTGGCGGAATAGCTTGAGCAGATTGGCGCTGGCACAGATGATGCGCCACTCGCTGTGCGCCGCCGTAGGCCCCGGCGCATGAAGCGGCGAAAGCCCCGGGTCTCCTTGATCTGGCCGAAGACAGGCTCGACGGTGGTTGATCGCTTCGCATAGGCCTCGGTGCCTTCGGGGGTGCGCAGCCGGTGCTCCATGGCCATCACCGCCGTGGCTCCTTCGGGCGACGGCCCGGTGGTGGTGCCCATCTCCCTGGCCCTGCGGCGCTGCTTCCGGTCCTTGGTGGTGGCGATGAGGCGGTCGGGACCGGGGGCGCCGGCGTTGGTCTCGCTCCAGTAGCCGGCGTCGGCCACGACGCACTCGACGACTGCGATGATGCCGGCGGCGTCGC
>JBBSLT010000251.1:0-3229 GCA_038233555.1 Acidimicrobiales bacterium
ACCCCGCCCACGTAACCGCCACGTCGGGAAAGTCGAGGCCCAGGTCGTCGACCACGAAGCGACGGCTGCGCTCGATGAACTGGGCCCGCACCTCGTCGTTGCGGTAGCGCTTGACCCCCCAACGGCGGAACAGCTCGTTGTTGGTGGAGTGGCTGCGCCCGAAGAACGGCAGGGTGAAGGGTACGAGGTCGTCGACGGCTTGGGCCACCAGCGGCCGGGTGTCGGGGTCGGCGGCCAGCTCCTTGGTGTGGGCCTTGCCGAAGGAGACATGAAAGCGCTCCTCGGGCAGGAGCTTGACCGCCAGGTTGCGCAGCGGGAGGTAGCTGCAATCGGAGAGCTCCTCCATGAGGACCACCTCGGCCATGTCGACGATGGCCTTCAGCACGACGAACTCCACCCACGTCTTCAGCGGATAGTCGAAGGTGGAAAGGCTCTGTCGAGCCAGCGGGTCGGGCAGACCCAGCTCGGACGACAGCTTGTTGAACTTGAGGTGGTGACCGTACTCCTCCATGGCGATGCGACAGGCCAGCCACTTCTCCTTGGGCCCGGGGGCGAGGGTGATGGCCGGCTCGTCGAACACGGTGGCGCCGGCCAGCTCGTTGCGCACATGGCTGGCGATCACCTTGCCCACGGCGCTCACGTACTCAGGGCCGAGGGCGACGGCCTGTTCGGCGGTGGCGACCACGTCGGTGAAGGGCCGTTCGAGGGTCGGGGCGGGCGTGGTCATGGGTGAGACTCCTGTCAGGCTCGGGCCACGGCGACCGGTGGCGTTCCGAACAGGTCGAACTCGGACACGAGGGGCGTGAGATGCTCATCCAGCTTGGCGCGGGCGGTGCGGTTCAGGGCCGGGCCATCCCAGCCGGCCACCTCCACCAGCTGCTGGAGCGGTCGGGGCTGGGACCAGATGGCGATCTCGGCGCCGCGGGCGCCCATTACCTGTCCGCTCACGCCGGCCGCCTCAGGTGAGCACAGCCAGGCGACGAACGGGGCGATGTCGCCCGGGGTGGCCAAGGGAGCTGACGCCAGGTAGGCGCGCAACTCGTCGGTGACCGGCGGGATGGACTCGGTCATGCGGGTGAAGGCGAAGGGGGCGACGTAGTTGACGCAGACGTCGCGGCCGGCCATCTCCAGGGCCACGGCCCGGGTGAGGCCGAACAGCCCAGCCTTGGCCACCGCGTAGGAGGCCTGGCCCACGCTGCCGACCAGGCCGGCGGCGCCCCCCAGGTACACGATGCGCCCGAAGCGCCCCTCCCGCACTGCGGGGGCGATGGCCCGGGTGAGCTCGATGGCCACCCCGAGGTGGGAGCCCAAGACCTCTGACCAGTCGTCGTCGGATGCCCGATGCACCATGGCGTCGCGCAGGGTGCCGGCGGCGTGGACGAAGATGGTGGGGCGCTGGCCGGCCCACTCCCGGACCTCGGCCACCACCTGTTCGGCACCGGCCCGAGTGCGGGCATCGGTGGCGCAGGCCAGCGCCTCGCCTCCACCGGATCGGATCTCGTCGGCTACCGCCTCGGCCGGCTGTGGTCCGGGAGCGCTGCCGTCGAGGGCGACGCCGGTGTCGTTCACGCCCACGGGATGGCCGGCGCCGGCCAGAGCCAGAGCCACCGCCCGGCCTATGCCTCGGCCACCCCCCGACACAACAGCGATCGGTCCCGGCACGTGGTCCATGGTACAACGGCTGCGTGTCCGGCGACCCATTGTCCGTCCCGGTGCTACTGGATCGTGCTCGGACGCAGGCGGGTCTACCCGACGCCGGTGAGCCGGAGGGGATCGACAACCTCCGGCGGTTGATGGACTCCTGCCGGCGTAGCGCCGCCCTCAACCCGTTGGGCGCCAAGGTGCTGGAGAAGGTGGTGGTGCGCCACCTGGTCAACGGGCTGCGCCTGTCCGATCACCTGGCCCGCCACCCCGCCATCTCGGCCAGCCCACCCGACGTGGCCGTGGTCATCACCGGTCTCCCTCGCACCGGCACCACCCTCTTGCACAAGCTGGTCGCCCTCGACCCCGCCTACCGGGTGCTGCGTCTGTGGGAGGCGCTCAGCCCCGTCCCTCGCGACCCGACCGACCCCGACGGCCGGTCCAAGCGCGTCGCCGCAGCCGAGTCGTGGCTCGAGCGCTACCTCGAGCTGGTCCCCGAGATGCGGACCATCCACTCCCTGTCGGCCGACGGTCCCGAGGAGTGCGACACCCTCCTCCAGAACGCCTTCGCCAGCCAGCACCTCGACGACATGTTCCACGCCCCCGACTATTCACACTGGCTCTACCGCGCCGAACTCACCTCGGAGTACGCCGGCCACGCCCTTCAGCTCCGGGTGCTCGAGGACTCCGACTCCGATGCCGACTCGGACGCCGGCCGGCCGTGGATGCTGAAGTCGCCCAGCCACCTGGCCCATCTGCGCACGTTGGCTGGCACCTATCCCACCGCCGTCATCGTGCAGTGCCATCGTGATCTCACCGAGGCGGTCCCCTCGTGGGCCAGCCTGGTCAGCGCCGTGCGCCGGCCCTACACCGATGAGCTGTCGCCCCAGGTGGTGGGGGAGCAGTGCCTCCAGCGTTCGGCCGTGGCCACCGAGCGGGCGTTGGCGGTGCGCCACGAGGTAGGCGACGGACGCTTCCTCGATGTGGCCTACCGCGCCCTGATCGGCGACCCAGTGGCA
Organism: Acidimicrobiales bacterium; assembly: GCA_038233555.1. GTDB lineage: Bacteria > Actinomycetota > Acidimicrobiia > Acidimicrobiales > CADCSY01 > JADDRA01. Next base: position 2,661 of record JBBSLT010000251.1, read on the forward strand.
GTGGTGGCCGGGATCTACGAGCGGATGGGCAGGCCCCTGTCAGGGGAGGTCGAGGGGCTGATGCGGGCCTGGGTGACGGACAACCCCCAGCACCAGCACGGCCGGCACCGCTACGACCTGGCCGGCTTCGGCCTCGACGAGGCCCGGGTGACGCGGGCGCTGGCGCCCTATGTGGACCGCTTCGGTGGGGCGTTCAGGTAGAGCGCTGAGGCGGGGTCATCTGCTCACATCGAAGGACAAGGGAACGGCGATGGACTCGGCCCCACCCTCGCTCACCAGCACCGTGCCGTCCCACGGTCCGGGCATGGCGAAGCGCACCGCCACCTCATAGATCCCCGGGTCGACCTCGACGGCGTCGTCAGTGACCCCCATGGCCGACATCCCGGTCATGGCGGCGCTGATGCAGACCTCGGCGCCGGTGACCGGCTCGCCGTTGCGGGTGACCGCCAGGCGGTAGGCGATCACTCGGGTCGAGGGGATGTCCTGCAGCTCCACGTCGTAGGCGGGGTCGGGCTCAGACGCCACCACACAGCCCTGCTGGGCGTCCTGGTCAAAGCTGAAGAGAGCGA
>JBBSLT010000252.1:0-3228 GCA_038233555.1 Acidimicrobiales bacterium
CTGCGGTGGGCCACTCGTCCACCGTGCGCTCGATCAACGGCGTCGCCGTGGTGACCGAGCGGGAGCTGTCGGGGGCGCCACCGTCCTCGAGGCGGGGTTGGTCGTCGATGGTGGGCGCGCCGTTGGCCGCCGAGCGCTGGCTGCTGGCCGCAGGGCCTGGTGTCGACGAGGTCGACGAGCGCCTGGTGATTTTCAACCCTGGTCCCGATTCGGTGCGGTTCTCGGTGGGGGCCCAGGTCGACGGCCGCGTGGTCGCCGTCGACCAGCTCGGCGATGTCGAGCTTGGCCCGGTCGCCCGGCGGCAGGTTTCTCTGGCCGAGTTGTCGGACGATTCGCCTGTCCCTCTGGTGGTGGAGGCCACCGGCCCGGTCGTGGTCGAGCGCGACCTCTCGCCGGCTGTCGACCCGGGCATCACCACCCTCCTCGGCATCCCCCTGTAGTCGCCGTCGCAACCAGAGATTGCTCGGTGAGCGGATGGCTACCGTGGCCGGATGGAACGTCTGGTGATCGCCGCCGTGCTGGTGGTGCTGGCCGTGGCGGTGGCCGTGGTGCTCGAGCGGCGCCGGCCCGACGCACCCACCCAAGCTCGATGGGCCGTGCCGTCCCAGCTCGACCGGGACGACTTCCTCCGCCCCGACGCCGCCTGGTTGGTGGCTGTCTTCACGTCAGCTACGTGTGACTCGTGTGCCCAGGTGGTGGTCAAGGCCGGACCTCTGGAGAGCCCGGAGGTGGCGGTGGAGGAGGTCGAGTATGCGGCCCGAGGCGACCTCCATCGCCGCTACGGCATCGACGCGGTGCCGTGCATCGTGGTGGCCGACGCGGAGGGGGTGGTGCGGGCCAGCCACATCGGACCCGCCACCGCCACCGATCTGTGGGCCACCCTGGCCGAGGTACGCGAGAGCCGGCTCGAGTAGTAGCCGGCTGGCGACTCCTCGGAGGGCGACTCCTCGGAGGGCGACTCCTCGGAGGGTGGGAGCGGAGCTACGTTCCGGTGGAGCGCATGGAGGCGGATGCAGCCGTCTCTGGCTCCAGGAGGGCCTCGCCGTCCGGCGCTGAGTCGTCCGGCCCGGCCCCGTCGTGTGAGGCCTGGGCGGCGTCGACCAGGCGCTTGACCTCGGCACCGTCGATGGTCTCGTGCTCGAGCAGGGCCCGGGCCACGGCGTCGAGGCCCGGGCGGTAGTGACGCAGCGTGTCGCGGCAGCGGTCCTCTTGCTTGCGCAGGATTCGCTCGGTCTCTTCGTCGATGACCCGCGCCGTCTCGTCTGAGTATTCCCGGCTGTGCATGAGGTCCTCGCCGAGGAAGACCTGGCCCTGGCCACCCCAAGCCATGGGGCCGATCCGCTCGCTCATGCCCCACTCCCGCACCATCTTGCGGGACAGCTCGGTGGCGCCCATGAGGTCGTTGTTGGCGCCGGTGGAGATGACCCCAAAGACCAGCTCCTCGGAGATGCGCCCACCCAGGCGCACCACCAGGGAGTCCTCGATGTAGTCCTGGCGGTAGAGGTGGCGCTCCTCGGGGAGCTGTTGGGTGACGCCGAGGGCCATGCCGCTCGGCAGGATCGTCACCTTGTGGAGGGGGTCGGCGTGGGGCAGGACGGCGGCGCACACGGCATGTCCACCCTCGTGGTAGGCGACGATCTCCTTCTCCACGTCGGACAGAGCCATGGACTCGCGGCGCTGACCCATGAGCATGCGATCTCGAGCCGACTCGAAGTCCTCCATGTGGACCTCTTTCACGTCACGGCGCACGGCGAACAGGGCGGCCTCGTTGACCAGGTTGGACAGGTCGGCTCCGCTCATGCCCGGGGTTCCCTTGGCCACGGTGAGCAACTGAACGTCGTCGGCGATCTTCTTGTCCTTGGCGTGGACCTCGAGGATGGCCAGGCGCTCGTCGCACTCGGGTAGGGGGACGACCACCTGGCGATCGAAGCGTCCCGGTCGCAACAGAGCCGGATCGAGGATGTCGGGGCGGTTGGTGGCCGCCATCATCACGATGCCTTCGGTGGCCTCGAAGCCGTCCATCTCCGAAAGCATCTGGTTCAGCGTCTGCTCCCGCTCGTCGTGGCCGCCGCCGAGCCCCGCGCCCCGCTTGCGGCCGATGGAGTCGATCTCGTCGACGAAGATGATGGCCCGGCCCATCTTGCGGGCCGACTGGAACAGGTCTCGCACCCGGCTGGCGCCCACGCCCACGAACATCTCCATGAAGTCAGAACCGGTCACCGAGAGGAAGGGAACGCCGGCCTCGCCGGCCACGGCCCGGGCGATGAGGGTCTTGCCTGTGCCCGGCGGGCCCACCAGCAGCACGCCCTTGGGAATGCGGGCACCGATGGTGGCGAAGCGCTGAGGCGACTTCAAGAAGTCGACCACCTCGGTGATCTCCTGCTTCACGCCTTGGTAGCCGGCCACGTCGTCGAAGGTGGTGCCCGGCTTTTCGGTCGAGTAGGTCTTGGCCTTGGAGCGGCCGATCTGCATGATGCCGCCCATCTGACCCTGGGCCCGGCGCTGCATCCATATGAAGAAGCCGATGAGCAGACCCACCGGAAGCAGGAACGGCAGCAGTGCGGTGAACAGATTGGGGGTGGGCGTCGCCGTCTCGTAGTCGACGCCGAACTCCTCGAACAGGTCGATGTCGTCGGAGAACAGCTCGGCGGTGGCGTTGCTGGCGATCTCTTCGCCACCGGTGGTCTCGGCCAAGATGTCGTTGGTCTGGGTGTTGAAGGCGACGGAATCGATCTCCCCGTTGCGCACCTGCTCCCGCAACTCCGAGTAGCTGACGGCGTCGATCTCACCCGTCGAGAAGAGGCTGCTGACCAGGAAGAACGACATGACGACGCCGAACACCGCCCACATGGCCCAGCGGGGCCATCCTTCGGGTCGACCCGTGCGCCGGCGGGCGTCGCGGGCGTCGCTCGGTGGGGGCTTCGGGGGCTGGGGCACCATCGCTCTATGCTACGGGCGTCGAGCGACGCTGAGCATCCGCCATTCCGGAGTCACCCGGGGCTAATGTCAGGACATGGGTAGCTTCCACGCCACGTCGGGGACTCGCCGCCCCGCTCCTGCCATCCGACCCCGCCTGTGCGCCCGGCCGGGTTGCGCCGAGGTGGCCTGCGCCACCATGACCTACGACTATGCCTCACGAGCCGCATGGATCGACCGACTCGACGCAGACGCGTCGCCCGCGGGCTACGACCTCTGCGACGACCACGCCGAGCGTCTCGGCGTGCCCAG
>JBBSLT010000253.1:0-3212 GCA_038233555.1 Acidimicrobiales bacterium
CGCGGAGAACGGCCGCCGGCCGATGCCGAGAGCTCGCGTCGCGAGCTCGAACCGTCGTCGCTAGAGCGCACCCGCTCAGTTGTTTCCTCGCCACCTCAGAAGGGGTTCGAACAACGGCCGGTTGACTCGCGATAAGCGAAATTGTCGCGAGTTGGCTGGCTGAGAGGATCAGCTCAGGATCCTGAACGACTCCCTCGTCACAGGCCGTTAGGGTTTGCCCAGTGGCCGAACCAAGCTGGGATCGACTCGAGCATCCGATCCTCGAAGCCGTTGCCGAGCTGGAAGACCAAGACAGCTCCCTCGGTCTCCAAACCCTCGCGCAACAGACCGACCTCCCGCTCGAACAGGTCCGAACCGGGGTGAGGCGGCTGTTCGATACCGACCTCCTTTCTGGAATCGACGCCAGCACCCAAGAGGGATTTGACGCAATAGGTCTTCGGTTGCGCCCCCGAGTCGCCAGGCGGTCGGGCAGTGGCCGACGAGCGACCCGACCGAAGTATTTCTCCAGCTCCTCTCTCAGAGCATCGCCACCGAAGAGGACCCCGTGGAGCGAGGCAGGCTGGAGAAGCTACGGGACTCGGCCGGACAGGTGAGCAAGGGTGTAGCGGCCGGCGTCCTCACCGCCTTCGTACGCCAGGTGACGGGGTTGGGTTAGCAGAGGTACCTTGCTCGCACTCTCAGTGCCTGGGGCAGGTTCGTAGGCCGCCGCTCGCTTAGCAGCAGGATGAGGATGACGGCCATCCATAGGCATCTGCTGGCGACAGGCCTGTAAGCGCCGACACCAGGCCCGCGTCGACACGTCGGCCACCTCTGGCTGCGTCCCGTAGCCTGATCGCGCGGCCAAGAGAGGAGATTCGGTGGCGGTTGAGCTGTACGACGCGGTGGAGCCTCGGGCCGACGTGTTGGCCGGGACGCTCACCGATGCCGTCTTCGCCGCCAGCCTCGACGAGGTGGTGGCTGGCACTGCACCTGACGCCTATGGTGATTCGGACGCCTTCTTCGCCGCCACCCACCCCTCGGCCGGCCTGCGCAGCCTGCTCGACGAGGTGCTGGGCCGCCTGGGCGGCGGCCGGCCCGACGGCGCTCCCGTGGTGCGCCTGGAGACCAACCTGGGCGGGGGCAAGACGCACAACCTCATCGCCCTCTACCACGCCGCCCGAGGTCACCTCGAAGCGCTGCGGGCGGTCGAGTTCATGAACCCCGCTCTGGTGCCGGACCAGCCGGTGGCCCAGATCGCCGTATTCGTGGGCACCGCCACCGGCGCCACCAGCTTCCCCGAGGTCAACGGGGTCACGCCGCACACTCTGTGGGGATACCTGGCCCTCCAGCTCGGTGGCGCCGCCGCCTACGAGGAGGTTCGCTCCGACGACGAGCACCTCACCGCCCCCGGCGCCAACGCCGTGGCTCGGATCATGGGGGGTCGCCCCACGCTCGTGCTCATCGACGAGATCGCCCGCTACCTGGCTGTAGCCGAGGGCCGCAAGGTGGGCACGGGCACCCTCGCCAACCAGACCACCGCCTTCCTCATGGCCCTCATGGAGGCGGTGGCGGCCCAGCCGGCGGCAGCGGTGGTCCTCACCACTACCCAGGTCACCGACGCCTTCGGCGAGCAGACCGCAGCCGTGCTGGCTGCCTTTGCCGACGCCCAGTCGCTCATCGCCCGCAAGGAACACGTGCTGCGGCCCTCCGACGAGGCCGATCTGCCGAAGATCCTGGCCCGCCGTTTGTTTGGCCGCATCGACCCCCAGGCCCCAGCCGCAGTTGCTCAGCGTTACGTCACCGCAGCTGGCGAGGCCTTCGGCCGGGGTGCTGACCTGCCCGAGCGGATGTCGGGCCCGGGCTTTGCCACCGACGTCGCCCGCAGCTACCCGTTCCACCCTGACCTCATCACCGTGCTCGACAAGCGGCTCTCCACCATCCCCAACTTCCAGCGCACCCGAGGCGCCCTACGCCTCCTGGCCCGCACCATCCGCGTGCTGTGGCAGGAGCACCCCGCCGGCGCCGAGCTCATCCACCTCCACCACATCGACCTGGGCGACAAGGACATCGCCGAGGACCTCTCCAGCCGGCTCGACAAGGCCACCTTCGAAGTGGTCATCCGAGCCGACATCGCCTCCCAGCCCGGCGGTGAGCCGACGCACGCCGAGGCGGTCGACGCCCGCATGGGCCACCTCGCCGCCAGTCGTCTGGCCACCACCGCCTATCTGTGGTCGCTGACCCGCGACGTCCCCGGCGTTCCCGCCTCCACCCTCATCGGCGGGGTGCTCAGCCCCGGCGACGACCCCAACGTCTTGTCCAAGGCCCTCGACAACCTCGAGGCGGCCGCCTGGTACCTGCACTGCGATGCCCGGGGCTACCGGTTCTCGGTGGAGCCGTCGCTGGCCAAGCTGGTCCAGGAGGCCGAGAGCCAGATCAGCGGAGGGCGGGTCAAGCAGGCGGCTACCGACATCCTGGCCCGCCAGTTCCGCGACTCGGCGCTCAAGGTACGCCGCTCCTGGGAGGACGCCAAGGTCCCCGATCGCGACGACGACGCCTGGCTGGTGGTGCTGCATTGGGACGAGTTCGGCGGCGACTGCGGGGTGAGCGAAGCGGGAGCCGTGCCCCACCAGGTACGGGAGCTGTGGGAGAAGACGCCTGCCGGTGGGGTGCGGGAGTATCGCAACCGCCTCATCCTGCTCGCCCCCGAGGCCCGGTCCCATGACGCCATGCTGCGCACCGTGCGCCGCCACCTGGCGCTGTCTGACCTGGCCCGCAGCGGCGACACGCTGCGATCGTTGCCCGAGGAGAAGCGCAAGGAGGTGGCCGACTCAGCTCGCACCTCCGAGCTCGAGGCCAGGGTGGCGGTCTGCAACCACGTCAACCTGCTCTACGTCCCCCAGGCCGGTGGTGCCGGCGCGGGCGGGCTGGAGCCGGTGGAGCTGGACGTGGCCACCCAGGCCAACGTGGCCCGCAACCAGACCGACGCCGTGCTCGACCGTCTGGCGGCCATGGAGAAAACCCTGGCCGCCGGCGACAAGCCGCTCGACCCCGGTTGGATCGCGGCCAAGCTCGGCGCCCAGGTCGCAGGTCGGCTTCCCACCATCGAGTTGGTGCGGGCCTTCGCTCGTCGTCCCGACCTCAAGCTGGTGCTCGATCGGGCCCAGATCACCGCTCTGGTCGCCGCCGGCGTGCGCAACGGCGTGTGGGAGTACCACGACGCCGAGCGGGGTGAC
>JBBSLT010000254.1:0-3201 GCA_038233555.1 Acidimicrobiales bacterium
GCGATCTCCTCGGCCGCCTCCAGGTTGTTGCAGTAGACCGTCTCCTCCAGGCTGGTTCGACCCACGTTGCGGCCGGTGTTGACGTCGATGACGGTCAGGGCCTCGGTCCGCTCGATCACCAACGACCCGCCCGAGGCCAGCCACACCTTGCGGTCGAGCGCCTTGTAGAGCTGCTCATGGATGTGGTGGCGCTCGAACAGAGGAAGAGCTTCGATCGCCGGGTCGAAGTGCTCCACTCGGTCGGACAGCTCGGGGGCGATGGCGGCCACGTAGCCGTGCACCTCCTCGAAGAGCCGGGCGTCGTCGATGATCACCCCCCGGTACGACGGATTGAACTCCTCGCGAATCACCTTGACCGCCATGTTGGGCTCGCGGTGCAACAGCGCCGGTGCCCGGGCGGTGCGGGCCTGGTCCTCGATGCGCTCCCACTGGCGCACCAGATGGCCGATGTCGCGCTGCAGCTCGCCGGCGGTGGCGCCGGCGGCGGCCGTGCGCACGATGATCCCGTGGCCTTCGGGCTTGATCTGGTCGAGGATGGCCCGTAGGCGCTTGCGCTCCTCGTCGAAGAGGCGCTTGGAGATGCCGTAGGTGGACGAGCCCGGAATCAAGACCACGAAGCGCCCGGGGACCGAGATCTCCTGGGTGAGCCGCGCCCCCTTCTGGCCGATGGGGTTCTTGGTGACCTGGCACATCACCGCTTGGCGGGGCCTAAGGATGTGCTCGATGCGGGGGGGCGCAGACTCTTCGATGTCCTCGGCGTCGTACTGCACGTCGCTGCGGTAGAGCACCCCGTTCTTGAGCGTGCCGATGTCGAGGAACGCCGCCTCCATGCCCGGCAGCACGTTCTGCACCCGACCGAGGTAGATGTTGCCGTGGATCTGGGAGTCGTCGTCGTGGGCGACGTAGTGCTCGATGAGCAGACGACCCTCGAGCACGGCAATCTGGGTGGAGCGCGGGCTCACGTGGACGCACATGAGGTAGCGACCTACCGGTCGCCCGTGGCGCTGGCGACCCCGCCGCTGCTCGACCGCCTCGTCGTCGAGGGCGGTGGCACTGGTCACGATGCCGGCGCCACGATCACCATCGAGACCTTCGTCGCCACCTCGACTCCGCCGGCGCCGCCGAGTCCGGGATGGCGGGGTGCCCGGCAAGGTGTCCCCGATCTTGGGCTTGCGCCGAACCAGCGCCTTCTCGGCCGCCTCCGGTGACGGCGTGTTCTCGCTCAGCCGCTCAGGCAGCTCCGGGGTGGAATCATCGGTCGAGGACAAGCTCGACCCCGGCACCTCGGCTGCGGGCTCGATCATCGGGGGAGTCCCTTCGGGTGGTGCTCGCTTCGGCGGGCGAGGGCGACGGTGGGTGCAGGCCGATGGCCACGGGCAGCGGCTCCTGGCGGACACCGTCGCGCCAGGTCCATTGGGCGGCCCGTCGCACCCGACCTTCAACCAGCGCCGGATCAAGAGCCGCCAGCAACTCGGCCGGGCGCACGCTGCGGGGGTGGACGGCCAACTCGGCCTCGAGCTCGGTACCGGCCGACGTGGCGCCGATCACCGAGACGGACAGGACGGCGGGGCGCAGGTCGTCGACGACCTCGCGGCCCTTGCGTACGCGGGTGACGATGAGGGTCTCGGCCGCCATGGCTCGATCGACCAGGACCTGAGCGCCGTCGGCATCCAGATCGAGTGCCTCGATGTGCCAGGTGCAGGATCGGACCGCCTCTTGCAACGACGGGCTCCCGGGCTCGAGCGGGACCGCGGCCACGACCTCCACCCCCACCGGCAGCTCGGGGCTCAGCCGCGCCGGCAACTCGGCCACCTCGGCCTCGTCCAGCGGGTCGGCCAGCTCCACGTCGAGGTACTCGGCGACGGACTCGTGGCCGGTGGACAGAGCCAACCCGAAGGAGAGCTTGGGCCGGGGCCGAAAGCCCTGAGTTTGGGCGACGCGCAACTGAGCCCGGCGCAGGGCCCGCTCCCACATACGGGACACGTCGCGGTGGCTGGTGAAGCGCACCTTTCCCTGCTTGGCGAAGCGGATACGTACCTTCACCGCGACCGAGAGCCCAACTTCACGGGGACGGGAGCGGGTCGCCAGTCGAGGTCCTGACCAGTGCCCTGGCTGCCTCCGGCCGGTGGGGTGGCCGACGCCACCACATGCTCGATGCTGTAGCCGGTGCAGGCTCCACAGTCGTAGCACGGGGTCCAGCGGCAGTCCTCCAGCCCGACCTCGTCGAGGGCGTCACGCCAGTCCTGCCACAGGAAGTCCTTGTGCAGACCGGCCGACAGGTGGTCCCAGGGCAGCACCTCGTCCTGATGCCGATGACGGTAGGCCACGTCGTCGACTGACAGGCCGTGAGCGGCCATGGCGTCGGTCCACAGGCCGAGGTCGAAGTACTCGGACCACTCCTGGAAGGTTCCGCCGTTGCGCCACACCGTCTCGATCACCGCTCCCATGCGACGATCGCCCCGGCTGGCCAGCCCTTCGACCAGGGTGGCCTTGGGGTCGTGCCACTTGAACTGCACCGAGTGGTCGCGACGCAAGTCGTCGCGCAGCAACCACATCTTGCGCTGCAGCTCGGCCGCGGTGTTCTGGCCGAACCACTGGAAGGGGGTGAAGGGCTTGGGGACGAAGCCACCAACCGAGACGGTGACCGACGCCCCCTTGGTGTGGCGCCGGCCGATCTCGGTGCAGTTGCGGGCCAGCTCGGCGATCCCGAGGGTGTCGACGTCGGTCTCGGTGGGCAGGCCGGTCATGAAGTACAGCTTCATGCGCCGCCAGCCCTGCGAATAGGCCGACTCCACCGCCGCGTAGAGATCCTCCTCACGGATCAGCTTGTTGATGACCTGGCGCATCCGCCACGTGCCCGCCTCGGGGGCGAAGGTGAGGCCGGTGCGCCGGGCCCGCTGGAGCTCGGCGGCAATGCCCACGGTGAAGGCGTCGACCCGAAGCGACGGCAGGGAGACCGACACCTGGCCACAGTTGACGGGATCGTTCACGGTGTCGGCCACCACCCGTTCGATGCCGGAGAAGTCGGCCGTCGACAGGGAGGTGAGGGCGACCTCGTCGTAGCCGGTGCGGGCCAGGCCTTCGCCCACCATGCGCCGGACCTGGGCGGCGGGGCGCTCCCGCACGGGACGGGTGATCATGCCGGCCTGGCAGAAGCGACAGCCCCGGGTGCATCCCCGGAACACCTCGACGTTGAGGCGA
>JBBSLT010000255.1:0-3192 GCA_038233555.1 Acidimicrobiales bacterium
CCGGCCGAATCCGGGACGCCTTGACGAACACGCACCCTTCGCCCGACCATCGCAGGTAGAGAAGCGTTGGGCCATCGTCCCGGGCGAACTCAGTCGGATCGTCGCGGCCAGGAACGTCGGACGTCGTGGGGTCCACCTGCATGCCATGAGCCCATCGCCGGAAGTCCCCGATCGTTACCCCAAGTGACTCACCGCCGAGTGGTGGGCATGCCTCCACCCGGGCCACCACCTCGTCGACAATCTCTCGATGGGCCTGGTGCGCCTCTGGAGAGAAGAGCGAGACGTCGAGATCGGCTCGCCAGACCAGTTGCACGTCGGGCACCCGCTCGGAGTCCTCGAGGCCATGCAACCACGCCGCCACGTCAGGCTCGGAGTCCGCACTTCTCTGCGACGTTTGCACCCACCGGTCGAGGTGAAGGGGAAGCAGGACTGGTGCGTGCGGGTTCGGCGGTACGAGCGTTCCGAGCTCGGGGTCGCCGACTGCCGGCGGAGCGAGAGCCTGGATGCCGAAATCAACGACATCGAGACCCGAGAGCCACATCCATGTGTTGGCCAATGCCTCGCCGTAGACCGGATCGACTGCGCCATCGGCCAGGTCGGTAGAGCGGACTGCAACCACCGACATCGATGGCGACGAAGCCTCGCTCAGCCGGCCGTCACGGTCGACACGACCGAAGCGCTGTCGCAAGGCATCAAGGCTCGCGCACTCGGTGACGATGCCATCGAGGTCGAAGTCCGCTCCGGCTTCGATGCTCTGGGTCGCCACCACTACCAGCGCCTCGTCATCATCCCTACGATCCCGGCCGGTGACCAGACGAGACCGCCACGTCGAAAGGATTCGGTCCTTGTCCAGACTCCGCATCCGGCCTGTCAGCAGCACGACGGTCGGCCCGCCATCCGTGTCAGCCAGCTTTCGGGCAATCCGCCTGGCGGTGTCCACCCGGTTGACGATGACGCCGACCGTTCGCAGGTGAGGCTCGGCGAGGAGGTGGCAGGCAAACTTGACGCACCCGACCGCGAACTGCTCGTTGGCACGCTCGTCGTCCTTGGGAACCTTGAGGATCTCCAAACGAGCGGGCTTACGGGCCAGCAATCGTCGAGCGAGCACCGGATGCGAGCCGGGGTCGAGGGGCTCGGCGGGGAAGGCGCGTTCGAACGCCACGGTCGGAGTCGCGGTCAGCTCGACGACCTTCCAGCGATCAGGCAACGGATGATCGTCATCGCTTCTCGAGCGCCGATGGCGAGCCACGGCCGCGAGCGTCTCGGCGAATGGGCGAGCCAGGTGGACCTCGTCGAGGAGGAAGAGCACGTCGTTGGCCAGCAGCCCGGCGTGTACGGGGCGCATCCGGGGCGTGATGCCGTAGCCCCGGAACAACAGCCGGGAGCCGACCTGGTCGACGGTCGAGGAGATGAGCGCGGGAACGTCCGGGCGCCGTGCCCACCTCTCGTCGCGGACGATGCCACCACGGAGCACGGTCGTGACCAGCGCCGGACCGTTCCCGGAAAGACTTCTCAGGCGCGCAGCGACGGCGCCGAGGAGGTCACCGGCTGGATGCTCGAGGTCGTACGCGATCTTCCTGCCTCGGACATCAGCCTGGTCCACCACCACTCGACGGTCGACCACCAGGACGACTCGGCGAGGCATCCAACGCTCCGGGGAGGGCCGTCCGGCATCCAGCGCCAGGAGGAAGACGGCGATGTCGAGCAGGCTCGTCTTGCCCGTGCCCGTCGGTAGATCCACGAGGTCAGGCCATTCGTGCTCATGGTCGATCTGGCGGACAAGCTCGGACTGCCATGGGAACGGCGTCACCGGCGTGGAGGCACCGGGAGGCGTCCAGAGCTCGGCGAAGAACCGCTCGAAGTCCTCTACGAAAAGCTCGGTGTCAGGCATTCCCACCATCCTCGGCTTGGGATGGACGCGGCGCGCACAGGCCGTAACCGAGGTAGCGCCCCGCCCCGAGCAGAACAGGACCCGCCACCGGCCCGGCGAACGTGATCTCGGCATGAACAAGGACGCGTTGGAGACGCCCGCCCTTCACCGCGTAGCGGGGGAACGACCGGACCGGCGCCGAGCCGGCGGTCAGCGGATCGTTGTTGAGGGAGACGCGGGCCGGTACCGGTAGCCCAATGTTCGTGCACGACGCAGCGATGATCTCCTCGGCGGCGCGTTGGGCGGTTCGATGCCGGGTGGGATTCCCGTCAGCCAGGTTTCCGGGGTTCCGATCGAGGGCGATCGGCGTGACGCTGACCCATCGCCGGGCGGCGCGGCACCAGCGTTCCGGCTGGGCAGTCACGGGCGCGTCGAGCGAATCGATCGGGGCCACCTTGACGACGCCACGAGGCCCGAGTTGCAACAAGCCCTCCTCTTCGAGCCATCGTCGCACGGCGCTGTCAACAAGGGCCCGCTGGTGGCTGTCGACCTCCTTGGGCAGGACGAGCGCCACCGTCCGGACCAGGCCATCGGCGTAGCGATGGCCGGCGGAGGGCAGCGGCACCACGGCGAGATGGGGGCGGTCGGTCGGCGAGGTGGCCTCGCCCGGGCCACCAGCGAGGTGGCCCGAGATCACTTCGGGGACCGGGTCTTGCTGCCCGTGACGCATGAGCGCGCCCCGGACGGCACGCGCCAGGGGCAGGACCTCCCTCAAGGTCAGTCTGGCGCGTCCCTGGAGCTCGAGAAGCGCCCAATCCCCACCGAAGACCGATTCGTGTGGCCGGCCGTTCAGCATGGACGAGACTCGATAGCCAGCGACGGCGGCAGGAAGGATGCGCGGGTCCTCGGCGCGATGTGCGGCGTACGCAACCTCCAACGCATCCAGCTGGCCGCGAGAAGCGACCCGCAGCCCGATGGGGCCCCCCTCGTGCGGTTCCAGGGTGGCATTGGCGGCGGGCTCGCTCACCGTGACCGAGACCAGCGAGGACGAGTGACCGAGGCGGGCGATGCGGCCGAGTACTCGGTCGAGTGGGCCGACGTGAGACGAACCGGTGTCGGTGTTGGGCCACTGGTACGTGACCCGATCGTCGGCGGGGATGGCAGTCGGGTAGAGGCGGGCTTGCCGGGAACGAGCATCAGGCAGGATGCCCAGGGCCGACGTGGGGGCCGAGCCTCCGGACGACGCCTTGGCCGAGTCGGCGACCACCTTCGCCCGAAGTTTGGTCACCCCTCGCTCCGCCTTAGCCACCGCCTTGCCTCCG
>JBBSLT010000256.1:0-3170 GCA_038233555.1 Acidimicrobiales bacterium
ATCTCGGCCTGGTAGTGATTGGTGGCCTCCACCGGGCTGGCTTTCACCGGACCCGCCTCCAGCCGCAGGTCGAGGGCCAGCGGGCCGGGAGCCTGGACGGCGGGGACGACGAGCTGGATCGTCCCCACCCGTACGCAGTCGTCGGCCGCCACGTCGCCCTGCCAGCGCCAGCGGTGGTCGCCTCCGGGCCACGACAGCTGGGCCTGGACTGTCGCCCCCACCAAGGCGGTGCGCAGATCGCTGACCACATGGACGTCGAGGGCCAGCGAGTCGCCGGAGGATACGGTCGCCGGTGGCCGTTCGGCCACCACGATAACCGGCTGGCAGGCGTCCACCAGCGCCCGGTAGCCGGCCTTGGGCCGGCGCTGGTGGTCGAGCACGGCCCACGTCACCCCCGGGTGACCGTCGGCGAAGGCAAAGACGCAGAACCCGCCGGTGGGCCGGTACTTGAGCCGGCGCAGGGTTTCGATGTGGTGCTTGATCACCTCCGCCTGGTAGGCCTGGGTGGCGTCGCGCCACTCCTCGAAGGTGGCGTAGTCGGCGGGGGCCACGTAGCGGTCGAACCGGGCCTTCTGCAGGTTGTGGGAGCGGGCCAGGCGGGGCCAGTCGAGGTCGGGCCAGCGCTCGGGCTCGCAGAAGTCGACGTCGCCCGAGGGCACGGCCTGGGCGCCGAACTCGCTGACGAAGCGGGCCAGGCGGGGAAAGGCCCGGCACAGTCCGGCGAACTGGCGCTCGTCGCCGTGGTACCAACCGAAGGAGACGTGGGTGTCGCCGCCCCCCGAACCCGGCCGGGGCAACATGCCCGAGTGCGCCAGGACGGGTCGGGTGCCGTCGGCTTCGCGTAGCACCTTGGCCAGGGAGCGGTCGAGCACGCTCTTGTTCCAGTTGGGCAACTGTTGCATGGCGGCGTAGCGCCCCAGCACCCGCACGATGTCGGTCCGGGTGCGGGCGTGCTCGAGACGAGGATCGATGGCCAGGGGCTCGTTGTGGGCGCACCACAGGGCGATCGAGGGATGGTGGGCGAGCAGGTCGACGGCGGCCTCCGCCTGGCGGATTGCCTGGCTGCGCACACTGCGGTCGTAGCCCCACTGCAAGGGGAGGTCCTGCCACACGAGCATGCCTTGCTCGTCGGCGGCGTAGTAGAGCTCGGGCCGGCTGATGTGGCCGTGGAGGCGAAGCAGGTCCAGGCCGCTCTTCCGGGCCAGGGTCACGTCGGCCACCAGCTCCTCGGAGCTCGCCTCACCCAAGGCCATGCGGGTCGGTCCCTGGTTGGCACCCTTGAGGAACAGGCGCTCGCCGTTGACCGAGAGGGTCCAGTCGTTCCATGACAACGAGCGCAGGCCGATGCGCCGGTCGACCATGTGGCTGTTGACGCCATTGCATCCGACCTCCACCCGCAGGATGTGCAGCGGCTGGCCACCGAGGGCATGTGGCCACCACAGCTCGGGGTGGGGGACGTTGACGGTCCAGTCGAGTTGGTTGGGCCCCTCGGCCAGCGGGTGTTCCGTCACCTGCTCGACGCCGCCGACGGTGGTCCGCAGTTCGACCTGGCACGGCCGGTCACTGTCGAGCCAGGCCCGCAGGGCCACCACCGCCTGGTCGACCTCGGCCGAGGTGCATCTGGCCCGCAGGGCGCAGATCCGGACCGGTCCGGTGTGCTCGAGGCGGACAGGGCGCCAAATCCCACCCGGATTCCAGTCGGGGTCGTGGCAGTCCCAGTGCTGGAACACGCCGGTGAGGTTGCGCTTGACGGTGAGGTCGGCCTCACGCCCGCACGCCAGCTCCACGCCGAGCAGGTGCTCGCTGCGGGCCCGCAGGGCGGCGGTGACGTCGAAGGTGTGGGGAGCGAAGTAGCCCTCGGTGTCGCCCACGTAGTCGTCGTCGAGCCACACATCGCTTTGGTAGAAGAGCCCGTCGAAGACCAACCAGGCCCGGGTGTTGTCGTCGGGGCGCGGCGCCTCGAAGCGGCGCCGGTACAGCAGCGGTCCGTCACTTCCGGCGAAGGCGGGCTGCGAGCGCCAGTGGCCCGGGACATCGACGTTCTGCCACGCCACGCACTGGTCGTCGAGGTCGGCTTCACAGAAGGTCCGGCGCAGCTCGTCGTCGGCCTCTGCCGCTCGCCATGTCCCACCCAGGTCGACCGGCGGAAGAGGCTCCATACTATCACGGTACTCACAATGGCTGATCCTGGTCTGGGGCGGGCCACCGCTACCGTGGTCGGGGTGACCTCACGGCCCGCCACCCTTGGCCAGCTTCGCGACTCGGGATGGACATCCGTCGGGGTGAAGGAGGAGATCCGGCGCAACGCCATGGCTCGCATCGCCGCCGGCACGCCGCTGTTTAGCGGTCTCTTGGGCTACGACGAGACCGTTCTGCCGCAGCTCGAGAACGCCCTGCTGGCGGGCCACGACGTCATCTTCTTGGGGGAGCGGGGCCAGGGCAAGACCCGCATGATCCGTAGCCTGATCGGCCTGCTCGACGAGTGGCTCCCGGTGGTGGCGGGCTCGGAGATCAACGACGACCCCACCGCTGCGGTGTCGCGCTACGCCCGCGACCTGGTGGCCGACAAGGGCGACGACACGCCCGTCGAATGGGTGCATCGTGATACTCGCTTTGGGGAGAAGCTGGCGACGCCCGATACCTCCATCGCCGACCTCATCGGCGAGGTCGACCCCATCAAGGTGGCTGAGGGCCGCTACCTGGCCGACGAGTCCACCCTCCATTACGGCCTCGTCCCCCGCACCAACCGGGGCATCTTCGCCATCAACGAGCTGCCCGACCTGGCCGAGCGCATCCAGGTGGGCCTGCTCAACGTGTTGGAGGAGCGCGACGTCCAGATCCGGGGCTACAAGGTGCGCCTGCCCCTCGACGTTCTGCTGGTGGCCTCGGCCAACCCCGAGGACTACACCAACCGGGGTCGCATCATCACCCCGCTCAAGGACCGCTTCGGCTCCCAGATCCGTACCCACTACCCGGTCGACGTGGAGACCGAGATGGCCATCGCCGGCCAGGAGGCGCGGCCGGCAGTTGTCGACGGACGCCGGGTGCACGTCCCCGTCGAGCTGGCCGAGGTGGTGGCCACCGTGTCGCACCTGGCTCGTACCAGCCCCCACGTCAACCAGCGTTCGGGGGTATCGGTTCGCCTCACCGTGGCCAACACCGAGACCCTC
>JBBSLT010000257.1:0-3149 GCA_038233555.1 Acidimicrobiales bacterium
CGTCGAAGGCTTGGTCGAAGCGCTGGCCCGCCTCCTCGCGCACCAAGCGGACCACCTCGGCGACTTTGGAAATCAAGGCAGCGGTCTCGGTCAGGTAGTCGTCGGATCGCGCCGCCAGTTGGTCGGCGCAGCGGTCGCGCCAGCGGTGGTAATGCTCCAGCCAACCGGGGGGCCCGAACTTCGGCCCGAACAGGTCCTCCAGCATGCGTTCGGTCCACGCCGCGCCCTCGGGGTCGACCTGGGCGAGGCGTTCCTCCAACAGCTCGAGGTGATCCGCTCGCCCCAGCAGCGCGATGTACAGCGCCCAGAGGGGTCGGCCCGTGTCCCTCAGCACCTCGTTCGTCTCCGGCGGCGGGATGAAGAAGTAGGCGATCGGGACCTCGAACACCTCGGAGAGCACGTACAGGTCGTGCACATCGAAGCGACGGAGCCGGCCGGTGTCGCTGCCCTGTCGCTCGATGGCGGACATGGTCGCCTGGGTGAGCTGGTGGCCGGTGATGCGCCCCAGGCGCTCCGCCAGGCCCTGCTGGGTCCAGCCGCGTCGTATGCGGATGGCCCGCAGGTTGTAGGACACGATTACGTTGGCGTCGACGGCCTTGGGGCCGTCCATCGCCTCGCCCGCAGGCGCGTGCTCGGCGACGCCTCGCGACCCTCTCATGGCCGCTCCCGCTGGACGCCGCCGACGCCGCTGGCCGCCTGATCTGCCAGGAACGCCTCCGGGTGCAGTGCCTGGACCCCTTGGGCAAACTTGGTCAGGGTCGCGGCAGCGGCAAGCAGCTCCTCGCCCCAACCGTCGGCCAGGCGGTCAAGCCCGTGGCGACGCCAGGCCCGGTAGTGCTCCATCCATCCGCGGGCGCCGTGGGTAGCACCGAAGAGCGCACCCAGCACCCGCTCGGTGCTCTCCTGGTCGCCGAGGTCGGCTTGGGTCAGGCGCTCGTCGAGGGCCGGCAGCTGCGTCAGGTGGCCGAGGAAGGCGGCGTAGAGGTCGGCCAGGGGCCCCCCGGTGTTGGCCAGCACCCGTCCCTCTACCTCCGTCGGGGGCGGGGGCACGAAGAAGTAGGCGATGGGCACGTCGAAGACCTTCGACAGCAGGTACAGCTCGTGGGCGTCGAAGCGTCGACGGCGCTCGCCGTCGAATCCCCGCTCCATGGCCGAGATGGACGCCTGGGGCAGCAGGTGGTCGGTGAGGGTGGCCAGGCGCTCGGCCACGAAGTGCTGGGTCCAACCACGGCGCTCACGGATGGCCCGCACGTTGTAGGAGACGACGGCGTTGGCGTCGACGGTGCTGGTGCCGGGGGTGGCCATCTTGTGCCCGAGGGCGCTTCGCCTGGGACTCATGCGGCCTGCGCCCCGTCGGCGGCAGGCTTCGCCTGCTCGGCGTCGGTGCGCGTCCACGCCGCCTCGGCGGCCTTTCGCCAACGGCGGTTGTTGTAGTAAGGGCGGGCCAGCAGATGCGCGGGGCGCAGCGTCCCGTGGAGCAACAGGGCATGGCCGGGCAGCATCTGGCGCAGAAGGTCGCCGGGCACCAGGTTGGTGCGCGTGGTGGACTCCGAGATGTTGCGATGCCCGCCGTAGGGGTCGGCCGACAGGGAGCGCTGGCGGACCTCCTCGTCGCCCAGCAGGCTCGAGGCGTAGTCGAGCGTCGAGCGGTCCGAGACCCCGGAGAAGATCACCTTGGAGCCGTGGTTGGTCAACACGCTGTCGGCCAGCGTCCCGTAGGCGGCGTCGATCTGCGCCTTGGACTGCCAGATCGTCACCAGCAACAGCCCGATGCCGGCGCACGTCGAGGCCACCTGGGGCAACCAGCGCATGGGGGTGTTGCCCGCCTCGTCGAGCACGACCAGCGTCGGGGTCAACACGCCCGTCTCGGACTTCCCGGCCGTTTCGTAGGCCTGCTGCATCAGGTCGCCGAGCAGGCCACCGAAGACGGTGGCCAGGCGGTCCTGCTCGTGCTGCGGCCCGCACAGGTACAACGTGTTGGCCCCCTTGAGCAGCCAGGCCAGATCGATGTCCTGGGTCAGCGACGAGGTAGCCACGTCGGGGTCCTGCCACAGCCGCACCAGCGTCTGGGCGGTGGCGTAGGTGGAGCCCCGGGTCCGCTCGTCGAGGTCCCAGATGGCGGCCAGGCCCGTCATGGCCGCCGCCGCCCACGAGCGGCGCAGCGCATCCTTGCCCACCAGCTCGGCGTCGAGGAGCGACGCCACCACCCCGGTTGTGCCGTCGACGGGCCGGTCCTGGCTCAGCACCCAATGCAGCACGTCGACCATCGAGCGGCCGGCTACGGCGGCGGTGTAGAGCAGCGGCCAGAGCAGCTGCTCCGCCATGTCCCCGAAGAACTTCAGGTTCTCGGCGCCGTCCTTGGGGCCGGCGTCGGCCAGGGCCCGGGCTGCCTTCTGCGCCCCGGTGGGCGTCGCCGCTGCCCGCAGGGGGGACCACCCCGCCCGCTCGGCGACCTTGGTCGCCCGGGTCGGGTCGAAGACCCTGACCTCGCCGAGCTTGCGCCGAACGTCGAGCGTGGCGGCGAGGAGGTCGTTCTTGACCGAGAACAGGATCGCCGGACCGTTCCACTCCAGCACGCCGGAGATGGCGTTGGCGGTCTTGCCGCATCTGGTCGGGCCGATCACCGCCACCGCTGAGCGGTCGCCCTGGCGGGCACCCTGGCGCCACCGTGGGGAGCTCGTCCGATCCTCGGTGGCCACCAGCGAGGATCCGACCTTACCGAGGATCAGCCGGCCGGTGACGGGTCCTCGCACGATCAAGGGCTTGAGATCCTGACGGCGAGCCAGGCGCGCCCGGGTATCGACCCCCAGACGATGGCGTTTGTCGGTTCCCACCCGCTGGCGGGTGAGCAAGCGGTGCAGCGCCACCACCAGGGTGATGGCCGCCACGGCGACCGCCAGCGTGGCCCCCCAGTAGAGCGTCGGTCCGGGCAGCGCTCCCGGCCACTCGGGGCCCCAGGCGCTGGCCGGAGACTCCCCGCTTGAGGGGAGTCGTACCAGGGCGGTGAAGGCGTCGCCGGCGCCGGCGTCAAGCCAACGGCCGGTGGCGAGTCGCGCCGCCACCTGGGCCCCACCCCACACCGAGCCGAGGCCGACGGCGGCGCTGCACAGCAGCACCGTCTCGAGGTCGAGGCCGTCGGAGGACGCACC
>JBBSLT010000258.1:0-3147 GCA_038233555.1 Acidimicrobiales bacterium
GGTGCGGGCGCCGGTGCCGACCCGGGCCGAGGTGAGCGACGTGGCCAACGCCGTGTTCGACGGCACCAGCGCCCTCATGCTCTCGGGCGAGACTGCCATCGGCCAGGATCCCGCAGGTGTGGTCCGGACCATGGCCCGGGTGGCGGTGCGGGCCGAGCAGGAGTTCGACTACCACACCTGGGGTGCCGAGCTGGGCCGCCAGCAGAGCGTCGAGGCCCACGGAGCGCCGGTGGGGGTGCGCATCACCGCCGCCGTCTCCGCCGCCGCCTGGCGGGCGGCCCACGACGCCGAGGTCGCCGCCATCATTGCCTGCACCAACACCGGTGCCACCCCCCGGGCCATCTCCCGCTTCCGTCCCACCGTCCCCGTCCTGGCTGCCACCCCGTCGCTACGGGCGTTCCGCCAGCTCTCCCTGGCCTGGGGTGTCACCCCGATGATCACCGACCGCCACGGCACCACCGACGACATCGTCTGGTTCGCCGTCCAGGCCGCGGTCGACCGCGGCCTGGTCCGCCCCGGCGACCTGGTGGCGGTGCTGGTGGGTTCACCCACCGACCCCGAGCCCGCCACCGACACCCTTCGGCTGGTGCGCGTCCGCTAACTAAAGATTGTTCTTTGTCGCGTTCTCGACCCGTGCGGTGCAAGATGCGACAAAGAACGATCGTTGCAACCCGACCTGGGTAGCTACAGGCCCCGTTCCCGGTCTTGGCGCTCGGCCGCCTTGGTGGCGTAGCCGAGGATGATGGCGGGGGCGAGCACGATCGAGCCCACCACCAGGCAGGCCACCACGACACCGGCTACGCCTTCGCTGAAGGTGGTGAGCAGGCCCACCACGAGCACCACCGTGGCCAGGCCGAAGAGGGCGAAGCCCAGGCGCTTGCCCGTCGACGCCAGCCGGGAGAGGCGGGCTCGCTGCCGGCGAACCGGATCCAGCGCCACGTCAGGAACCCAAGAGCAGTGCGAGCGATCGACGGCGATCCATCAGTGGTCCGAGGTCGAGGTGAACCTGAACGAGCGGAGGCGCAGGGCCGGGACCCGGTTGTCGCCACCCTCATCGCTCGACGCTCGGAGCTGGTCGCCGACCCCGTCGCAGCTCGCCAGCGCCTCGAGGATCGACTGGTTGTAGCGCAGATTGCGTACCGGTCCCGCCCGCTGGCCCCCCTCGATGCGGAAGGTTCCGTCGCGGGTCATGCCGGTGACGAGGGTGCGCTTGGGGTTGACGGAGCGGGTGTACCAGAAGCGGGTGACGAGCAGCCCCCGGTCGATTCCGGCGACGAGGTCGTCGAGGGTGGAGGTGCCGGGCGCCAGCACCAGGTGGGTGGGTGCCGGTCCCCACGGATTGGGGGCGGGCATGCCGTGGCCGGTGGACACAGTGCCGCCGGCGGCGGCGCTGGCCCGGTCGTGAATCACGGCCACGGCTCGTCCCGCATCCATGAGCTGCACCCGGGTCCGTAGCGTTCCCTCGCCGTCGAAGGGGACGCCAAGGGCGCGATCGTGGCAGGGGTCGTCGGCGAGGTCGATCAGGCGAGAGGCGAAGGATTCGCCCAGTCGCCCTGAGAAGGGGGAGCGGCCTTCGGCGACGGCCTTGGCCGAGAAGGCCTCGCCGAGGTACTCCACGAGGGTCGCCACCGCCGAAGGCATCAGCACCACGTCGTGTTCGCCGGCAGCGATGTCGACGGGCTCCACGGCGGCGGCGGCCGTGGACGCAGCCCGTTGGCCGACGGTGGCGACGTCCAGCTCGCCGAGGGTTCGGGCGGCGTCCTCGCCGTGACCCGTGGCCGCAGCGCCGGTGACCCCGGGTCCGGTGACCACGGTGCTAACCGAGGCCCGAGTCGACAGCGCATGCAGACGGGCGCCGACGGTAGTGGCGAAGGCCACCTCGGCCGCGCTGGTGGTGACCGCCCCTGCGGCCTGTTGTCCCGGGCCGAGGGCGCCAAGGAGGGTGGCCACGGCCTCAGCCCGCTGTCGAGGTGAGGTGGCGGCCGTGGCCTGGTCGAAGCGCCGCCCCTCGGGGAGGACGGAAGGACCGGCCAGTCCGGGATAGTGGGGATCGGGCGGGCTGAGGCGCGCCGCGGCCAGGGCCCGGGCGCCAGCGGCGGCGACGCCGGCGGGGGTGGCGTCGTTGGTGGAGGCCACGCCGATGCGCCCGGCAGAGACGACCCGCACCGCCACCGAGGTGTCGTCGGCGGCGACGTGCTGGTGGATGGCACTGCCGGCGAAGCGGGCCAGCCCGCCCCAGCCGTGCTCGGCGCGCGCCTCCACCTCGTCGGCCCCGTCGAGGCCGAGGGCCACGTCGAGCAGCCCGTGCAGGTGGTCGGCACCCAACGGCTCCCTCACGGGTGACAGGACACTAGGAACCCACCTGGACGTGGCGAAATCGGGCGGGGGCGGCGCCGTGGGCGACGTAGCCGACCTGGGTGGGCTCGCCCTTGCCGCAGTTGGGCAGCCCCCACGCCTTCCACAGCCCCGGTCCCCCGAGATCGTCCAGCGACGACCAGAAGGGCTGGGTGCGGCCGGCGTAGGCCCCGTTGCGCACCACTCGACCCAGCCGGCCATGGTGGATCTCCTGGCCCCATTCGGTGCCGAACTGGAAGTCGACCCGACGGTCGTCGATCGACCAGGACCGGTTCGTCTCCAGGTAGACCCCCCGATCGACGCCGTCGAGGAGCTCGTCGAGCGACGCCGCCGATCCCGGAAGCAGCGACACGTTGGTCATGCGGATGAGCGGCAGGTGGGCCCACGACTGGGCCCGAACCGTGGCCCCCGAGCCACCGAGGCCGAGGGCCGCCGCCGTCTCCCGGGAGGAGAGAAACCCGGCGAAGATGCCCTCGCTGACGATGGGGGTCGAGGTTGCGACCACTCCCTCGTCGTCGTAGCCAAAGGTCCCGAGGGCGCCGGGGGTGGTGGCGTCGGCCACCACGTTGAGCAGGGGCGAGCCGTAGCGGAGACGGCCGATGTCGCCGGGGGTGAGAAAGGAGGTGCCGGCGTAGGCGGCCTCGGTGCCGAGCACCCGATCGAGCTCGACGGGATGGCCGATGGACTCATGCACCTGCAGGGCCACCTGGCTCCCGTCGAGCACCAGGGTGGTCTCGCCCGCGGGGCAGGGCGGGGCGGCGAGGAGCTCGACGGCCTCCTCTCCCACCCGCA
>JBBSLT010000259.1:0-3136 GCA_038233555.1 Acidimicrobiales bacterium
CCGGTCCACCTGCTACCGGGCGCTCCCGAACCCGACTACCTGACCGACCCTCCCACATCGGGCCCCCACCTGAGCGGCCGGCCCCCCGAGGGGGCCGTGGCCGAGCCCCTCGACCGGCCCACGCAGGTGCTGATCCTGGAAGAGGGAGGGGTGTTGATCCAACACCGCGGTCTCGACGAGGCCGACGTCGCCGGCCTGGCCACGTTGGCGGGCGAGAACGTGGTGGTGGCTCCCAACGCCGAGCTACCTGCCCCCGTAGTGGCCACCGCCTGGCTGGCCAAGCGCACCTGCGACGGCCTCGACGTGGAGGCCCTGGGCCAGTTCATCGACGAAAGCCTCGGCCAGGGCCCCGAGGGCGGCGAGGCCGAACCGGGCTGAGCTCAGGCGGCAGACAGGGAGGAGACGGGCCGCGAGACGGGAGATGCTTCGCTACGGTGGGCCAGTGAACCTGGACCCGGCCGCGTGGGGCATCGACACCGGGTACTGGGACGCCGCCGGGCGCTGGCAGGAGCCGGGGGCCGAGTGCATCGAAGCGGTGGCCGCCGCCATGGGGGCGGGGCCCGATCGCCCCGCACCCCCCCAAGAATCGGTGCCCTTGTGGTGTGTGGCGCCCGGCCGTTCTGAAGTGCTTCGGGATCGGTGCTCCCTGGTGCTCGAGGACGGCACCGATCTTGGCGCCGTCACCGCGCTGCCTCCCGACCTTCCCCTCGGCTATCACTGCCTGACCCCACTCCAGGGCGGCCCTGCCACCCGCCTGGTCGTGAGCCCGGGCCGCTGCTTCCTCCCCGACGACCTACGTACGTGGGGATGGGGCGTGCAGCTCTACGCCGCCCGCTCGCGAAGGAGCTGGGGCATCGGCGATCTCGGCGATCTGGCCCAGATGTGCCGCTGGAGCGCCGGCCAGGGCGCCGGGCTAGTCGCCATCAACCCACTCCACGCCCCGGGGCCCGCACCTCCGCAGACGGCTAGCCCCTACTACCCGTCCAGCCGGCGCTACCGCAGCCCGCTCTACCTACGGATAGAGGATGTGCCGGGGGCCGAGCGCCTCGGGTCGGAGCTCGAGCGCCTGGTCCAAGCCGGGCGTGCCCTCAACGTCGAGCGGCGCATCGACCGCGACCGGGTGTGGGAGCTCAAAGCCGATGCCCTGGCCCGCTGCTTCGGCCTCTTCCCCGGCGATGCCCGCTTCGACGCGTACCGGGCCGGCGAGGGCCCGGCCCTGACCGCCTTCGCCACCTACTGCGCCATCGCTGAGGTTCACGGCAACGGCTGGCGAACCTGGCCCGAGGAGCTGCAACGCCCCGAGGGCAGTGGCGTCGCCACCTTCGCTGCCGACCACGGGGAACGGGTCCGATTTCACGCATGGCTGCAGTGGCTGCTCGATGTCCAGCTGGCGAGCGCCGCCACCCTGCCGCTGGTCAAGGACCTGGCCGTCGGCTTCGATCCAGGCGGTGCCGATGCCTGGGCCTGGCAGGAGCTCTTGGCCCTCGACATGCGCATCGGTGCTCCTCCCGACGACTTCAACGCCCAAGGCCAGGACTGGGGGCTCCCCCCGTTCGTCCCTTGGAAGCTGCGGGCGTGCGGCTACGGGCCGATCATCGAGACCATCCGGTCGTCGCTGCGCCACGCGGGCGGGTTGCGGGTCGACCATGTGATGGGGCTGTTCCGTCTCTTTTGGATCCCCCTCGAAGGGGGTCCAGCGGCGGGCACCTATGTCCGCTACCCCGCCGGTGAGCTGCTCGACATCCTGGCCCTCGAGAGCCACCGTGCCGGCGCCTTCGTCGTGGGCGAGGATCTCGGCACGGTCGAGGACTCGGTGCGCACCGAGCTGGCCGAACGGGCCGTGCTGTCCTACCGGCTGTTGTGGTTCGAAGACGGTCCCACCGAAGGCTTCCCCCACCAGGCACTGTCGGCGGTGAGCACCCACGACCTGCCTACCGTCGCCGGCATGTGGACGGGAAGCGACCTGGCCGACCAGCACCAGATCGGTCTGGCTCCCAACGAGGAGGGCCAAGAGCAGCTGCGCGGCCGCTTGGCGCGGGCGGCCGGGGCGGGCGACGGAGCATCGGTGCAAGAGGTCACCGAAGGGGCCTACCAGGCCCTGGCCCGGGCACCGTCGCGGGTGCTGCTGGCGACCCTCGACGACGCCCTCGGGGTGCGGGAGCGGCCCAACATGCCCGGCACTACCGACCAATGGCCGAACTGGTCCTTGGCCCTCCCCTCGTGCCTGGAGGAGATCGAGGCCGATCCCGGAGTGGCGGCCGTCGCCAAGGCGCTGGCCGACGGGCGGTAGCGTCTAGTCGATGCTTTCGCCGAGGACTGTCGGTCGATGACCGAGCCGTTGGGGTCCTTGCCCGGAACGGCGCTGCGACCAGACGACGAGTCGTCCGCCGACGTGCCCACCGAAGCTCCCTTGGCGCCGCCAGCACCGCCGCTCTCCCTGCATGCGCCGGCCAGAGATCCCGGTTCCCGACCGGAGCGGTCGTCGCCCCAGCACCGGGCCCGACGGGCATCACCGTCGCTCCTACGCTCCCGGACCCGAGGGATCGGTCTGGCCCTCGTGCTGGCGGTGGTGGCGTGCGCCCTTGCCGTCTGGTCGTTGCAGCGCACCGATGCGGCCCTTCGCAGAGCCGAGGGAACGGCCCTGGAGCTTCAGACGTCGCTCCAGGAGGCGGAAGCGCTCAACGGGCGGATCGCCTCGCTGGAGGCCGAGGCCGCGGCCCGACCCGACCCGGTGGCCACCGCCGAACGGGTCAAGGCATCGGTGTTCACGATCATCAGCAGCAGCGGGCGAGGTTCGGCGTGGGTGGCTGGGGTCGAGGACGGCCGATCCATCCTGGTCACCAACAACCACGTCGTCGGGTCAGAAGCCCGGCCGGGCACGATCGTGACGGTCATCCGGGAGGAGTTGCGGGTGGAGGGCGAGGTGGTCCGCACCGACGATGATCGCGACCTCGCCATCGTGGCCGTGGAGGAGGAGCTCCCGGTCCTGTCAGTGGCCGACGACATGCCTCGCGTCGGCGAGCCCGTCCTCGTCGTGGGTTCCCCGCTAGGACTCGAGCAGTCGGTGGTGACCGGCATCATCTCGGCGTTTCGAGAGGAGCACATCCAGATCTCGGCGCCGCTCAACCCCGGCAAC
>JBBSLT010000260.1:0-3136 GCA_038233555.1 Acidimicrobiales bacterium
CGGGTGAGCTGCACCTCGGGGTGTCGTCCCGGACTCGCCCCTCAGCCCTCGTTGGGTCGGTCTTGTCATTGCCGCCTTCGGCCGCGGAAGCCGGCAAGGCCGAGCCGGCCATGCACGCGACGCAGAGCACTCCGCTACTCGAGAGCGCACCCGGCCACCCCTTCCCAGGTGCTTTCTCTTTCCAAGGTGGCCACTTTCCAAGTACCGGATTCTCGCAGCAGCATGGCGATGTACAACCTGGTGCTCACCGCGTCGTCGATGACCTGACTAGTGGTGGCATGCTCCTCGATGCTGTCGTCGACGTTGCAGTCCCGAACGGTGGCGGTGGCACCGTCAAGGACGACGACCTCCGCCCGGTGGGAGTACTCGGCGTCTTCAGGTATTCGAAAGACAGAGCTCTGTGCTGCGGCGCTGCGAACGCTCTCGAGGATACCTGAGAGGACCTCGCCGGTCGCGTGTTGTTGGAGCTCCGGAACCTCGGGGTCCGCTTCGGGTGGACTGAAGGCCTCGTTCACCGCCGACCAGTACCCCTGGTAGGCGGCGAGGACCTCTTCCTCGGGCGTCGGGGCCGCCGTGGTGGTGGTCTCCGCCACGGTCGTGCTGACCTGGTCGGGTGTGCCCAGCGCCGTGCCGGGATCTTCGTCGTCCCCGTCGGCGCAGGAGGCGTCGGCCAGCGCAAGGATCACCAAGGCGATGGCGAGGTTTCGGATTGCTCTTGGGTTCGACAAGAGTTCGACCTCGGTGGGGTTCAGTTCCAGATCGCCTGTGCCTCCCGACGCTAATACGAGGCCAGGTCTGCCTCGCACCTACATCACGGGAGGGGAAGCACCATGGCTGGCGCTCGTATCGAGGCAACGTCGCCCGACACCGGCGGTCGACCGACCAGCTGATCTCGATCGGGAGTAGTACGATATATGGTACGACTAGAAGGGACCGCGATGGCCATCACCGCAAGCGAAGCTCGCAAGAACCTCTTTCCGTTGATCGAGCAGGTCAACCTGGACCGTATGCCGGTCGAGATCACCTCCAAGCGAGGTGACGCCGTGCTCATCTCCATCGACGACTACCGGGCGCTTGAGGAGACCGCCTATCTCCTGCGTTCACCCGCCAACGTGCGGCGACTCCTCGAGAGCCTGGACCATGCCCGTGCCGGCAACGTCGAGGCGCACGCACCTGAGCGTTGAGGTTCGTCTTCACACCCCACGGGTGGGAGGACTACGTCCACTGGCAGACGACCGATCGAGCCACCCTGAAACGCCTCAACCGGCTTCTCCATGACATCGCTCTAGACCCCTTCGACGGGATCGGCAAGCCCGAGCAACTGCGACACGCTCTCGCTGGTGCCTGGTCACGCCGCATCGACGAGGAGCACCGGCTCGTCTATCTCGTCGAGGGTGACGACATCGTGATCTTGCAGGCTCGTTACCACTACCAATGATCAACCTTTGGGTCCGACAAGCCATTTCCGGTCCACTCGAGCCAGCCGCCCATCGCCGACGGTAGCCAGCAGGGTGCCAAGATCGCTCAGCGCGTCGAGCACTGCAGTCGAGCAGCTACGGACGGGGGTCGAACGAGCGGACGATCTCGGGTTGGCGAGCCCTCCAGTAGGCGACCACGTCAGCCAGCACCTCATCACCGGCGGACTGGGCCAGGAAAGGGTCCTCGCCGAGATCGTCGAGGTAGCCGAGGGCCCGCACGATGTGGGCGACCGAGACATGGTCGGGCACGGTCACGGGCATCGCAAACCATGCGACGACTGGCGCTTACCGTTCTCGCGATCGAAGCCGGTGGAGAGCCCCAAGGTAGACGGCGGTGGCGGCGAGGAACGCCACGTACCAGGTGAGGTTCCGACCGGGAACGAAGTGGGTGGTGATGTGGCCGAGGAACACGTCCATCCATCGCTGGTGAGCGACGTGGCCGGCGCTGAAGAGGAGGTCGGGAAACATGGCGTAAAGGTGACCGAGCACCGGCCACACCAGCGGAACGGGCACGGGACGACGGTTGTGCAGCGCCACTGCGCTCATCACCAGCAGGGCCACAGCCGAGCCGACGAAGAAGTGGGTGAACCAGTGGAAGCGGGCGTCGTGACCGCGGTACGACAGATAGAGACCGAGCTCGATGATGACGGCCACCACGCACCACAGGCACAACCGCACCTTCCGAGCGGTCGCCGTTGGTGCCGCGGGTGCCGACGACGATTCGCTCATACCGCACGCAGGATGGTGTCGACCTCGCTCAGGAGGTCATCGACTTCCGGGTCGAGCGTCCGATAGCGGATCTGGCCGGCGGCGTCGACCACGGCATAGCCCACCGGAGAACCCCCGTCGGCAGGCTCTCGGAGCCCATAGCCCTCGGCCAGCCTGCCGGCGGGATTGGCTACAACAGGAAGGTCGCCGGCGCAGGAGCCGGCGGGCCCGGCGACGACGACGACCAGATCCGGCTCGCCACCGAAGTCCACGGCGGCAACGGCGTCACACAGTGGCTGCAGCCCGTCAGGGCGAACGAAGAACACCACCGCCTCCCGCCCCGGTGCGGGGACATCGCCGGTGACCGGAGGAGCCGGCTTGGGCAGTGCACCGAGGTCGACCAGCCCCGGTCGCTGGTAGGCCGGGTCGGGGTCGTCGAGGGGCCCTTCGGCGGACCGGGCGACGACCAGGAGCGCGCCGAATCCCACCGCCACCATCAACCAGACCACGACCAAGCGCCGCCGCCACCGCGACCTCAATAGGGGATCCGGACGTGGTCCTCGAACGGCGGCCTAGCGTGACCGCGACCTGGTGGTGACGGCGACGAGAAGGAGGACCAGATCCGGGTGCGATCACGACCCCTGATGCTGACGGCAGCCCTTCTGGGAGGTGGGGCCATGCTGGTCGGTGCGCGTCGCAACGCCTGCCTGTCGGGGCGCATCACCTGGGCGCCCCCTGGGGGCACCTTAGGCACGGCTGGCCTCGCCTACCGACTCGAGGGCAACGGGCTCCCGGCGACGGTGCTGCTTCACGGCCTGTTCGCCTCGGGCCGCTACTGGGGGGCGGCCTACGACTATCTGGGCCGGCGATCCAGCTTGTTGGTGCCCGACCTGGCCGGCTTCGGCCGGTCGATCGAGGTGGAAGACAGCTTCGGGCCGGAGGTCCACGCC
>JBBSLT010000261.1:0-3131 GCA_038233555.1 Acidimicrobiales bacterium
ATGTAGAGGTCGTCGACCACCTCCTGGCGCAGCTCGCTCAGGTCGTCGGTGAAGGTGACATCGAGGTCGACGTCGCCGGCCACGCCGAGACCGCTGAGGACGTGCTGGCAGAAGCCGTGGGTGGTGGCGATGGTGGCGGCGTCGAAGTCGGCCAGGGCGGCACCGAGGCGGCGGTGACGGGTGGCCAGCTCCTCGGCAGATCCGGTGGTCAGCAGGGCCAGGACGTCATCGCCGGCGGGAGGAGCGACACCCGCCAACGCCCGGGCCAGGCCGTGCTCGGCGCTGACCAGGCGCCGGCGGACCCGGTCGCGCAGCTCCCCGGTGGCCATGCGGGTGAAGGTGACCAGCAACAGCTGCTCGAGGGGGATGCCGTCGGCCACGTAGCGAGCGGCCAGGCCGGCGATGGTGAAGGTCTTGCCCGTGCCGGCGCTGGCCTCGAGCACCGTGACCCCCCGAGGCAAGGGTCCGCACACGTCGAAGGGCGTCACCTGGCCACCGTCGTCGCAGTCGCCGGTGCCGGGGCTCACGTCTCGGTCAGCTCCTCGCACTGCAGGAGACCGTCCCACAGCCGGCGGGCGTAGCGCCCGAAGCGGGTCGTCTCGTCGTCGGCCCACCCGTCGCCCCACTCGTCCTCGCCGGGCGCCTCCTGGAGGAGGTCGGCGAAGGCAAGGCGAGTGCCACCGAGGACGAGCACGTGCTCGCGGTCGTCGTCCTCCTTGGGGAACTTGAACTCCGACTCCCAGGCCTTGCGGGCCGCGGCCTCGGGATCGGTGTCGGCAGCAGCGGCGTAGGCGGCGGAGCTGGCGCAATAGAGCGGCAGGGGCTCGCACATCCCCCGGTCGAACAGCTCCACCAGCGGCACGAGGTGGTGCAGGGCCCGGGCTCGACGAGCTGTCCGGTCGCCCTCGAAGGCGGCGATGCGGGCGACGGTCACCGTGGCCCGGCCTCGGACCCCGGCCCGCTTGCGACCGACAGTGGCGGCCTCGAACGCCGTGTCGGGCCGTGCTGCGGTGAGGGCCAGGAACCGGGCCCACGCGGCCAGGCGGTGCTTGGGGCCCACTCGCGAGTAGACGACGGTGGCCATCAGGCGGTCGGCCACCCCGGGCACCGTTCCCACCAGCAGCCGGCCGTCGGGCAGCTCCAGGTTCACCTCGACCGAGCGGCGGCCGGCGCCTCCCTCCAGCGCCGACGCCGCGTCCACCAGGCCCTCGACCGTCGGGGTCACGCGCTCGAGGATTGCGTCGGCCAGCGCGCCGGGCGGAAGGATGCCTCTCGCCACCTCAGCAGCGGTGCACGCGGCCAGGTCGGCCCCGGCCAGGCGGGCGGCAAGGAGCCGGTCACCCACGCCCCACTGCTCGAGGTGGTCCAGCTCGACCGGCAGGGCGTCGCTCACGTCCTCGTCGTAGGTGGCCACGGTGATGCCGAGGCGTTGGCGGAGGAACGCCCGGACAGGATGCTGGACGAAGCGAACCAGGGCGTCGAGCTCGACCACGGGGCCGGCGGCGGCCGGCAGCCGGCCCGACAGGAACGGTGGTGGCTGGCGGCGCGGCTCGCCCAGGGCTCGGGCACCCTCCAGGGCCA
Organism: Acidimicrobiales bacterium; assembly: GCA_038233555.1. Taxonomy (GTDB): domain Bacteria; phylum Actinomycetota; class Acidimicrobiia; order Acidimicrobiales; family CADCSY01; genus JADDRA01. The sequence goes on from JBBSLT010000261.1 coordinate 1,582, forward strand.
CGGCGTCGAAGCTCCAGGGCTGTCCCGGGGTGAGGGCGCCGGCGGCGAAGTTGCGGGCGTCGAAGGGCTGCAGCGGATGGGCCACCACCACCTCGTGGCGGGCCGAGACCGCGGCACCGTCGACGGCCGCGCCGGGGCGGACGGTCCGGTCGACGACGTCGAGCAGCTCGCCGACGGGCACGGCCGGCGGGCGCTCGGCGTTGGTGCGCTCGTCGCGGCCGGCGTAGGTGATGACTAGGCGGTCGGTGGCGGCCAGCAGGGCGTCGAGGAGGAGCTGGCGGTCCTCGCTGCGGGCGTCGCGGTCGCCGACGTAGGGGTCGTCGAGGATCAGATCGTCGCCGTCGCGCACCGTCTTGCGAGGGAACACACCGTCGTCGAGGCCGAGGAGGCACACCACCCGATGGGGCACCGAGCGCATGGGGACGAGCGTGCAGATGGTCAGGTGGCCGGTGCGGAAGTTGGCCCTGGTCGGTTGCCCCCGCAGCCGGTCGGCCAGCAGGGCCCGTAGCTCTGCCAGGGTCAGCTCGGCGGTGCTGGTCGAGCCCTCGAAGGTGGCTTCGTCGACCACCTCGTCGAGGAGGCGGCCGAGCTGGGCCCGCGGCCACGAGTCGGCCCAGGCGGTGGCGGTCAGGGCGTCGGCGGCCTCGGCCAGCGCCGCCGCCCACGACCGGGGCGACTGGGGACCGGTCAAGGCGTCGATCGAAGCATGCAGGCGGTCGAGGAGCTCGGAGAAGCGTCCAGCCAGCTCGATGGCGCCGCTGTCGACGTCGTCGAGGGGCAACACGCCGCCGACCAGGCGTTGGTCCTCCTCGGCCATGGCCACGCCCAGCAGCACCCGATCGAGCCCGGCCCGCCAGGTGTTGGCCGCCAGCCGGTCGAGCTGGAACGGGGCCCGGTGGCCGGCGTCGAGGCCCCAGCGCACGCCGGTGCCCGCCACCCACTCCTCCATGCGGGCCAGGTCGTCGTCGTCGAGGCGGAAGCGCCGGCGTACCGGATCGCGCCCGGCCAGGTCGAGGACCTGGGAGGCGGTCAGGCGGGCGTCGGCCAGGGTCAACAACTCCGAGACCACACCCAGCACGGGGTTGGTCTGGCGCAACGACCGGTCGGCCAGGCGCACCCGCAGGTCGGGGCGGCCGGTGCCTTCCCCCGGCCCGCCGGCGCCTCCGGCCTCGCCGTCCTCCTCGGCGCCGGCGCCGGCGCCGAAGGTGGCGTAGATGAGGGGGGCGAAGGCCTCGATGTCGGGGCACATCACGATCACATCCCGGGCCTCGAGGGTTTCGTCGTCGGCCAGCAGGTGCAAGATGGCATCGCGCAGCACCTCGACCTGACGGGCCCGGCCGTGGCAGGAATGGACCTGCAGGCTGCGGTCGGCGGGCTCGAGCAGGGGCCGGGCGTCGACGTAGCCCGGCAGCGGCGGCCCGGGAGGTTGGCGGTCGGCCCGCACGTCGGCCTGGATGCGGGCCAGCAGCGTGGTGGCGGCCACCTCGACCGACCGATGATGGTCGACCCAGGGGTCGACCCAGGGGTCGTCGCAGGGGTCGTCGCCGGCG
>JBBSLT010000262.1:0-3127 GCA_038233555.1 Acidimicrobiales bacterium
GACTCCTCCACCCGCCGGGCCAGGCGACACTTGGCCCCTTCGGCCAGGCGCCCGATGGCGTCGAGGGCCTCCCACAGCGGGGTGACCTCCGAGAGGGGGACCGAGTCGGGATCAAGGGCCGAGCACAGCGCGGCCAGGTCGCTATGAACCTTGTCCACCTCAGCCCGAAGGTTTCCCGTCCCCAACATACGTTTGTATCTTACCGCCCCTGTTGGTGCTTGTCAATAGCATCGACTACTTTTTGGCCTCTCCTATGCCAATCGAAGGTCGGTACGGCGACTCACACCTCCAGAGAGCCGCCGTCCCCGTCGAGCCGCAACTTTCGTCAACCGTCGTGAAGGTGACGCCCAGGAGTGGGCTAGTCTGTCTAGTTAGGAATCGTTCCTGATGGCGGCCGTTCCCCACCCGCCTCCGCCAGGCGTGAGCATTCGCAGCACGTCGCCGGCCGCCAGCCGTACCGTGCACTTGTCCGCCAGACGTTCGGCACCGGCCTCGTCGCCGCCGGGGAGCAGCCAGTTCTCCCCCACCGCACCGGCCGACCCGCCGGCGAGCCCCCACGGCTGGGAAACCCGGCGATCTGTGATGAGGCTCACGGTCACGTCCTCGAGCATCAGCAGATCGCGCTCGATCCCCTCGCCGCCGGGCGCCGAACCAGACCCGCCGCTTCCCCGCCGGAGCCGGTAGCGCAGCACTCGCATCGGGAAGGCCCGCTCCAGCGCCTCGGCCGGGGTGTTCTTGGTGTTGGTCATGGCCGTGTGAACGCCGCTCATGCCCGGACCGTGCGGGCCTCCTCCCTGGCCGCCGGCGACGGTCTCGTAGTAGACCCACCCGTCGCCTCCGATGAGCAGGTTGTTCATGGTCCCCTGGCCGGCAGCCCCGACCCTCTCGGGAAGAGCTTGGGCGAGGGCGCCGAGGCAAACGTCGGCCACCCGCTGGCTGACCTCCACGTTGCCGGCTCCCACCGCCGCCGGCGCACGGGCGGCCACCACCGTCCCCGGCGGAGCGACCACGGTGACGGGACGCATGGTGCCACCGTTGGCGGGGATGGTGGGGTCGACGGCGTGGCGTAGAGCAAAGGCGACTGCGCTCACCGTCACCGCTTCGACGGCGTTGACGTTGCCCCGCACCTGGGGATCGGTCCCGGTGAAGTCGAAGGTGGCTGCGTCACCCTCGATGGTCAGCTGCAGGGTGATGCGGACCGGCCGCTGCTGATCAGCACCAGGTCCGGAAGAGTCGAGCACGTCGGTGAAGGTCCACGAGCCGTCGGGGACAGCCGCCAGGGCGGCCTGCATCCGCCGCATCCCGTAGGCGATCACCTCGTCGAGGGGAGCATCAACGAATGCGGAGAAGCGCTCCACGCCGCGGCGGTTGGCGCCCACCTGGGCGTCGAGGTCGCCCCTGCGCTCGTCGGGCGTGCGGGAGTTGGCGCACAGCACGGCGACCACCTCGGGGGTCAGCAGCACCGGCGGCAGGCGCAGGCCCTCCTGGTACACCTCGGTGGCCCCGGGAGCGATCGACCCCGGCACCATCCCGCCCACGTCGGCGTGATGCGCCCGGTTGGCCGCCCATCCCACCAAGGTTCCGTCCACCCAACACGGTGCCACCAGGGTGAGGTCGTTGAGATGGGTCCCGCCGGCGAAGGGGTCGTTGAGCACCACCTGTCCACCGGCCGCCACCCCAAGAGGTCCGAAGGCGGCGATGGCGGCGGCGACCGAGGCGGGCATGGAACCGAGGTGGACCGGGATGTGCTCGGCCTGCACCAACAACTCCCCCTCCGGCGTGAACAGGGCCGCCGAGCAGTCGGCTCGCTCCTTGATGTTGGGACTGGAGGCCGAGCGCCGCAGGACCGTCCCCATCTCCTCGGCGACGCCGGTGAGGCGGGAGATCATGACCTGCAGGGACGCGGGGTCGAGGCCGCTCATCCGCTGGTCCCGGTCCGGGTGAGCACGAGCGAGCCGAGAGGGCCGGGATCGCCCCGCCACCCCTCGGGCACCCAGATGGTGCAGTCGTCCTCAACGACCACCGAGGGGCCCACGACGGCGCAACGGTCCGGAGGCGCAGGGAGATCCGCCCCGGTGACCGGCGCCGAGACGGTGGCACGAGCCCGAAGGGCCACCACCTCGACCGCGGCGCCCGGCCGGTCGAAGCCGTTGCGGCGACGGTGCTCTCCGGTGAAATCCGCCACCGACTCCACCGTGAGCTCGTGGCTCTGGCCGGCGTAGCGGCAGTCGAGGGACGTGCTCACGAGGACTGGCGAGGGCTCCTGACCGCTGAGCGCCGATACTTCTCCACAACCGGCCCGGGCCTCTTCGGCCAGCTCGGACAGGGCCTCGACCAGGCCGGAGTGGTCACCCAGACCAGGCCAGGACCGCACCACGTCGTGCTGGACGGGCGCGCCGAGCAGACCAAGGGCCGACAAGACCCCGGCCCGGGCCGGGACGATGACCACGGGCATGGCCAGAGCGTCGGCCAGGGCGCAGGCGTGGAGAGGGCCGGCCCCGCCGAAGGCCACCAGGGCCAGGCCCCGGGGATCGACGCCCCGAGCCACCGACACCTGGCGCAGGGCCCGTTCCATGCCGGCGTCGACCACAGCCACGACGCCCTGGGCGTCGACACCCGCCGCCGCCATGGCCCGCTCGGCGGCCTGGCGGTCGAGGGTCCCGAGCCCCGGAAGGGCGGCGTCGGTGGGGATGCGGCCGAGGACGAGGTCGGCGTCGGTCACCGTCGGCGCCGTCCCGCCTCGTCCGTAGCACGCCGGACCGGGAACCGCCCCCACCGACTCGGGGCCCACGACCAGCGCCCCACCCGAATCGAGACGGGCGAGCGAACCGCCGCCGGCACCGATGGTGTGGATGTCGAGCGAGGGCAGGCGTACGGCCAAGCCGGCCGCCTCCCGCTGCACCGCGGGCTCGGGTGCCCCTCCTCGGATGAGGCAGACGTCGGTGCTGGTCCCGCCCATGTCGAAGCTGATGGCGTCGGGCCACCCGCACGCCTGCGCCACCAACGCCGCCGCTCCAACTCCACCGGCCGGGCCCGAGAGGACCAAGGCGACCGGGCGCTCGGCGGCGGTGAGCGCGGGCACCAGGCCCCCGGCCGAGGTCATCACCAGTACCTCATCAGCCACCCC
>JBBSLT010000263.1:0-3088 GCA_038233555.1 Acidimicrobiales bacterium
AGCCAGAGTTCCCAGCAGGTAGCGCATGGCGGCGGCCGGATCGGCCGAGTCGTCGAGGGTGTCGGGGAACTCGGCGCAGGCCAGCACGAGCTTGTGGTCCGTGAGCGCCTCAAGCTCGGCGCGCAGTTCGTCTCCACCGGTAACGAGACTGGCCTTGAGGGTGATCATGGCCTTGCTGCGGGCCTTGACGGCCCCGTCGCGGGCGATCTTGATGAGCCGGATCGCTTCGATGGCGCCATCGGCGGTCTTGGGGACGTTGGTCGCGTTGCCCGCCAAGACCTCGCGGGCGGCGTGTTCGGCGTCGATGGTGTCGCTCTTGCCGGCGAGGCGCCGGTCGGCCTGGCGGGCCGGTCGGTTCACCTCGATGACCTTGTGCGCGTGGCGGCGCAGAAAGCTGGCGAGCCCGGCCCCGTAGGACCCGGTTCCCTCGACACCGAACGCGATCACCCGGCCGTGGTCTCGGGCCCACGCCAGCAGCGTGGCGTAGCCCCCCGCGGTGGCGGGCACGAAGAGCTCGCCGAGACGGCCTCCGAGCCCGTCGAGGGCGACGGCGACGTGTTGGTCTTTGTGCGTGTCGACGCCGACGATGACATCGGAACGGACAAGCGCGATGCTGGCCATGACTGTTGATCTCCTCACAGATCGATGGTTGGCCGGCTGATCGGGCGGGCGGACAGGACTGCGAGGGGTCTGGTCTGAACAGGCTCCTATGAGGTCACTGCTCGCCCGGTCAGCAAGCCACAGAAGTTGGTGTCCCGGCCGGCCGACAGGTCAACGCAAGGACACGACGGTCGGTCATAGCAAGGGTCAGACCGACCGGAACACCAACACCTGCATCATCGCAGTCGTAACTGTCTCCGACCGTGCCGATGGAGGGTGCCGCGCCGATCTCGGCCAGACGCTCGGTGTAGCGCAGCGCCGTGTACTGGCTGCCGGCGTCGGAGTGCGCCACCAGGCCCTTCAAGTCCCTGCCCCGAGCCCAGATAGCCATCTCCAGGGCGTCGAGCACCAGGTCGGTGCGCATCGTGGTGGCCGCCTTCCAGCCCACGATGGCCCGGGAGAAGGCGTCGATGATGAAGGCCACGTAGACGGTGCCCGACCAGGTGGGGGCGTAAGTGAAGTCCGACAGCCACAGGCGGTTCGGCTCGGTGGCCGTGAAGTGGCGTTTGACCAGGTCAGGAGCACGGACGGCGGAGGGATCGGCTTTGGTGGTGCGCTTCGCCTTCCCCCTGACCAGGCCGGCGATGCCGAGCTCGGCCATGAGCCGCCCGACCTGGTCCCGGCCGACCCTCACCCCCTCCCGTCGCAGTTGCTTCGTGACCTTGCGGACGCCGTAGACCTCGTAGTTGTCCTTCCAGAGCTTGAGGATCCTCGGCTTGAGGGCGGCGTCGGAGATCGCCCGCTTCGATGGCGGCCGGGCCTTGGAGCAGTAGTAGGTGGATGGGGCGATCTCCAGGGCGTGGAGAATCGGCTCGACCCCGAAACGATCACGATGCGAATCGATGTAGGCCACTACCGCCTCGGTCGGGGGTCGAGCTCCCCCGCGAAGAAAACTGCGGCCGAGCGCAGGATCTCATTGGCCCGGCGCAGCTCCCGGTTCTGCTGCTCGAGCTCTCGGATGCGAGCGGCATCGGCGGTGGTCGTGCCCGGGCGGTGGCCGCCGTCGACCTCGGCCTGGTTGACCCAGGACCGCAGCGACTCGAGGCCGATGCCGAGCTGGCCGGCCACCCGCTGCACGGCCCCGCCTTTCTGGCCCGTCTCGGCCCTCACCTCGAACACCATCCGTACTGCCCGTTCCTTGAGCTCAGGGGGGTACCTGCGCTGCGACGGGGATTGCTCTGTTGATCCCATGACTCCATCCTCGTTTCCAAGGTCAGGAGTGTCCACGGATCCCAGGGCGGTTCAAGATGCTCGACACCTGCTGACTCCCCCGCTATCCGCCGCCGTGAGCTGACGGGATGTAGCCGGGTAACGCAGCGGAACGTCGAGGGGCCTCACCGGTTGGTTTTCCGGTCGCGGTCCGGGTGCAACCAGGGGCCGCCGAGCGCCGCGGTTGGTTTTCCGGTTGGTTTTCCGGTTGGTTTTCCGGTCGCGAAAAGAATCTTCGCCGACCAACCGAAAAACCAACCGCGCGACCAACCGGCGTGGTTCAGCCTGCCGCCTATGAGATCGAAGAGAAGGGACAGGCGGATCCGTGTGTGGTCGGCCCTCGACGCCGACTGGCGCCGGGTGGCCGCTAGCTCGAGAGGGCGGGCCGCGCTGCGACGCTGGTCGAGCGAGGAGCCCGTCCTGGAGGGTGCGTGCTCCGGTCACGACCTGTGGCTTATGTGCCGCCAAGGCGGCGATGAGGGTGGGCCCGCCCTCACTGCGCTGCTGCGCCTCGCCGGCGCCGACAACTTCGCTCAACAGACGGTGCTGCAGGTGATCATGCCTGGCCTGGTGAGGTTGAGCCGCCGAGTTCGCTACGTGCGTGAGGCGGACGCCAGGTGCTGGGCCAATGAGAACGAGCTGGCCCAGGACGTCGTCTCTATCGCCTACGAGCAGATTCGGGCGCTGGCCGGTACCACCCAGCCTTGGGCGGCGAGGGCGCTGTTGGACACAACCTGGCGACGCCTGCGGACCCTTCTCGACGCCGAGAGCCGGTACAGAGCACGCTTCCAGCCGCTGTCGCCATCTGCAGAGATCGAAAGCCCTGGTGACCGCAGCCCGGCTGAGCACGTCGCGCAGCTGGTGATCGACGCAGTTGGCGACGGTCATCGACCACCAACAGGTCGAGGCGAGGGGCAGCCAGGATCGCTCGGACATGTGCCGGCCGCCGAGCCAGGTGGCTCGAAACCAACAGCACCGGCTCCGTCTCGTAGGGGTTGGTGCCTGAAGGAACGGCACGGACGTCGTCATGATGGGCACCGTGGAGGTGGCCCGCCTCGTAGCGGGGCACCCACAGGCCGAACTTCTCGAACAGCTCGTCCTGCCACTGGCGACAGACGTTGGCGGGAGCTAGCACCAGGACCCTCTCCACGTCGCCAGCCAGCAGCAGGCGACGAAGGGCCAGACCGGCGGAGATGGTCTTGCCCAGGCCGACTTCGTC
>JBBSLT010000264.1:0-3081 GCA_038233555.1 Acidimicrobiales bacterium
CGGTGCGGATGCGATCGCCACCAGGTGACCGGGTAACACCCGTTCTGTTCGCGGCGACGGGAACATCGGCGCGTACCCGACGAGGCGCGGCTGCGCCTCCCCGAGAACCTGGCAGGCATCCTCGTCAACGCGCAGCACGATGGCAGGCCGAAGCCGCGTAGAGCTGGGGCCGTCGTTCGTCCGAGCGGGTTGCTGGAGCGAAGACCTACGCTCGACGTCACTTCGCTCGACACAGAACTCGTTGCCCTCGGGGTCGGCGAGCACCATCCAGCCGGCACCGTCCGGCAGACGCCCTGTCGGCGACCACACGCGCACCCACGCCAAGCAGTTCGGCTACCTCCTCGTCGCGTCGGCTCGCGAGCGGCACAAGATCGAGGTGCACACGATTCTTGTCTTGTTTCGCCTCCGGTACGGCAATGAGCGGCGCCAGCGAACGGTCCGGCGATAGCAGCAGAGCCTCTGGTCTTCGGGAGCGTTGCCGTTGCCGGGGTCCTCAACGAACCCTGTCAGCTGCGGCCAGAACTTAGCCAGGCGGTAGGGATCGGCGCAGTCGAAGGCAATGTTCTTGATACGTACGGCCATGGGGCCACCTTTCGGGCGGCGCCACCCGAGGCTGCGCTCGGTCAGTCAGCTCCGGGAGGCGCGGAGACGGTCGTCGTCACGTGTGTCGCACCTCCTCCCGCTCGACTCGACCCGTACAGACTGACACAGCTGCAATTCCGGTGTCACCAGCGGATCGCTGAGCGACACGGCGTGGCGTCGGATACCCTTCCCTTACGAGGCGTAAGGAGGAGCGGATGTCGTCTGCCACGGTCACCAGCAAGGGCCAGGTCACCATCCCTGTCGATGTGCGTAGCAAGCTCGGTCTGCGGCCCGGGTCGCGGCTTGCCTTCGTGGCCACCGACTCCGGGGTGTACGAGATCCACGTGCAGGCAGCGTCGATCCAGGACCTCAAGGGAGTCGTGCCGCAGCCATCCGGACTTGTCACGCTCGAGGACATGGACGAGGCCATCGCTGCTGGCGCCGCGGAATCTTCCCCGTGATCGGACTCGACACCAACGTCATCGTCCGGTACCTGGTCCAGGACGAGCCGGCCCAGTCGGCAACAGCTTCGAGGGTGATCGACGCGCTGAAAGAGCACGACCCGGGGTTTCTCAGCCTTGTCACCGTCGTCGAGCTCTACTGGGTCTTGCGACGCGCCTACAAGATCAGCACTGCGCGTTGTGCTGACCTGGTCGAGGGTCTCCTCGATGCCCGGGAGCTCAGGGTCGATCAGGAGTCCGTCGTTCGAGCCGCACTCGGCGCAAGTCGAGCGGGGCTCGACTTCGCTGATGCCCTTATCGCCAATCTCGGTCGCGTGGCTGGCTGCGACCACACCGTGACCTTTGACCGGCGAGCGGGGGAGTCGAACCAGATGCGCGTGCTCACCACCGGTTGAGCCGAACCAACCGCGCCGAGCCAGGGCGTCCCACAGGCGAACCGCTTGCGACGATTCCGAGGGGGATGGTGGACGAACTCGGCGGACAGTTGACCTGGCCCTCTGCTCGTGGTCGCCGGTGGGTCTGGACGGCCGGGGTCCGACTCGTCTGGTCGAGCGGCCCTGAGTCAGCGCTGGGCCGGATGGTTCAGGAACCAGCGGTGGCCGAACGGGTCGACGAAGACCGCCACCCGCCCGGCTGGCGGACTGTCCTCGGGGCCGCGCGCCATCGATGTCCCGGTCGCGACGACGCGGGCGGCGGCCGCGTCAACGTCGGTGACCGTGAGATGCAGTGAGACCGCCGACCCGCGGGTCGGGTCGGGAGCGGCTACCCCAGCCGAGTCGAACTGGTCAGACATCATCCAGCGCGCCTCGCCGATCGCCAGCTCGCAGTGGCCGACCCGGCCGTCGTCCATGACGATCGGCTCGTAGGTGACCTCGGCGCCCAACGCGGCGACGTACCACTCGATGGCGGCTCGGGCGTCGGCGACGCAGAGGTAGGGAATCAGCTCGGTCATGGGGCCCCCTGTTCGTCTAGCTCGGGGAGTGGTGTCTGGAACGACCAGAGGTGCCCCTCAAGGTCGCGCACGCTGTACTCGCGGAAGCCGTAGGGCATGTTGGTCGGCTCGTAGTCGATCGCGGCACCGGTCGCGGCAACGCGAGCGTGGTGGGCGTCGACGTCGTCGACGAGGACGGCGAGCGAGGCGGTGACCGTGCCGGTGGTGAGGGGCGAGACCATCCGGTGCTCGGGGGCCTCGCGGTGCAGCCAGACCACGCCGTCGCCCGCGTGGACCTCGCCGTGCACCGCCCGGTCTCCGTCGTAGCTGATCGGTCCAGGCGCCAGTCCCAAGACATCGACGAGGTAGGCGTGCCCGGCCGCGATGTCGCGGTACACAAGCAACGTGATCCGCCGGGTCAACGCGGGCTCGTCGGCCGGCAGACCCGACAGCAGGTCGAGCAGGGCCTCGTCGCTGGGGCGGTCACCGTCCAGGAGCCGGTCGTCGACGGCCCGGACCCGTTCCCGCACCCGGGCGAGGTCGGCCAGCCGGGTGTCGAGGTTGGCCCGGTGTCGGCCGGTCAACTCTCGCAGGTCGTCTGCGTCGGGGTCGACGTCGGCCACGGGCGTGCCCAGCTCGCGGAGCAGCCGAACCCGGTAGAGCCGGTCGAGGGTGCCGCGGTCGTATCGGCGTCGGCCGCCGGCGTCGCGCGCCGGAGCCAGGAGGCCGAGCTCCTCGTAGTAGCGCAAGGTGCGCTCGGTGACGCCGGTACGTCGGGCGACGTCGCCGATGCCCCACTGTCGCGGGTCGGTGCTGGTCATGCTCGTCACGCTAGGACCTCACGTCGCGTCAGGAGCAAGATCGTCCCGCAACGGATCCCGCTACGGCGTGCTGACCAGTCCGGACCACGACCAGTGCGGTATGTCCAGACCGTCCGGGACATCGTCTGCGGATCGGTGATAGCGGGACATCGTCGTCGAGGTCGCCCACGCGAAGTAGTCGTGCAGCACCTGGCGGAGCCGCTCGTCGTCGGCAAGGCCGACGTCTGCCAGCGCCTGATCGAAGCAGGCGATCGCCCGACGGTCCATCTCGTCGTGCGGGCCGTTC
>JBBSLT010000265.1:0-3077 GCA_038233555.1 Acidimicrobiales bacterium
GCCACCAAGCGCAGCTCCCGGGAGGCCTCGGCGTGTGTGGCCCGGGCCCGGCGCCTGCGGTCCCTTCCCTGCACCTCCCGGGCCTGGACCGAGGGCGCCCTGTCGTCGAGCCAGGTCCAAGCGGTGGTGGCCAACGTGTCCGATGCCACCGTCGGGCAACTGGCCGAGGTGGAGGAGGACCTCGTCCCCCTGCTGGCCCCGCTGACGGTCAACGAGACGGCGGCGGCTATGCGTCACTGGCGCCTCGGCGCCGAGGCCCTCCTCGATCCCCCCGAGGCCCCCGATCCCGCCCGCTCGCTGCACTGCTCGCGGATCATGGACGGCCGCCGGGAGCTGAAGGGCAATCTCGACGCCGAGGGTGGCGAGATCCTGGAGGCGGCGCTGCGCCAGGCGGCCAGCGACGACGTGGAGGGAGAGCCGCCTCGCCCTGCCTCCCAGCGCCGGGCCGATGCGCTGGTCGACCTGTACCGGTGGTTCCTCGACCACCACGGCCAGAGCCCGGCCCGACGCCACCGGCCCCACGTCAACGTGGTGGTCGACCTGGAGGAGGTGGAGCACCGGGCCACCGGCTCCGCCCGGGTGCTCGACGGCCCCTACCTCGATGCCGCCACCATCGAGCGCATCCTCTGCGACGCCCAGGTGCACCGGGTGGTGACCGAAGGGCGGTCATCCATCCTCGACTTCGGCCGCTCCACCCGCACCATCCCCACCGCCTTGTGGGCGGCGCTGGTGATCAGAGACGAGCACTGCCGCTTCCCGGGGTGCGACCGACCCAGCCGCTGGTGCGAGGGTCATCACGTCACGTTCTGGTCCGAGGGCGGCGAGACCAACCTGTCCAACATCTTCTTGGGGTGTACGCGCCATCACCACCTGGTCCACCAACCCGGGTGGCACGTCAAGCTCTTGGCCGACGCCACCGTGGTGGTCACCACCCCCGACGGGCGGGTGCTGACGAGCCATCCGCCGAGGGGGTTGTCGCCGCCGCTGTTGTTGGAATGACGGCACGAGAGCGGCTCGACGAGGGGAGGCCGGATACCCGCTTGCGGATCTTGCGGCATCCGACAAGCCTGAGGGGGTGCGACGCCGGATGGTGGCCGTGTCGGTGGCCCTAGCCCTGGCGGCGACCGCCTGCGGTGGGCAGACGGGCGGCGGCGGGGCCTCGCCACCGCCGGCGGCCGCGGTGCGGCACCATGAGATCGACGTCGACGGGATGCCGCGCCGCTACCGACTGTTCGTGCCCACCACGCTTGACCGCAGCCACCCGGTTCCCCTGCTGGTCGCCCTCCACGGCGGGGGCAACAGCGTGGACAGCTTCGTGGAGACGACGCAGTTCGATGAGGCGGCGGCGGTGGGCAACTTCGTGGTGGCCTACCCCGAAGCGACGGGGCTGGCCTGGAACGCAGGCCGCTGCTGCGGCTCGGCTCCGAAACGTGGCGTCGACGACATGAGCTTCCTCAGCCAACTCATCGACGAGCTCGCCGCCGAGCATCCGATCGATCCCGCCCGGGTGTTCATGGCCGGCATCTCCAACGGCGCCATGATGGCGTACCGCTTCGCCTGCGAGCGAGCGGACCAGGTCAGGGCCATCGCCTCGGTGGCCGGGTCGGTCATGGTGGAGGAGTGTGACCCTGGGCGGCCGGTGTCGGTGCTGGAGCTTCGGGGGAGCGAGGACCCCCTCGTCCCCTTCGAAGGAGGGTTGCCCAACCTTCCCGATCTCGAGGGCATCCTCCCGTACCGCTCCGCCACCGAGGTGGCCGAGGAGTGGGCCGACCTCGATGGCTGCTCAGCCCCGCCGGTCACCTCCGCCGGAGGAGCCGTCACCACCACCGCCTGGGAGGGCTGCCAGGAGGCCACCGCTGTGCGCCTGGTGCGAGTGGAGGGCGGAGGCCACGTCTGGTTCGGCCACGGGCTCGGCGAGGGCAACGAGGCGGTCGAGGCCACCGATGTCGTCACCCGCTTCTTCGCCGACCTTCACTGATCGATCCGTCAGCACCGCCTGTTCGAAGGCCAGGACGAGCTGGTTGGCGGCACCGCGAGTCGCTCCTTGGACTTCGAACCGGTAACGCTCACGGAGATCGGTGAGACGCTCGCCTCAGCCGCAGACCATGGTCGCCGGGTCTTCGCCCCGGAGCTCCAGCACCCGGCCCACGGCCTCGTCGAGTCGGGCCTCGGGCAGCCGGCCATCGGCGACGGCGGCGACCACGGCGTCGCGCATGGCGAGGGCTTGCCCGCCGGGGGTGGCCAGCACGAGGTCGCCACCAGCCGCCAGCACCATCACGGTTGCCTCGGGAGGTGACCACTGCCCGCCGATGGCGGACATGTTCACGGCGTCGGTGAGGGCGACGCCGTCAAAGCCCAAGGACCGCAGGAGCCGGTAGGCGGCGGGCTCCATGCTGGCGGGCAGCGGCCCGAGGGACGGGAAGGTGACGTGGGACATCATCACCGCTCCCACGCCCTCCTCCAGGACCGGCCGGAACCCGGAGGCCGCAGCGCCCTCCACCTCGTCGAGGGGCGACTCGAACACGACGGGCCCATCATGGCTGTCGGCCAGCTCACCCTGGCCGGGGAAGTGCTTGGCCACGGCCATTACTCCAGCCCGGGCGAGCCCCTCGGCGAACGCGGCGGCCCGAGCACCGGCCTGGGCAGGCGTGGCCGCAAAGGACCGGTCGCCGATGGCAGCCCCGCCGGCTCCGCCGTCGGCGTCGACCACGGGGGCGAGGATCAAGTCGAAGCCGAGATCGCCCAAGGCGGCCCCCCGCTCCGCGGCGACAGCGGTGATCTCGGCCAGCGGCCGTTGGCCTAGGGTGCGAGCGGTGGGCGTGGGCCCGATGATGGGACGCAGCCGCGACACCCGTCCCCCCTCCTCGTCGACGCTGACCAGGAGGCCGTGAGGCGACTGCCGGCGCAGACCGTCGATGAGGGCCCGGACCTGAGCGCCATCGACCACGTTCGCACCGAGCATGAGCACCCCGCCCACCCCGAGGGCGGCCACCTCGGCGGCCAGTGGGTCGTCAGCCGTGGTGGCGTTGCCGATGCCCACCACCAGCACGGTCGCCGCCCGGGTCTCGAGGGGTGCC
>JBBSLT010000266.1:0-3060 GCA_038233555.1 Acidimicrobiales bacterium
CGGCGCCGGGAGGCGGTGGGTGACCACGAGGCGGTCCCGGCCGGGATGAGCGAAGCCCGCCAGGCGGGCAGGGCAGTACGGGCAACCACGGCAACGAGGATGGTCAACCCACCCAAGGCGAGGACCGGAAGGTTGACGGCGAGGCCGGGAGCCACCTCGGCGGCCTCGGCGACGCCGATGGGCGCCAGCGGTGACAGCGCCACGGCCAGCGCCACCGCCAGGGCAACGCCGGCTACGGCGACCACCAGGGCCGGCACCGCCAGCACGGCGACGAGCTGGTGGGGGGTCATGCCCAAGGCGGCCAGGGCGGGATGGTCGGCCGCCGCCAGTTGCACCTGGCGGTTCAGGCTCTGGCCCGCGACAGCCGCACCGGCCACCGCCACCAGGGCGGCGAAGACGAGCAGGGCAAGTGCTTGGAGGTCGATGGCCCGCTGGCCGGCTTCGAGCGCCTGGTAGGCGCTGGTGTCCCGATCGACCTCGGACGAGGTGCCGCCGGGCAAGCCACGGACCGCCTCTTTGAAGGCGACCACGTCGGCCTTCCCGCCCGCCAGCCGAACGCCGAGCGCTTCCCCGGTGATCTGGTTGAAGTTGGCGATCTCGTCGACGTGGCGCTGGTGGAACGCCGGGGTCAAGAAGAGATTCTGCTTGGAGAGGTAGACGACCTCGTCGTCGCTGGCATAGGGCGTCACGTCGCGGGGGTGGCGAACCACGCCGGTGACCCTCAGGTCGAGGCGGGGACCGCCAGGCTGGAGCTTCCCGAACGCCGCATCCCCCTCCAACAGCTCGAAGAACTGGTCGGCGGCGTAGCCCCACATGACCAAGGAGTCGCCGGGCCCCAGACCCCGAGCCTCGGCCAACACCTCGTTGACGACGACCTCCGCGGCCTGGGTGGGGTCGGGCAGGCGGCCGGTCACCACGAGGGGGCGGTCCATTGACCTCAGCAGCCGGCCCCGACCCGAGGAGAAGGGGTTGATGCCGAGGTCGAGGTCGGGCTCTCCCGAGGGGCCGCTTGGGGCCATCAGGAAGTAGGCGCCGGTGTCGGCGTCGACCACCTGGGGCAGGGCCTCGACGGCGGTCAGGTCGAGATCCTCGCCGTAGACGAAGGCGTCGACGGGCCGGGTGAAGGCGAGGAAGCGGTCGAGGGCCGACGACGTCCGCCGGTAGCCGACCACGCCGAACATGGCCACGCCACCCACCATGCCGACCAGCACGGCCAACACCACCGTCGCCTTCCAGCGCTGCCGCAGCTCCGAGCGGGCGCAGGCCCACACCGCGCTCACGGCCGACCCCGGCGTTCTTTGTCGGCTGAGCAGTGCCCCTCACTGTCCAGACGACAAAGTACGGAGGTGGGTGCGCTCATCACTCGGCCCTCAGCGCTACGGCGGGGCGGATTCGGGCGGCGGCTCGGGCGGGAAAGACGGCGACCAGGTTGGCCAGGGCGACGGTGGCGGCGACGATGAGCACCATGGCCAGCACCGGTGTCACCGCACCAGGAGCGCCGACACCTTCGGCGACGACGCGCCAGGCCCAGCGTCCGGCAGCTAGGCCCAGCGGCAACCCGACGACCAAGGCGACCACCACCAGGGTGGTCGCCTGGGCGCCGACCGCGCTCACGACGTCGCGGCGGAGGAAGCCGATCGTCTTCAGCACGGCCAGGTCGGCCTGTCGCCGTCGCACCGACGTCACCAGGGCGTGGGCCAGGGTCGCCACCGCCAGCGCCACCACCAGTCCGGCCAGCGCCAGGGGCAGGCCGGCCACCCGGCGCAGGTTCTCCACCTCCACCGGGGGCTGGGCCCGCAGCACGGTCTTGCCCCACTCGGCCTGGAGGGCAGCGAAGGCCTCGTCCGGGTCGACCCCGTCGGCGTAGTCGACCAGGAAGTGGGTGGCCGGGGTGTCGGGTCGCAAACGGCGCAGCTCCTCGAGGCTGAGCACCGCCCCCTCGTCGAGGGTGAAGGCGAACTGCATCCCCCGGTTGAGCACGGCCCGGCCCACCACTGTCAGCGAGGTGGCCGTCCCCCCGAAGTCGGCCTCCACCGAATCACCGACCCGGAGTCCCAGGCGCTGCATCGTCCGTCCTCCGAGCACCACCTCGCCGGGCCCGGCCGGCGCACGCCCTTCGGTCACGGGGGAGAAGACGCTTCCCGCCACCAGGTCGACGCCGGCGACGTCGATGTCGAGCCCGTCGATGGTGAGGGGTTCCAGGGACTCGCTGACGGCGCTGAAACCCTCGACGAAGGGGCTCATGGCTAGGCGCCGACCACCTTCGACGCTCAGGTCCTCCTCGGCGTTGAGGTTGCCTACGACCACGTCCCAGCCCCAACCCTGCAGCTCAGGGACCGCCACCAGCCGGGCGAGGCTGGCGCCGAAGGTGAGGGCGGCGGCGGTGAGGGCAACCGCGGCCAGGGTGCCGACCAGGGCGCTGCGAAGGAGCCCCCGACCACCCCGGCTGGTCCCGTCCAAGGCCATGGCCACGCCGGTCAGTGCGGGGAAGGGAGCACCGGCGACGGTGAGGCCCTCGACCACCCGGGACGGGCGCCGCTCGTCCGGCCTCCTGAGTTCAACCGCGGGCCGCCAGGCGGCGAGCGCGGCTCGGGCCAGGACGACGACGGCCACCGCCAACCCGCCGGCGAGGAGCACGGGCCAGTCAACGTCGACGCCCGGGTCGATCTCGGCCCGGCGGGCGAGGCCGATGGGCGCCAGCGGGGAGGCGGCCACGGCCACGGCGATGGCGAGGACGGCGCCGGGCAGCGCCACCGCTCCGGCCCGCACCACGGCGGCGAGCACCACCTGGCTCCGGGTCATGCCCAGAGCCAGCAGCGTCGGGTGCTCGGCCGCCTCGGCCTGCACCTGGCGGGACAGGGCCTGGCCGACGATCAGCAGGCCGGCGACGGCGGCGATGGCGGCGAAGGCCACCAGGGCGGCGGCCTCGACCCCAGTCGCCTGCTCCGCCTCCCGCTGCACCTTGGCGGCCTCGGAGCCGACCTGGATCTCCAGCGAGTCGGCCCCGGGCAGGTCCCGCACGGCGGCGACGAAGGCGTCCACGTCGCTTCCGTCGTGCAG
>JBBSLT010000267.1:0-2970 GCA_038233555.1 Acidimicrobiales bacterium
CAGTCGCAGGCGAGGCCTGGGGGCGCTGGGACGCAGATGTTCGGGCACCGAGCCCGGGACCGCTCGTCGCGGGCGGACCGGGGCGGGGACGGGGAGACGGGCAGGGGCAGGAACCGGACTCATGGGCCACCTCGGAGGGGATCGGTCTCGAGCTTCTCGACGGCGCGCAGCCGGGCGCTGGCGGATCGGGGGTTGGACGCCACCTCGTCGGCGCCAGGGGCACGGGCGACGCCGCGCACGAGGCGCACGCTGGGAACGGCGCCGCAACCGCACGGCAGTTGCGGGGGACAGGCGCACCCGCCGGTGGCGGCCTGGCGGAAGCGGGCCTTGACGATGCGGTCCTCGCCCGAGTGGTAGGCCAGCGCCGCGCCGCGCCCGCCGGGAACGAGCGCCGCGATGGCCCCGTCGAGGGCGTCGGCCAGGATGTCGAGCTCGGCGTTCACGGCGATGCGCAGCGCTTGGAAGGTCCGGGTGGCGGGGTGGCGTCCACGGCGCCGGGCGGGAGCAGGGATGGCGTTGCGCACCAGCTCGGCCAGCTCGGTGGTGGTGGCGACCGGCCGGGCGGTGACGATGGCCCGGGCGATGCGACCGGCGAAGCGCTCGTCGCCGTAGCGCAACAAGATGTGGGCCAGATCGGCCTCCGGCGCTTCGTTGACCAACTCCGCCGCGGTCTTCGACTCGCTGGTGGCGCCGGCATCCATACGCATGTCGAGCGGACCTTCTCGGCGGTGGCTGAAGCCCCGCTCGGGCCGGTCGAGCTGGGGCGAGCTGACGCCGAGGTCGAAGAGCACGCCACTGACGCTTCGGAGATCGAGGTCGGACATCACGGTGGCGAGACGGTCGAAGCGGGCGTGGCGGACCTGCGCCCGCTCGAGGAACGGCGACAGCCTCTCGGCGGCTGCGGCCACGGCATCGAGGTCACGGTCGAGACCCACCACCGAGAGGTGGGGATGGGCCCTCAACAGCGCCTCGGCGTGGCCGCCGCCGCCGACGGTGGCATCGACCACGACCCCAGGGGGAACAGGGCCGAACAGGTCGACGACGTCGTGCATCATCACCGGGAGGTGGTGGAAGGAGGGTTCGCTCATCTGCAGCCCCCCGACCGGCGACGCCCGTCGGGATGTCTCCCCGATCGACCTTGATGGCAGCGGGCGGAGTAGGGGCTGTCCATCTCGCCGGTCGGAGGACTGCAGATGAGCGACGACCTCCCCGGGCCGCCGTTGCTCGCTTCGGTCTCGACTTCTCCTCTCTCCTGGTGGTCGGGTCGGTTGATCGGTCGGGCTCAGAGACCGATGGCGGCGAGGCGGGCATCGGCGACCTCGAACACCTCGGCGTGGGCTTCGGGATGGGCTTGGTGCCACTGGGCGGAGTCCCAAATCTCGATCCGCGTGCCGCCACCGATGATCCTGACGTCACTCTCGAGACCTGCATAGGCCCGCAGGTCGGCGGGGAGAGGAATGCGGCCCTGCTTGTCGGGGACGACCCGCTGGGCCCCGGAGGTGACTGCCGAAACCAGTCGCCGATGCTCGGGCCTCTCACGTGCGAACTTCTCCAACTCTGCCATCACCTCCTCGAACTCGTCGGGCTTGTAGACGGCCAGGCACGTGTCGAGCGCCTTGATGACGTAACCGAACTCTCCCAGCTCGTCCCGATGGTCTGCGGGCAGAACCACCCGCCCCTTCGGATCGAGGGAGCGGTCGTGCGCTCCGAGAAACACGGCTTGGTCTCTCCATCATCGGGGGCTTGTGGGGACATGACCGACCTTATGCCCCACCTACCCTCCCGTCAACCCCCTTTTTCCCCACTTTCCCCCACCGAGGTCCTCAAGGGCGGGGAAGACGGGCGACCAACGCGTCCACCACCTCGGCCGGCGGGCGGTCGAGTCCCGTGGCCAAGCCAGCCAGCTCCGCCGTCGCTCGGGCCCGGTCGTGGTCATCGAGGGCGAGGAGACCGAGGAGGGCACCGACGTCCCAGCGCAGGTGCATCACGCACTGGAAGCGGGCCCCGGCCCGGGTCCGGCGCTGCGAGATGCCCACCAGCTTGCGCCCCTCGACGCTGACCTCGCCCGGGCCGAGGCCGGCGAAGCAGACCCGCGGCGACCAGTGGGTGGCGGCGAGGGGGCCGAGGTGGACGGTGGCCAAGACGCCGAGATCGCCCAGTGCCCTTCGCCATGTCGCTCCCAGCCAGTGCGTGGCCCGGGCGACATCGTCATCCCAACGCTCGTCGCCTCGGGGCATCACCACATCCACCCACAGGGAGCCGTCGGGAACGACCAGTACCGCTCCTCCTCCACTCCGGCGCCGCACCAGGTCGACGCCGGCGGCGGCCAGTGCCGCCCGGTCGACGTGGGAGTCGGGTTGGGTGCTCCCGAGGACCAGCGCCGGCCGGTCGACGGTGAACACCGAGGCCGTACGCTCGACCGGCCCGACCAGCTCTCGCCCGTGGAACTCCGCCGCCGGCCCGCTCGCCCGTTCCACCACCCAGTCATCACCCATCCCGCCAGTAGAGTCGGCCGGGCATGGCTGCTCCACCACCCCCCCGCCGGCTGACCCAGTTCAGCCACGGTGCCGGTTGAGCCTGCAAGCTCGCCCCCGGCGAGCTGGCGCAGGTGCTGCGCCGCCTCACTCCCGTCACCCACCCCGACCTGTTGGTCGGCTCCGCCACCGGCGACGACGCCGCCGTGTGGCGCATCGACGCTGATCGAGCGCTGGTGGTCACCGCCGACTTCATCACCCCGGTGGTCGACGACGCCCGCACGTGGGGTCGCATCGCCGCCGCCAACTCCGTCTCCGACGTCTACGCCATGGGCGGGCGCCCCCTGCTGGCGCTCAACCTGGTGGGCTGGAACGTCGACGAGCTGCCCATCGAGCTGCTGGGCGACGTCCTGGCCGGCGCCGCCGAGGTGGCGGCCGAATGCGGGTTCGTCACGGTGGGGGGCCACACCGTCGACGATCCCGAGCCCAAGTTCGG
>JBBSLT010000268.1:0-2949 GCA_038233555.1 Acidimicrobiales bacterium
CGGGCAAGGTGACCAGCCCCGAGACGCTGATCAGCTTGAAGGCCACGCCGTAGGGCAGCACCACGTCGAGGACGACGATGAGCAGGCTGGGAACCACCATGTAGAAGTGAAAGGCGGGGAAGCCCGCATACCAGTCGGGCGCCCAGCCGGTGAGTCGGCCCTGGGAGAGCAGGTGATCGCGAAGATACGCCGGACCCCACACGTGGGCGCCCATGTCGCCGCCCGTCGGGGTGGTATCGGCGAAGAGGAGGTGAGGCTGGAGCTGGGCGAAGGTGAACACCACCGCCGAGGCCACCAGCGCGAGCGTCAGCCATGTCTCGACGGGATAGCGGCGGGCGACGCCATCCAGTTGCGCCATGGTCCGCCGGACCATGGCCTCTGGGCTCATTCGTCGTCGGGATCGGCAGTGGTGGTGGTTGTGGACCTGGCCGTGGTGGTGGTGGTGGGCCGGGCCGTGGTAGTGGTCGGAGGCACAGTGGTCGTGGGGGCAGGGCCCGAGGACACCACGACGCTGACGTTGCTGCCCTCGGGAGCCTGGGTGCCGGGACCGGGCTCGGTGGCGACCACGGTGCCGGCGACGGCGTTGGCCGCCTCGGGGCGGACCTGGGGACGGAAGCCGGCGTCGAGCAGGGCGTTGAGGGCCACCTCCTGCTGCAAGCCCACCACGGAGGGCACGGCCACCAGTGGCGGCCCGCTGGAGATCTGGACCACCACGGTCGACTCGGGTTCGACCAGTTCACCCTCCGCAGGTTGTGAGGAGATGACCTCGCCCTCCTCGACCTCGGTGCTCGCCTGCTCCTGGAAGTCCCCCCGCAGGCCGCGTTGCTCCAGCCTGCCCTCTGCGTCAAGGCGGCTGAGTCCTTCGATCCTGGGTACCTCCACCGGCTCCGCCCCGCTGCTCACCACCAGATTGACGGGGGCGCCTTCGTCAACCATGGTGCCGGCGATCGGTTCCTGACGTAGGACCAGGCCGGCCTCGACGTCGGCGTTTTGCTCGGTATCCACCTGCCCGACTTCCAGGCCGTCGGCGATCAGCACGCTCGTTGCCTCCTCCTGGGTTTGGTTGACGACGTTGGGTACCGCCACCTCTCCGAGCTCATCGTCGTCGAGGCCGAGGCTGGTGGCGAGGAGGAAGAGCAGGCCGGCCAGCACTGCCAACAGCGCCACGAGCACCACGATGAAGGCGGTGTTGTTGCGACGGGGGGGCTCTTCGTAGTAGCGGTCCTCGGGCGGGCGCATGGTACGGGTCTGTTGGGCGTAGGGGATGGCCCGAGTGGCGCCGCCTGCCGCAGCCGGCACCGTGCTCACGGCCCGGGTGGCGGTGTCGGTCATCGGCGGCGCATAGGCGGCCGCCTGGACCTGGGCGCCCTCCCGGAAGCGGCGCAGGTCGGCCCGCAGGTCCTCGGCCGAGGCGTAGCGATCGGCGGTGTCTTTGGCCATGGCCTTGAGCACCACCGCCTCCAGAGCCGGAGGGATGTCGGGGTTGTGGGAGCGGGGCGGCGGGGGCGCTTCCTGGACGTGCTTGTAGGCCACCGCCACCGGGCTGTCGCCAGTGAAGGGTGGGCGTCCGGTGATCATCTCGTAGAGCACCACCCCGAGGGAGTAGACGTCGCTGCGGGGGTCGACCGACTCGCCGCGGGCCTGTTCGGGGGAGAAGTAGGTGGCGGTGCCCATGACCGTGCCCGCCTGGGTCAGGTTCTCCTGGTTGGAGACGGCACGGGCGATGCCGAAGTCGGCCACCTTGACCTGGCCGTTCGGAGAGATGAGGACGTTGCCGGGCTTGACGTCGCGATGCACCACGCCGTTGCGGTGGGCGAAGCCGAGGGCGGCGGCCACGTCGGTGGTGATGTCGGCGGCCCGGTCCGGGTGCAGCCGGCCCTCGTCCTTGATGGTCTGGGCCAGGCTGTGGCCTTCGATGTACTCCATGACGATGAAGTACGTGCCGCCCTCCTCGCCCCAGTCGTAGACGGAGACGATATTGGGGTGACTGAGGTTGGCGGCGGCCTGAGCTTCCCGGCGGAAGCGCTGCACGAAGGTGGGATCGGTGGCGAACTCGGGGAACAAGACCTTGACCGCCACCGGCCGGTCGAGAAGCGAGTCACGGGCGAGGAAGACGTCGGCCATGCCCCCGCGGGCGATTCGGCGGTGGAGCTCGTAGCGGGCGTTGAATATCCGCTGTTCCTCGGCGGCCATGGTCTCTCAGACTAGGAGACTGCTGAAGTAGACGTGCGGGCGGTCACTACTTCAGCGGTTTTCTGGGCGGGCGAGCTGGGGGGTGACGCTGGCGCGGCTCATCCCGTCGCCTCGAGGGCGGCGCCGAGCACGGCCTGGGCGATAGGGGCAGCGACTCGGCCCCCGGTCTGCTCGCTGGCGCCTGGCTGCGCCTCGACGATCACGGCCACGGCCACCCGTGGCGCCTCGGCCGGGGCGAAGCCGACGATCCAGGCGTGGGAGAGACCGTTGCCGAGCTGGGCCGTGCCGGTCTTGCCGGCCGTGGTGGATCCGGGCACGGCCAGGCGCGACGCCGTCCCGCCCTCCACCACGCCCACCATGGCCTCGGTGAGGATGGCGGCATCCTCGGCGCTCATGGCCCGGGTCCACGGCTCGGGCTCGTAGGTGTCGATGACCTCGCCGTCTTCGTTGCGCACCTCGGCCATGACGTGAGGCGCCATGACCACGCCCGCGTTGGCCACGCCGCCGGCCACCAACGCCATCTGCAACGGCGTGGCCCGTACCGCGTTCTGACCGATGGCGGTCATGGCCAGCACCGGGGTGTTCTGGACGAAGGAGGCGACATCACCGATGATTGAGGGCTCCGGTTCGGGGAGATCGAGCGGGGGGACCTGGTTGAAGCCGAAGGCCTCAGCCTGGTTCACGAGTACCTCGGCCCCCAGATCGACGCCCATCTGGGCGAAGGCGGTGTTGCACGAGACGCGGAGGATGGTGAAG
>JBBSLT010000269.1:0-2921 GCA_038233555.1 Acidimicrobiales bacterium
GCCAGGCCAAGCAGCTCCTCCCGGGTGTAGCGAGCGCTGGCTGCGGCGACGTCGACGAAGTCGCGCGGGAGCCCTCGGCCGGCCATCGCAGTGACCTTGGAGCCAACGGCGTCATCGATGTGACCTTGGAGCCAACGGCGTCATCGATGTGAAGAACGGGACCGACGTCGAGGGGCACGGGCGGGAACAAGTCGACATCCATCGTCGGCCGTTCGAGCAGGCCGTGAACGACGAGGGCGTTACCTCCGGCCAGGGCAAAGCCGTGAGAGCCGGTCGCCGACAGCGCAACCCGGGCGACATCCCCTTGGAAGGGATTGACCCCCACTGTTCAGGGCTTGGGCACGTGCGGACCGGCGCCCTGCCGACGCAACTCAGGATGGCGGTCCTCCCACGCAGCCCGCACTACGGAGGGCAGGTATAGCTCCGGCCAAGACCTCACCAGGACAACCCGCTCCAGCCACCTCGCCAGGTCCTCCACGCAGCCCGCCTCGAGGAGTACCACTCGATACATCAGCTCTCGGGAATAGGAATCATCGAGGTCGAACACCTGCCGCGTCGAAGCGTCGAGGTGCAACGGCAGCCGTACCTTGCCGTGCAAGGGACCTCGCAAGGTGTCGAGATCGCCGATGACTACCACGCTGCGCAGCGCATATCCACCTCCATGCGTGGGCGGTGGGTAGTCGCTCGAAGCCGTGTCCATGCTCCCATGATGCCACTGCACCACCGTCGGGCAACTGGACGCTGATCCAGGTCTACGCCGACAGTGTCCACCACGATGCTCCAGCGCCTGGGCCAGATGGCGACGTTCATCCACCAGGCCGACCGGAAGCTTTGCCGCCGGCCCCGCCGCCCCGCCGGCAGGCCGGATAGCGTCGCCGCGGATGAAGAACGCCCTTGGCGACCCCCAGTCCGCCCTCGTGCTCGGCGGCACCTCCGACATCGCCCGAGCCACGCTGGCCGCCCTGGTGGCCCGCCGGCTGCGCACCGTGGTCCTCGCCGGGCGCGATGTCGCCGCCCTCACCGAGGTGGCCACCGAGCTCGAGGCGCTGGGCGCCACCACCGTCGAGGTCGAGGCCTTCGACGCCCTGTCCCCCGAGGGCCATGCCGAGCTGGTGGGGCGGGTGTTCGACCGCCATCCCGACCTCGACGTCGCCTTGGTGAGCTTTGGCGTTCTCGGCGACCAGGACCGGGCCGAGCACGACAACGTCGAGGCCGCCCGCATCGTCGCCACCAACTACCTCGGAGCCGTCACCACATGCCTACCTCTGGCCAGGCGCATGGCCGACCAGGGCCACGGCACCATCGTGGTGCTCTCGTCGGTGGCGGGCGAACGGGCCCGGCGCTCGAACTTCGTCTACGGCTCCTCCAAGGCCGGCCTCGACGCCTTCGCCCAGGGCCTGGGCGACGCCCTGCACGGCACGGGCGCCGCCGTGATGGTGGTCCGCCCCGGTTTCGTACGCTCCAAGATGACCGAGGGGTTGCCCGACGTCCCCTTCACCACCAGCCCCGAGGCAGTGGCGGACGCCGTGGTGGCCGGGCTGGCCAAGGGCGCCGAGGTGGTCCACGTGCCCCCCGTGTTGCGCTACGTCTTCTCCGCCATCCGCCACGTGCCCCGCCCCCTGTTCCGGAAGCTGCCAATCTGAGCGCTCAGCGCCCCGTGGCCACCACCGCCACCTCGTTGTCGGGCACCGGTGGCGGGCTACTCCGTCTGGCGCGCCCGCGCCAGTGGTCCAAGAACGTCCTGGTGTTTGCGGCCCCGGGCGCCGCCGGAGTGCTCACCGAAGCGGACGGGCTGGGCGCCTCACTGATCGCCTTCCTGGCCTTCTGCCTGGCCGCCAGCGGCACTTACTACCTCAACGACGCCAACGATGTGGAGGCCGACCGCCGCCATCCCACCAAGCGTCACCGCCCGGTGGCCTCGGGGGCGGTGAGCGTGGGCCTGGCCCGGATGCTCGGGGTGGCCCTGGTCGCCGCCGGCATCCTGGTCGGCTTCGCCACCGGGTCGTGGGAGCTGCCGGCGGTGACCGCCGGCTATGTCACCCTCACCACCGCCTACACCCAGGGGCTCAAGCACGTCGCCGTGCTCGACATCGCCACCGTGGCCGCCGGCTTCGTCATCCGGGCCCTGGCCGGGGCGGCGGCCACCGGAGTCGACGTCTCCGACTGGTTCCTCGTGGTCGCCTCCTTCGGCTCGCTGTTCATGGTGGCCGGCAAGCGCTCGGCCGAGCTGGCCGACGGCGGCGACGTGGTGGGCCAGCGGGCGGTGCTGAGCCAGTACTCGCCCCAGTTCCTGATCTACGTGCGCTCGGTGGCGTCGGGCGTCACGTTGTTGGCCTACACCCTCTTCGCCCTGGAACGGGCCGAGGCCGGCGGCGCCTTCGTGTGGTTCGAGCTGTCGATCGTCCCCTTCGTGCTGGCCATCCTGCGCTACGCCCTGCGCCTCGACCAGGGCGACGGCGGCGCTCCCGAGGACATCGTGCTCGGTGACCGCATCCTCCAGGTCCTCGGGCTGGTGTGGCTGGTCACCTTCGCCATCGGCGTCTACCTCTCGTGAGCCGCCGACCTCGCCTTTGTGGTCACTGGTGAACCCTAGAGGTCCACGAGTGACCACAAAGCAGCGACTGACCGGATGGGGTCGCACCGCGCCCACCGTGGCCACGGTCGTGGCCCCCACCAGCGGGGACGACGTGGCCCAGGCCCTGGCGCACGCTCCGGCGCGGGGGATCATCGCCCGGGGCCTCGGTCGCAGCTACGGCGACAGCGCCCAGAACGCCGGGGGAACGGTGCTCGACTGCACCGGCCTGGTCGGGCTGCGCTCGGTCGACCTGGCGCGGGGGGTGGTGGTGGTCGACGCCGGCACCAGCCTCGACGACCTGATGCGCTGGCTGGTGCCCCTCGGGTGGTTCGTCCCGGTCAGCCCC
>JBBSLT010000270.1:0-2919 GCA_038233555.1 Acidimicrobiales bacterium
CCGATGGTTTGGGAACTGGTCGTCGGACTGAACCGGGCTGCCTACGTCGTTGCCGGAGCCAGGCCGTAGTCTTGAGGCTTCCTCGTCGTGTGATGGAGTGCTCACCGTGCGCAAAGTCTTCCGCAGTGTGATTTTCTGGGTGGTACTGGGCTTGGCCGTGCTCTTTGGGGCTAGCCAGCTCTTCGCGGGCGAGGACGAGCGCGAGGAGCTGCGCTACGACGAGTTCGTCGACCGGATCCGGGCCGACCTCGTGGCCGAGGTGGAGATCAAGGACAGCAGCTCGCTCGTCCTCGGGGAGCTGACCGACGGGACCGAGTTCCGCACGACCTTCTCAGAGGCGTCGGGCGAGGCGCTGACCGCTCTGCTCGACGAAGCCGACGTCCCCACCGAGGTCGATGCCGAAGAGGGCTCGATCTGGATCTCGCTGCTGCTTCAGCTCCTGCCCGTCCTGCTCATCGTGGGCGTCTTCTTGTTCTTCTTGAACTCCATGCAAGGCGGGGGTAGCCGCATCATGCAGTTCGGGAAGTCCAAGGCCAAGCAGGTCTCCAAGGACCAGCCCAAGGTCACCTTCGCCGATGTGGCCGGTGCCGACGAGGCGGTCGAGGAGCTTCAGGAGATCAAGGAGTTCCTGGAGTCGCCGGCCAAGTTCAAGTCCATCGGGGCCAAGATCCCGAAGGGCGTGCTGCTATTCGGACCTCCGGGCACGGGCAAGACGCTGCTGGCCAGAGCCGTGGCCGGGGAGGCCGGCGTCCCCTTCTTCTCCATCTCCGGCTCCGACTTCGTGGAGATGTTCGTGGGCGTGGGGGCGAGCCGGGTGCGCGACCTGTTCACCCAGGCCAAGAACAACAGCCCGGCCATCATCTTCGTCGACGAGATCGACGCCGTGGGCCGCCACCGGGGCGCAGGAATGGGCGGCGGCCACGACGAGCGGGAGCAGACCCTCAACCAGCTCCTGGTGGAGATGGATGGCTTCGACGTCAACACCGGCGTCATCCTCATCGCCGCCACCAACCGCCCCGACATCCTCGACCCTGCCCTGCTGCGTCCGGGCCGCTTCGACCGCCAGATCGTGGTCGATCGCCCCGACCTCGAGGGTCGCAAGGCCATCCTCAACGTGCATGCCAAGGGCAAGCCGCTCGGCAGCGACATCGACATCGACGTGCTGGCCCGGCGTACCCCCGGCTTCACTGGGGCCGATCTGGCCAACCTCATGAACGAGGCCGCCCTGCTCACCGCCCGGCGTAGCACCGACACCATCGACATGGCGGCCATGGAGGAGTCGATCGACCGGGTCATGGCCGGGCCCGAGCGCAAGAGCCGGGTGATGTCCGAGAAGGACAAGCGGGTCATCGCCTACCACGAGGGAGGACACGCCCTGGTGGGCCATGTGTTGCCCAACACCGATCCCATCCACAAGGTGTCGATCGTGGCTCGGGGCCGGGCGCTCGGCTGGACGCTGGCCCTGCCCAGCGAGGACCGTTACATGCACACCCGCTCGAAGCTCTGCGACGACCTGGCCATGTTGCTGGGTGGGCGCACGGCCGAGGAGCTGGTGTTCGGCGACCCGACCACCGGGGCGCAGAACGACATCGAGAAGGCCACCCAGATCGCCCGGGCCATGGTCACCGAGTACGGCATGACCGATGCCCTCGGTCCACAGCAGCTGGGGCAGAAAGACGGTGAGCCCTTCCTCGGTCGCGACATGGGGAGCCGGCGGGACTACTCCGACGAGGTGGCGGCCAGGGTCGACTCCGAGGTGCGCACGCTCATCGAGTCCGCCCACGACCAGGCGAGGGCGATCCTGCGCCACCACCGCACCACCCTCGACCTCTTGGCCGAGACGCTCATGGAGCGGGAGACGGTCGACACGCCCGAGCTGCTGGAGATCTTCGGAGAGCTGCCGGTGTGGGGCGGGATTCCCACCGCCAACGGCGACACCGACGAGTTGGTCTCGCCCGGCGGCAACGGCGCCGGCGTCGTGCGGGATCCCGAGCCGGCGACCTGAGGACGACGATGGAGGATCCCGTCGCCGTGACCAGTGCCCTGGGGGAGGACGAGGTCGATCGGGCCCGCATCGAGAAGGCGGTCCGTGAGTTGCTGGTCGCCCTCGGTGAGGATCCGGATCGGGAAGGCCTGGAGCGGACCCCCACCCGCGTCGCGGACCTCTACGCCGAGGTGGCGGGCGGTCTGGCCGACGACCCGGGCGAGCACCTCGCCGTCACCTTCGCCGCCGACCACGACGAGATGGTGATGGTGCGCGACATCGACTTGGTGTCGCTCTGCGAGCACCACCTGGTCCCCTTCGTCGGCAAGGTCCACGTCGCTTACATCCCGAGCGAGGACGGCCGCATCACCGGGCTGTCCAAGCTGGCCCGCCTGGTCGACGGCTACGCCCGCCGCCTCCAAGTCCAAGAGCGCCTCACCTCTCAGGTCGCCGACACCCTGGAGCGGGTGTTGAGCCCCCGTGGCGTCCTGGTGGTGGTGGAAGCCGAGCACCTGTGCATGTCGATGCGGGGGGTGCGCAAGCCCGGTGCGTCCACCGTCACCTCAGCCGTCCGCGGCCTGTTTCGCGACAATCCCGCCACCCGGGCCGAGGCCATGGCCTTCATCCACCGAGGGATGCGCTGAGCCGGCCCGGTCGCTCAGCTGTTCGGATCGCTCCCCACGGAGCGGGAGATGAACGATCGGCACCATGCCGCCAGATCACCGGGGCCGAGGCGTTGCAGGGCCACATGGCCATCGTTCGGTCCCTCCCAGCCGCTCAACACCCAGGACCCCTTGGGACCGCCATAGCAGGTGAAGGATCGCCTGCGGCCGATGCGTCGCCCCCCCGGGCACCGAGGTAGGTGAACGCGCTCGTGCGGGCCGAGGCGGCCAACTGGTCGGGGTGGGGGTCGAGCGCACTCAAGGCGGGTGCCG
>JBBSLT010000271.1:0-2904 GCA_038233555.1 Acidimicrobiales bacterium
GTGGTGCCGGCCAGCTGGGCCTGATGCTCGGCCGGAGAGCGAGCTCCTTTGGACTGCCAGGAGCGGGACTCCTCCACCCGGCGGGCCAGGCGGCACTTGGCTCCGGCGGTCAGGCGCTCGAGGGAGTCGAAGGTCTTCCAGATGGCAGTGACCTCGGGCAGTGGGATGGAGTCGGGATCCAGCGCCCAGGAGTATCTCGTGCAGCTTCTCGCCCGGCCGCAGGCCGGTGTGGACGATCTCGACCGGCCGGTCGGACTGGCCCACCCGCTGGCGGGCCACGTCCTCGATACGCACGGGCTCTCCCATGTCGAGCACCAGAACCTCGCCGTCGGTGCCTATGGCACCGGCCTGGACGACGAGCTGCACCGCCTCCTCGACGGTCATGAAGAAGCGGTGGACGTCGGGATGGGTGACCGTCACCGGGCCTCCGGCGTCGATCTAGCTCTGGAAGGCCACCAGCACCGAGCCGCTACTGCCCAACACGTTGCCGAAGCGCACGCTGAGGTAGGTGCCCGCCCCCCGGGTGGCGGCGTGGGCGGTGATGCGCTCGGCGATGCGCTTGGTGTAGCCCAACACGCTGGTGGGGTCGGCGGCCTTGTCGGTGGAGATGTTGACGAAGCGGTCGACGTCGGTGGCCATGGCCGCGTCGAGCACGTGTTGGGTGCCCCAGACGTTGGTCTTGAGGGCCTCGCACGGGTGCATCTCGAGCAGCGGGAGGTGCTTGAGGGCGGCGGCGTGCAGTGCCGACTCGTCGCGGTCGAGCATGATCAGCTCGGACGGGGCGAAGCGGTAGACCTGGCGGCACAGCTCGGAGCCGATGGATCCGCCCGCCCCGGTCACCAGCACCCGCTTACCGGTGACGTAGCCGGCGATGGAGGCGTTGTCGGTGTCGATCTCGTGGCGGCCCAGGAGGTCGGCCATGGTGGGCGTGCGGATGTCGCCCACCCGCACCTCCCCGCCGAAGAGGGGTACCCATCACCGCCACCTGCATGATGCGCAGGTGGCGCTTGCGGGGATCGTCGTCGAGCAGGGCCACCGGCAGGTAGCGGCTGTTGGGATGGCGCAGCATGGCGGTGAGCACCTGGGCGCCCCCCTCGCCGGCACCGAAGACCACCATGGGTGTGCAGCGATCGCCCTTGGGCCGGCGGTGGCGCTCGATCAACAGGCGCCAAACGCAGCGGGATCCGGCGGTGCCCACCAGGGCCATGGCTCCCCCACCCACCGGCACGCTGAGCGGCATGGGTCGTCCCAGGGCGAGGTTGGCGAGGAAGATCAACACGGTGGTGGCTGCCGCCGCTCGGGCCAGGGCTGCTACCTCGTCGAAGCTGCCTACCCGCCAGCGCCCTTGGTACAGGCCGCACAACAGCCCCATAAGAAACCGCCGTTTCGGGCGGGCGTTGCCTCCTTGCCGGCGGAGCGGCCATGTGGGGGGATCTCCTGGTTGTCGAGCATCGCGGGCAGTGTCTGGTGTGGTTCCGCCTTCTTGCCTGGCGAACCTAGTCAAGCGAGGGTTGTACGTTCAGAGAAGAGCTCAGGCGCGGCTGAGACCGCCGGCGGCGGCTTCCCAAGGATTGGTACGAGGCCTAACGGGGGCCCGACAACGGCCACGTGCCGACGAAATCCCGGTCGAGATCGGTGGTGGCGGGCGGCGGCGCATCCTGCCACACCCAGCCGGGGGGCAGATCGACCCGCAGGTTCAGCTCGTCGCCGGTGTGGCCGGGAAGGTGCAGCCACCGCAGTGAGTACGCCCAGGTGCCGTCGTCGCCCCGCTGCAACAGCCTGGGAACCTCCCATGCCACGGTGAGCGTGGCCTTACCTAGGGGCGGGGCAGAAAGCAGCCACCCAGCAGCGGGGTGGCCAGCCAGCGTCGGCTCTTCTGACAGAGGGATGTCAGAGCCCGCGGCGAGCTCGCCTCCCCGGGGGCCAAAGAGGGTGACGTAGCTGAGCGAGCCTGAATTGAACAGCCCTCCCTCCTCGGTGTTGGCGAGGGTCATGGACGTGGTCACCAGGCCCGAGCCGTCACTGCGCAGCTCCACCCGGTGGTCGAAGGTGCGCTCGAGAGAGTTCCCGTTCTTGGCCGCGTAGGAGAACTCGCCGTTGTAGAAGAAATCTCCGTCCGTCTCCGGGAACGCTCTGTCCCACCCTCGCTCGGCCAGCGCCGCCGCCACGTCGACATCGGCCGACCAGGCCATGGCCTCACTGCGCTCGAACCCTTCGCCCACCGCCTGCGCCAGCTCACCCCACTGCTGGGCAGGGGCGGCCAGGAGGCGATCCATGACGACCTCTGACAGGACGACGACGAACTCCTTGCGGGCGCCCGCGGTGCTCGGATCCGCCTCGACCAGCTCCGTGTAGAACTCGAAGCGCTCGACCAGGTTCTCGCCGGTGACGGTCTCCCCGAACTCGGGGACCTCGACCGCCCCGAGCACGCCGAGCAGGCGGGCCAGGAAGGCGGGGACGAACGACACCACACCCTCCACCGGCTCCTCACCGCCCCTGTCCCACAGCTCGGCGGCCAACGCCCCCGCTCGGGGCCAATCGGGCGTGCTATTGACATTGCCGAGCGTTTGGGGGACGGGAGGGCTGGCCAGGCGGAATGGCGAGCCCGCCTGCTCTCCGGGCACGACCGCCTCGGGTCGGGGAGCGGTCCAGCTCGCAATCGGGGCGTACCTCGGAAGGGCAAGCTCGCCACCCTCGGCCGTGAGGACGCCGTAGGTGCCGATGAACCCCCCCGTGGGGCGCACCTCGTCGGGGTTCTGGGAAAGGAAAAGGTACTGGCGGGGCCCGGAACCACCCACGAAGGTGGCCAATGCGCCCATGCCCCGCTCGGCCTGGCCGACCCGATCGGCGATGGAGGGCAAGCGAGTCGCGAGGGTGTCGTAGGCCTCGCCCAGGGGCCCGAAC
>JBBSLT010000272.1:0-2902 GCA_038233555.1 Acidimicrobiales bacterium
CGCTGAATGTTCCCGGTGTGGTCGGCGTCGTCATGGGTCAACCAGACCCAGCGCAGTGCGCTCGGATCGATGATCGACGCCAGAGCGTCGATGAACTGGTCGCCGTCGGTCCCCATCCCGGTGTCGATCAACACCGGCTCTTCCGCCAGGAGTACGTAGGCGTTGACGGGCAGAACGCCGAGCCCCGGCAGCGGCAGGTTGTGAGGAAGCACGTGGACATCGGGTGCCGCCTGGTAGGGAGCGTCCATCACCGGGCTCCTGTCTTTGCGACACTGGTCTGGATCATGGCCGAGCACCTCCTGGTCGTGGTTTGGTTCCACTCCCTGGGCGTTCAGTCGGGGCGGGTGCCGTTCAGTCAGGACTGAACAACCCAGCGAACCTCGTCGTCGCCGGGCTCGTAGGCGCAATAGAGGCCGGTGCGGAGCCGGCGATCGAGCATCGTCGCCTCCTCGGGCAGGGCCGCGCGCAGCCTGGCGGTGGCCGCCCGCAGCGCCCGGGTGACGTTGAGGCGGGCCCGCTCCGAGGCCGACGAGGCCTTCCGGCTCCGGCCACCCAAACCGAACGCCGCCGCCAGTTGGCCCACCAGCTGGTCGAGCTCGGTCTGGAGGACCTCGGCGTGGCCCTCAGCTCCTGTCTCGAGGGCATCGCCGATCTCCGCCCGCAGCGCTTCGATGCGGTGGCGGTAGGCGGTGCGGGCTCGACCGTCGACCAGCTCACCCGCGTCCCCCAGGTGGTGTCGATCGAGCCCCGGCTGATCCGACGCCACGCCTTCCACCCGGTCGACGAGGTCGAGGACGTGGCGTTCGACCCCGGGGCTGCGTAGCAGCTCGGCCAGGTAGCGCAGGCCCTTGGAGTCGGCGAGGCGCGCCCGGATGTCACGGCCGGAGACAACCCAGCAGCGGTCCTGGCGGCTGAGCGTCACCGTCGGGCAGGGGCGGCCAGTGCCGCACTTCGCATCGCCGGCCCCGTAGCGGTCGAGGAGGTCGACGTCGCCGGCTGGAAGCACCACGTCGAGTTCGGCCAGCGCCGCCGCCGCCCGCCTGGCCTCGACGCAGAGCGACGTGGCCCCGTGGGCGGCGGGGCGCAGCGGCGGCCCCTCGGCGGCGCAGTGGTAGTGCTCGTCGCTCGGTGCCGGCGCACCGCCCGGCTCGCCCGGACCTTCGGCCAAGACGTCGTTGCTGATGGTGAGCCACGACACCGCGGCCGCCATCGCGGCCAGGCCGGCGGTCACGAAGGCGGCGGTGCGGAACCCGGAGGCGAAGGCCACCGGATCGGTGAAGTCGTCGCCGGTGATGCCGGCCAGCACGGGCAGGCCCGCCACCGCCAGGAGCTGGGCCACCCGGGCCACGGCGTTGTTGACGCCCGAGGCCACGCCGGCGTGGCGCTCGTCGGCGGCGGCCAGCACGGTGGCGGTGAGCGGCGCCACGGTGAGGGCCAGGCCCAGCCCGAAGACGACGACGGCAGGCAGCACCGTCGCCTGATAGCCGGCGCCGGGTTGGATGCGGGCCATGAGGGCCAGGCCGGCGCCGACGACGAGGGGGCCGACGGTCATCGGGAGGCGGGGACCGATGCGGGTGGCCAGGGCGCCGGCCCGAGCGGAGAGCGCCAGCATGAGCAGGGTCACCGGCATCAGGGCCAGGCCGCTCTCGACCGGGGAGTAGGCAAGCGCTGTCTGCAGGTAGGTGGCGAGCAGGAAGAGCATGCCGCCGAGCGCCGCATACATGGCGAGGGTCATGAAGTTGGCCCCGCTGAACTGGCGGTTGGAGAAGATGTCGAGCGGCAGCATGGGATGGCGTCCTCGCCGCTCGGCCGCCCCGAAGCCGAGCAGTGCGACCACCCCGACCACGGCGGCGGTCACCACCACCGCTGACGTTGCCCCGCGCCCGGGTGCCTCGATGAGGGCGTAGGTGACTCCCCCGAGGCCGGCCGCCCCCAGCAGCCCGCCGGCGAGGTCGACCTCGCCCGTCGCCGTGGGGTCGACCGACTCGGGGACATGGCGGCGGGCGATGATCACCACGGCCACAGCGAGGGGCAGGTTGAGCAGGAACACCCAGCGCCAAGACCCCTGCTGCACCAGGTAGCCCCCGAGCAGGGGCCCGATGGCGGTGGCCACCCCGCCGAAGCCCGACCAGGCGCCGATGGCCCGGGCCCGCTCTCCCGGGGCGAACGACGACTGGATGATGGCCAGGGACCCCGGCACCAGCAGCGCGCCCCCCACGCCCTGGAGGGCTCGGGCCGCCACCAGGGTGGTGATGTCGGGGGCGAGGCCGCAGGCAAGGCTGGCGACGGCAAACCACACCACGCCGAGGAGGAATGTGCGCCGGCGCCCGAAGCGGTCGCCGAGGGAGCCGCCCAAAAGGATCAACGCGGCCAGGGGCAGGAGGTAGCCGTTGAGGATCCATTGCAGCCCGGCGGTACCGGTGTCGAGGTCCCGACCGATGGTCGGGAGGGCGACGTTGACCACGGTGGCGGTCAGCCCGGCGATGCCCGAGCCCAAGATGGTGGCCACCAAAACCCAGCGCCCCTGGCGGGAGGCGAACGTCAGCGCCGGGGGGGCGATCACCAGCCGCGGACCTTCCCACTCCGTGCTTGCGTCAACCAGTGGTCACCATGGCTACTCATTGACGCAAGAACGGGGGCGGGGGCGGCGTGACATGCTGGCTGCGGTGGCGACGACGTGAAGGCGCTTGACCCCGACGGCCACGCCTGGCGGGTACACCGCCAGTGGGCCCCACGGCTGGAGGGCCGGGGGCTGCGGGCCCGGTTCCGGCGCATGGGGCAGCGGCGCAAGGGAGGCGACAGTTGGGCCGAGGTGATCGATCTCCCCGCCGATCTCCCCGACAGCCTGACCTTCATCCTGGTCATCGGGGCCGCACTGGCGGCCGTCGCCCTCTTCGTCCTC
>JBBSLT010000273.1:0-2894 GCA_038233555.1 Acidimicrobiales bacterium
CCGAGGCGCAGGGCGAGGAGGACGACGGGGAGTATCCGGCGACTGCCGTCGGGGCGCTACCAACCCCGTGTCCGGCTGGAGGACGGTGGCTTGCTTCCCGCACCGGAGACCTTCACCACCAAGACCCCCGCCGACCGCTGGCTGGCGTCGGTCATCGCCGACCAGGCGCAAGGCAAGTGGATCGACCCGAGAGCCGGCGCCGTTCCGCTTCGCCGCTTCGCCGAGCAGTGGCTGAAGGGCAAGGCTGCGCTGGCACCCAAGACCTGCGAGCTCTACGACTACCTCCTGAGCCGACTCATCCTTCCCAGCCTCGGAGACGTCGAGCTCGTCGAGCTCACCCCAGCGCGTGTCCGGCCTGGCGCGCCGGGCTGCTCCGGGCGGGACAGCCGGGGCCGTCGACGATCGCCAAGGCTTACCGGCTCCTGTCGGCGATGATGGCCATCGCCGTGGTCGACGACCTCGTGACCCGCAATCCCTGCTTGGAAAAAGGAGCCGGGGTAGAGCGGGCGCCGGAGATGTCGATCGCCACGCCGGAGCAGGTCGGGGCGATCGCGGCTGCAGTCGACAGGCGGTATCGGGCACTGGTGCTCACGGCCGCCTACGCCGGCTGCCGGTGGGGCGAGCTCACCGGTCTGAGGTGCAGGAACCTCGACTTGGCCAAAGGCACGCTCAGCGTCGTCGAACAGGTCGTCAAGCTGCGGGGCGGCCAGCTCCTCACCCGCGAGCCGAAGTCAGCCTCGGGACGGCGCGTCGTCCACCTCCCGGCCGGGCTCATTGCCGAGCTGGAGGCCCACGTCGCACAGTTCGTCGCGCCGGATCCCGACGCGCTCGTCTTCACCAGCGGCACCGGGGGACCCCTTCGTCAGAGCAACTTCCGCAATCGCCAGTGGCTCTACTGGCGTTCGTCTGGCGGCGAAACAGCCCAGCGGGGAAGCCAACGCCAGCTTGCGCCGGACGCTCTTGGTCTTGGTGCCGACGACGTGAGCGTGCGCCGGTTCGCCAGGCTGAGGATCTCGCTCGATTGCCAGGCCAAGAGCGAAGCAGGTGGCGACATCGACCTAGCCATCGGGATCGTGCACCACATGCCAGGGTGGGACTCGGCGCAGGATCGAGTCGCTCGACGCGAGGTTGTCAGCCTGCACGCAGCAGCGAGGGAACAGCCTCGGCGATTGCGTCGGAGTCGGTGCCCTTGGGGAATGCCGACTCATCGGTGCCGTCCACGACGAGAGCCTCCATCTCGCCGTCGTGGTGGAACTCGACTTCGATGTCCCGGACGTCGCTGAGGTGCCATTCGACGTTGACGCCACCGACAGAGGTCGGGGTCAGCTGCGGGATAGGCAGGTCGTCAGCCATGAAGCGTCCCAGGAACCTGAACGCGGCCTCGACGGCGATCGGGGCCACGGCCGACGCTCCGTAGGAGTCCCAATCCACCGGAAGCCCGAGGAGCTCTTCGGATCGACGGGAGAGTTGCTCCCACCAGATCGGTAGCGGCACCGCCGAGACGGTCATGAAGCGGCTGCTTGATTGCGGCTGAGTAATCGGGCGACCTCGCTGGCCACCACGTCATCGTCCACATGCTCGACGCGCCACGGGTTGTCGAGTCGATCGGTCATCTCACGGCTCCTCGAGCCCAATCCATCGCTCACCAGCGTAGGTGGCGTTTGGGCGTAGGTCAGCGGCGGCGGCCACCTCGCCCGGCCGAACCATCCGGAGTTTGCGTCTCCTGGGGCTAGGCGGCACCGGGATCAAGTCGGAGCTTCTGCCTCTTCGGAACCAGCGACCTTCCGACGGAGCTCGTCGGCATCGAAGTAGGTCCCAGGCCGGTAACGATCGAATGCATCGAGCGCATCGGCCAAGCCCCGCAGGTTGGCCGCCATTTTGGCTACGTCCGTTCCCGGCTGGATCGATCCCTTCATGTTCCGGCGCGCCAAGCCGTTGAAGGCGACAGCCAGCATGTCTTCGGGAGTAAACCGCTCCCGACTCCGGCTGGGCTCGGCGAGCTGATCGCCGGGCTCGCCGTCGAAGACGTCGCCGTCAGGCACGAGGATCGTGGAGGCGTGCGCCCAGGGCGCCGCTCGCTCCGCCACTTCGGTGAAGTTCTTGCGATGCCCCCACACCAACTGGAGCAGGTATTCCCAAGGCCAACCCGCAGCGGGCGAGTCAGGAGTCCCGAAACTGCGACGGCCGTCCTCGGGGGGCAGGAGGAAGTACAGCACGGGGAGATCGAAGGTCCGCGCCAGGGCAACCAGCTCATCGGCGCCGAACTGGCGCACTCGCTGACCCGACGCCCAGCTCTCAGCTTGGGCCACCGCCACCTGGCTCCAGCGGGTCCCGGTGAATCGACTGAGTCGCTCCGCCGCCTCGCTCTGAGTCAGGCCCCGAAGCTCACGTGCGCGCGTGAGGTTATGCGCCACCACTTGGCTGGCGGTCCACGCCACCAGGTGCTCATCGTCGAAGGTCACCTCGATGCGGTCGATTCAGCGCGATACTCGCTTCACTGAAAGTGCCTCCTGGGTTGGGTTGTCTGTCGGCGTTGAACACCGTCGTCATCCCAGCTCAGGGCGTCACTGGTGAACTTGAACTGGTGGCCCGACGTGTCCGCGAGGCCACCGCCCCGCTTCGGCCGCAGCACCACGAGAAGGTCCCCGTCCCTATAGGGCATCGCATCGCCAACCTGGCCCAGGTACACGACCCTGCCGTCGTCGAACTGTCTTATACTCGCAGCGATGTCGGGTGTGCATGTGATCGGAGGCCGGCGAGAGCGTCGTCGATGTCATGGCTGACGGTCGATGAACTCGTGCATGCCAGGGACCGTGAAGGCGAGCAAGCCGCGCTCGGGGGCGTAGGTCAGGCCCTTCTTGATCAACTCGTTGCGGGCCACCGAGATGTCTGAC
>JBBSLT010000274.1:0-2869 GCA_038233555.1 Acidimicrobiales bacterium
GGCCGGCCCCCTGCTGATCGCTTCGCAGACGCAGGACCCATTCACCGTCGCCATGGCCGGTCTGCTCCAGCGCCTGCCGTGGCTGCTCTTCGGTCTGTACGCCGGCGTGCTGGCCGACCGGCTGGATCGTCGCCGCCTCGTCGTCGCGGTGGACCTGTTGCGGACCGTCGTACTCGGTCGGGGTCTTCGGCGGGATCATCGTCGGTCAGGCTCTGGGCGGCGTGATCGCGCGGATCTGGGGGTCACCGGGCCCTTCTGGTTCGCCTTCGTGGGCGCCCGGCTCATTCGCGCGTCGGCAGTCAACAGGGCGAGTCCAGCGCCTCGGCCAGCGCGATGTAGGAGGCGTCGTACGCCGACAGGTTGTCACGGAGTTGCCAGACTCGATCCAGCAGCGAGGACGTCGGGTACCGCGTCAGCCCCAGCCGTGCCCAGGTGTTCAACGCCGCACTTCTCGGCTCGACCGGCATCCAGGTCGTCGAGAATCGTCGCGGTGTCGACGCCGAGGTCGGGGAGGCCGCTCAGCAGGGCCGCGTTGTCGGCTCGGCAACCCCGTCAGTGCGCCTCAGAGCGGCTGCCGGTCGCCCGCCCGTAAGGCGATGTAGGCCTCAGCGTCATCCGGATCGAGCCGTCGCGTGCTGTTGTTGATGCGCACGTAGAACACCTTTTCCTGCTGGCTCATGCGCGCCGTCACGGGCTGCGGCGAGGAAGCCACGTCGATGCGACAGATCTCCTTGCCCTCGCGGACAAGGATTCGGGCCCGCGTCCTCGTCACGGGCACCGGTCCGAGTGCGGTGATGAGGTGAGTGGTCAGCCAGTTGACGAAGCCGTCGCCGTTCTTGGGCCGGACGCGGTCGTAGTCGTGGTCCAGACCGAGCGTGACCCGGTCGGGACCGACTCCGATGAGCAGGGTGCCGCCGTCGGCGTTGAGGAAGCCGGCGACGGTCTTCACGACGGCGTCTTCTATCGCCTTGTTCGGCTTGGCCGCCCTGAGGTCCCACCGGGCGGTGGACTTGAACTCGACGGCGAAGTCCTCGTCGTTCTCGATCAACTCCTCGACTGTGCGCATGGCAGCGATCGACGGCAGACCGAGCTTGGCGGCGACCGCTGACGCCAGTTCGGCATCCTTTCTCAGTTGCTCGACCACCGACTCGGTGATGGTGTCGAGGTCGGCCCGCGCCAGCGTCGCGACACCACTGCCGGTCGGGACCGGCTCGACCGCCTCCCCGGTGTAGACACTGGTGCCCTCGTCTCCGTACGAGGCGACGATGTGGTTGAAGATGGCGTCGACCTTCTGGTCGAACAACGCGGGCGGATACGGGTCGGCAGGGAGACCCTCGTCGAGAACGCCTCGGATGGTGGTGCGGACGCCGGCCATCGTCTCGGAGCGGCGGCGCCAGTCGAGGACGAGCTTGTCGTGGAGATGGGCGAGCAACTGTTTGGCGCTCTCCTTGACGACGGCTCGCTCCTCGGCGGTCAGCTCTGGTTCGGGCTGGGTGAGCAGGTCGAAGAGGGCGAGGGACTCCTCATCCAGGTCCTCGGTGACGGCTCGCTGCTCTTCCTCAGACAGCGTCTTCGACAGCTCGATGAGCCGGCGGAGGTACTCGTCGATGTTGAAGCTGCCGGCGTTGTACTGGGCGATCAGCTCCTCGATGCGCTCGACGAGGTCCTGACGAGTCGGGTTCCTGGTCGCGGCACTGGTCGCCCGGTCCTTGAGGAGCGCCGCGAGACGGTCGGTCTCGGCCCGCTTGCGACCGGCGAACGCGGCGGCGAGTGACTCGAAGTCGATCTGGGACAGGTCGATCAGCGGGTCGGGTTCGCTGCCCTCGGCAGCCGCCCGGATGACGTACTCCTCGGCACCGACCGATCGATCGAGTAGCTCCTCCACTGCGTCGGTGATCTCGGACAGGTCGGCGCCGGAGGGCTTGGTCAGCTCGGTGATGCGTTCGGCCACCGTTCGAACGGCGGCGATGGTCGCCTGGTGGCCGGCGGCCGCCGGGTCGGGCAGCAGCGCCTTGAACAGCCTGCGGGCCTTGCGGGCCGACGCCAGGAACGACGCCCGGGTCGTCTCGTCGACGAGGAGTGCCTCGACCGCCTTGTCGCGCAGCGCGATGTGCTCGAAGCCGGACGCCTCCCGCAGCGCGACGACGTCAACGCCGTGCGCCCTGCACAGGTCGATGACCGCGTCGAGGGCGCGGCCGAGCTCGGCGACCAGGGCGTCGACGTCCTGGATCGGTGAGTCAACCCCGGCCTCGGCGTTGGCGGCCCCGTAGATGGCCAGCGCCTTCTCGAGGTTGCGGAACACGCCGATGTAGTCGACGATCATCCCGTTGTCCTTGTCCGGAAAGACGCGATTGGCCCGGGCGATCGTTTGCATCAGCGTGTGATTGCGCATGGGGCGGTCGAGGTAGATGGTCGACACGCTCGGAGCGTCGAAGCCCGTCATCCACATGGCGACCACGAACACGATCCGCAGCGGGTCCTTGGCGTCCTTGAACTTCTCAGCCAGGTCCTCGCTGACCATGCGGGTCCGGTGGGGCTTGATGGCGAGACCGTCCTTCTCCATCAGGGCGAGCTCGTTCTGGGACTGGCTGACGACCACCGCCATGTCGGTGGTCTCCATCAGTTCGATGCGGCTGGCCAGCCAAGGTCGCTCGAGGACGGGCAGGGAGTCGTGCTGCGTCCGGAGTTCGTCGAGGTGCTCTCCCCACGCCCCCTTCACGTAGTCATACATGCGCACCGCTGCGACCTTGTCGATCCCGACGTACATGGCCTTGCCGGTGAACCCTCGGCCGACGAAGTGCCGAACCAGGTCACGGGCGATGGTGCGGAGCCGTTCCGGTCGAGTGAGGAGCGTGACCTCCTGGCCGAA
>JBBSLT010000275.1:0-2843 GCA_038233555.1 Acidimicrobiales bacterium
AACAGCGGGGCAGCTTCTCCTCGGTGGAGGATCTCCTCGACGTTCGGGGCATTGGCGAGGCCAAGCTCGACGCCATGCGCGACCTGGTGCGGGTGTGAGGCTACGCCGCCACAACGTTGGCCGCCGGAGGGTGAAGGCTACTGCAATGCCATAACGGCAAGTCCCAAGCTCGTGACACACTGTCGCTCGTGACGTAGACTTTCATTGCCCTTCGGGCCTCGCTTCCCCGGCGCATTTGCTCGTGCTTCTGGGGGATGCCATGTCCGTACCTCCCTCGGTCATCCTGGACGTCGGCCGTGGTGGTGGGCAGTGAGCGACCGGGCGGTGTTCGCCCTGGCCGTGGCCGTGTGTTCCGGCGCCTGGTGGACGGTTCCGGTGCCCTTGGTCCTCGCCGTCGCCGTTGTTCTCGTCGCCCTGGTGGTGCGCCGGCCGGTGGTCTTGGTCGCGGGAGCGGCCTTGTTGGCCTCGGCCCTCGGCGCCCGGTCCGAAGCGGGCCTCGTCCCTCCGGAGCGGCCCGAGGCGGTGGCCGGCGAGGTGGTGTTGTTGTCCGACCCGCTCGACGTGGGCGGCGCCCTCAAGGTCGACGTGGGCGTGGGGGATCGGCGGGTGGAGGCATGGGCCCGGGGCCATGCCGCCTCGGTGCTGCGCCCCCTCCTGGCCGGCGAGCGGGTGATCGTGTACGGCCGATTGCGGGCGCCTCCCGCTGAGGCCCGGCCGTGGCTGGCCCGGCGCCACGTCAGCGCCCGCCTGAGCGTCGAGGAGGTCGGCCCCACCCGACCGGGGAGCCTGGCCAGCCAGGCCGCCAACGGGCTGCGCCGCACGCTGGTGCGAGGCGCCCGGCCCCTCAGCACCGAGGGGCGGGCCCTGCTGACTGGCTTCGTGGTGGGCGACGACCGTGACCAGTCGGTGGCGGTGGCCGACGACTTCAAGGCCGCCGGGCTGACTCATCTCTTGGCTGTCTCCGGTCAGAACGTCGCCTTCGTCCTGGTCCTGGCCGGGCCGGTGCTACGCCGCCTGGGCCTGCGGGGCCGGTGGGTGGCCAGCCTCGGGGTGATTGCCTTCTTCGGGATGGTGACCCGCTGGGAGCCCTCGGTGATGCGGGCCTCGGCCATGGCTGTCCTGGCCTGTACCGCCACCGGGCTCGGGCGGCCGGCCTCGCGCCGCCGGTTGCTGGCCCTGGCCGTGGCTGGGGTGGTGCTGGTCGATCCTCTGTTGGTGCGGTCGGTGGGCTTCCAGCTCTCGGTGGGAGCCTGTGTCGGGATCATCGCCTTGGCCGGGCCCCTGACCCGACGCCTTCCTGGTCCCCGATGGCTGGCGGAGACCCTGGCCGTCACCTTGTCGGCCCAGGTGGGAGTTGCGCCGGTGCTGGTTCCGGTGTTCGGAGGCCTCCCGCTGGCGTCGGTGCCCGCCAATCTCCTGGCCGTGCCCGCCGCCGGCCCATTGATGGTCTGGGGGCTGACGGCCGGACTGGCGGCAGGCGTCCTCGGCCCTCCGGCCGATGCCTTCTTGCACCTACCCACCTCCTGGCTGGTGGCATGGGTGGCGAGGGTGGCCCGTGGGGCCGCTGCCCTTCCCCTCGGGAATATCGAGACTCCCCATCTAGTGGCCTTGGTCGCCGTCGCCGCCGCTACGGCGCTGGCGTGGCGGCGGCGCCGGACCGTCGCCGTGGCCGCCGGCACCTTCGCTGCCGTCGTGGTGGTGCTGGCCCCGTCGCTGGCCTTGGCCCTCCCGGCCTCGACGCGGACGGCCGTCGCTCCGGCTCGGGGAGCGGAGCTGTGGCGTGATGGGGGAGTGGTGCTGGTGCTTCGAGACGCCGACGGGGCCAGCCTCCTGGCGGGCCTGCGGGCCGAGGGGGTGCAGCGTCTCGACGTCGTGGTGGCCGAGCGGGGGAGCTCGACGGTGGCCACCACCGTCATGCTGTTGCGCTCGCGCCTGGCGGTGGGGGTGGTGCTGGCTCCCGAGGGCCATCGCATCCGCGACGCCCAGATCCCCGCCGAGGGTGCGGTGGTGGGAGTGGGAAGGCTTCAGGCCCGAGTGGTGCAAACCGAGCCGACTCTCGAGGTCGAGGTCCGCCAACGGCAATAGGGTCGGCCCCGATGTGGCTCGCCCTCGGTTCTCGTCGCTACGACGTGACCTCCCGCGCCCTGGTGATGGGCATCCTCAACCGCACCCCGGACTCCTTCTACGACCGGGGACGCTTCTTTGACCTCGACGCTTGTTGCCGCCGAGCCGAGCGGCTGGTGAGCGAGGGGGCCGACGTGCTCGACGTGGGCGGGGTGAAGGCGGGGCCGGGGCCCGAGGTGGGCGAGGACGAGGAGCTCGAGCGAGTGATCCCGGCGATCGAGGCCCTCCACGCCCGCTTCGACGTTCCCCTCTCCTGCGACACCTGGCGGGCCTCGGTAGCCCGAGCTGCCTACGCCGCCGGCGCCGTGGTGGGCAACGACATCAGCGGCTTCTCCGACCCCGACTACCTCCCCGCCGCGGCCAAGGCCGGTGCGTCGGTGGTGGCCACCCACATCCGCCTTGCCCCTCGCGTGGCCGACCCCGATCCTCAGTACGTCGACGTGGTGGCCGACGTCGCCCACTTCCTCGTCGAGCGGGCGACAAGGGCTGAAGCCGCCGGCATCCCGGCCGAGAGGGTGATGGTCGACGCCGGGCTCGACCTGGGCAAGACGCCCGAGCAGTCGCTACACCTCTTGCGTAGCTCCCTGGCTCTGGCCATGCTCGGCTACCCCGTGTTGCTCTCCGCCTCGCACAAGCCCTTCCTCGGCACCCTGCTCGGCCTCGACGTCGGCGACCGCCACCACGCCAGCACCGCGGCCCACGCCTTGGGCGTCATCGGG
>JBBSLT010000276.1:0-2842 GCA_038233555.1 Acidimicrobiales bacterium
ACCGCCGGCCGCGGCCAGCGCCGCTCGCACGGGGACCCAGGCGTCGTTCTCGTAGATGGTCAAGGCCGGGTCGACGTCGATGCTGCGCAGGTCGAGCTGCTGGGCCAAGGTGGCCGCCACCCCCTCGGGCGGCATGCGCACGGTCGTCCCGGAGCGGGCCGGGGCCGAGCGCTCGGCCAGGACCAGGTAGCGGATGCCGAGCGGTCCGAGAAGGCGACCCAACCGCTCGGTGCGGCCGTCGGCGGCCAGGCGCAGGGCTTCGCCCACCAAGTCGGTGGCCCCTCCGGGGCTGGCCCAGCGGTCGTCGATGCCCGGGGGCCCGTTCTCCGACAGGCCATAGGCCAGGCCGTCGCCCACCCCCTGTCCGGCTACCGGAAGCACGTCGGGGGCACCGAGCCACAGCACCCGGAAGGCGCCGGCGGACGTCACCTCGTCGTCGTCCATGAACGACAGCGTGCGGGTGAAGTCGCTGTCGGGGACGCCCCAGTCGCCGTCGATGGCGGTGACGGCGACGGGCACCGTGGCCAGCATCACGCCCCCGGCGGCGATCAAGGAGGCCACCTGACGCAGCCCGAAGCCGTAACCGGAGAGATCTCGCTCGAAGGCGACCATGCCCAGCGCCGCCGCCAGGGCCAGGGCGGCGGCCGCGGGGGCCACCAGCACCTCGGCCGCCGGCAGGGGC
The DNA here is from genome assembly GCA_038233555.1 of Acidimicrobiales bacterium. GTDB lineage: Bacteria > Actinomycetota > Acidimicrobiia > Acidimicrobiales > CADCSY01 > JADDRA01. Next base: position 683 of record JBBSLT010000276.1, read on the forward strand.
ACGCCGGTGAGGCCCCGACCCCCCGCCCCCACCCGCGCCCAGCAGACGACAGCGACGGTCCACACCCGCACCGCCCAGGCGAGGCGCCAGCCCCGCCCGATGAACAGGGCCAGGGCCCCGGCCAGGGGTACGGCCCATCCGAGGGTGGACAAACTTTCGATTCCGGTCTCCAGGCGCAGCAGTTCCCCCACGCCGAGGTCATTGCCTCCAAGGGCGGCGATGCCAGCCATGGCCGTCCAGCCCCCGCTGCCAGGCAGGAAGGTGAGCGACCAGGGCAGGTGCAGGACCAGCGCCATCACCGAGGCCCCGCAGGCGACGGTCAGGCCCGACAGCGTGCCCCGACCGCCTTTGGTGAGCAACGACCCGAGCACCAGGGCCAAGGCCACGACAGGCACCAGGACCACCACGAGGGGCACGAAGGCGGCGACCAGGGCCACGAGCAGTCCGAGAGGCAGGGTAGAGCGAAGCCAGCCTCGGGGGCCGGCGCCATCGTCGAGGCCGGATTCCGGCCCGTCGAAGGGGGCTTCGCCCGTGGCCACGAGGAGCCGGGAGAGAATCCAGGGAGTGGCGGCGTAGAGGATGAGGCCACCCCAACGCCCCCGGGCGAGGGCGTCGTAGGACAGCGGGGCGACGGCGTAGACGACCAGGCCCACGGCCCGGGCCCGCGGCGAGCCGAGGAAGCGCGTGAGGCGCCAAGCCCCCACCAAGCCGGCCGGCAGGCATCCGAGGACCAGGATCTGTTGCAACAGGCCCATCCCGCCGAACAACACGGTGCCGGCCAGGCCGAGCAGGGCGAAGGCGGTGGGCGCCGGCGCCTCGGAGCCGAGCCCGGCCGAGCGCCAGCCCCGGGCGTATTCGCTCAGCAACGAGAACGGGCCTCGGTCGAAGTCGGCCAGGCTGGCGAAGGCGGGGAGGCGCTCGCCGACCAGCTCCCGCGTGCCGACCGCCACCATCACCGCCACCACCAGGCACGCCAAGATGGCCGCCCGACGAGGACCGGCCTGCAGCGAACCGGCGAGGTCGCGCCCCGCCTCGGCCAGCGACGTGCGCACCCGGTCGCCGCGGCCCAACTCGCCCCGCAGGAACGAGGTGAGCCGGGCGCTGCCCCGCCCCTGAAGGCGCCTGATCTCGCCGTCGCCCAGACCTCGCACCGCCGCCAGGTCACGGCGTCGCTGGCGGATCTCCCCCAGCCGTCGGGCGTTCCACGTCCACGCTCCGAGGACCTCCGCCGATTGCGCCGGCCGTCCGGCAGCCAGGGCGTAGATCGCCTCGATCAGGGTGAACAGTGCCGCCTGAGGCAGGACCCGCACCAGGTGAAACGGTCCGTAGCAGATGAGCATGGTCCGCAGCCGGTGGCGGGCGAAGAGGCGGCGGCGGTCGTCGACCCCCCGGCGGGTCTCGAGCTCCTCTCGATGCTGGACCCGGGCGGCAGGAACCACCACCACCCGGGCCCCCGCCACGTGGGCGCGCCAGCACAGGTCGAGGTCGTCGCCGAGGTAGGTGATGGCCGGGTCGAAACCGCCGAGGGATGTGAACAGATCGGACCGCACCAGGGTGCAGGCTCCGGGGATGGCGAAGACGTCACGCACCCGGTCGTGCTGTTCCTGGTCGAGCTCGCCCCGCTCGACCAGGGGGGTGAGCACCCCGGTCTTGTCGACCGACAGCCCGACCTGCAACAGCGCCTCGGTACTGCCCCACTCGACCAGCTTGGGGCCGACCACCCCGGCGTTGGAGCGGAACGCCTCTTCCACCAATGCCCGAATGGCGCTGGGGTCGAGGAAGACGTCGTCGTGACAAAAGGCGTAGAACGACGCACCCTCGACCACGGCCAGCACCTCGTTGGCGGCGGCGCCGAAGCCGGGATTGGCGCCGAGGTGGCGCACGTAGGCGTCGGGCAGGGCGTCGGCGATGCGGGGCAAGGGATCGGTGGCGCTGGCGGTGTCGACGACGAGCACCGAGAGGTTGGGGTAGTCCTGGGCGCCGAGTGAGCCCAGGCACTCCTCCAGCCAGGGACCGGGGTCGTGGGTCACGACCACCGCCACCACGGGCGGAGCATGGGCGATGGAGTCGAGCTCCTCGTCGTCGGAGGCGTCGCCCGTCGTCGCTCCGGAGGTCGGCTCCGGTGCGCCGACCGACGTCCGCTGGTGCTGGACGGCCACG
>JBBSLT010000277.1:0-2822 GCA_038233555.1 Acidimicrobiales bacterium
ACCCTGTCGATCAAGCCCGAGGTGACGTTGAAGCTTCACCTGGTGGGCGCCGAAGGCGGAGGCTCAGCACCGGCCTGGGGCTGAAGGCTGGCTCTCGCCGGGCTGGCAGGCGGGGCACCAGTAGGTGCCGCGGTTGGATTCCCCCTGCTTGGCCCAGGCGATCGGAGTGGCGCAGCGCCGGCACGGGCGGCGAGCCCGGCCGTACACGGCCAGGCCGCCTCCGGCGTGGGTGGTGCGATCGGGGCGGTCGAGGTTGGCCTGGAGCAACGTCGCCGCGCAGGCCAGAAGACGGCGGCGAATTTCGTCGCCGATCGCCCCGACCGGGGTGAAGGGGTGGACACCACAGGCGAAGCAGACCTCGCTCTTGTAGACGTTGCCCACGCCGCAAGCGATGCGCTGGTCGAGGAGGGCCTCGCCGATCTTTCGGCCGGCCGGGCTGTGAACGCCCATGAGACGCACCGCCTCGTCGACGTCGGGCTCGGGCCGGCACAGGTCGGGGCCGAGGTGATCGGTCCCCGTTTCGCCACCGCTCGCCACCAACTCGACCACCGGAGCGGCGAAGCACACCGCCACCCAGCCCCGATCATCCTGGGCGCTCTGCGCTACCTCGATGACGGCTCGGGCCGCCGCCGGTTGCTTGCGCCAACGTTCTTCAGGCCGGTAGAGATGCCAGCTCCCGCTCATGCGCAGGTGCGTGCGCAACGCCCGCCCGTCGTCGAAGTGGACCAGACAGTGCTTGCCTCTGGCCTCGGCCCCGACGACCAGCGTGGCAGTCGGAAAGGACCGATAGGACAATCGACGAGCTTCGAAGCGGATCAGCGCTCGACCCCCGAGCGCTTGGTCGAGAGCTCGGGCGGTGCGGAAGATCGTGTCGCCCTCAGGCATTTAGGGCAAGCCGAGGGCGATGGCCAGGGCTCGGTCGAACTGAGCCAGCCGGACAGGGCCGAGGCGACCTCGCCGGCGGGTAAGCACTGACTTGGGAAGGGTGAACAGATTGTCGCAGTTGATTGCTGATTCATGGTCGAGGCCTTCGTCGGGGCCCACACCGACCTCCGCCACGTGCCCGTGATCAGTGGTGGTGACCAGGGCACAGATCAGAGAGGACAGGACCTCGATGGCGGAGTCTCTGGTAGCGATCACGACGGGGTGGGTGCCGACGCCGGGGATGTTGGCATCCCACACCTGGCCCCGGGCGATCAGCCCTTGTCGTCGTCGAGGCATGCTGCGGCGGAGAAAGCACCGATCCTGGCCACCAACCCGTCCTGGCGAGGGTCGGGCTCGGCGTAGCGATGTCGGTAGGAGGCGGCGATGGCATCCTCGCTGTGCAGGGCTAGCCACTGCCTCACTGCTTGGTTGATGAGGGCTCCACGGTTGGCGCCTTGGCCCGCGGCCACGGCTTGATCCAGTGCCTTGACCGTTTTCTGATCAAGTCTGGTGGTGACGGGAACGCTCATCCCTCGATCGTACCCCGCTTGTGTACGAAACGTACACATTTCGGAGACTGGTACGGCGGAGGCGATGTGATCGCTTCGGCGGAGCTACTGAAGGGTGAGGCCGCGGTAGCCGTCGGTGAAGCCGGCCCTTCGGAGTTGCTCGGCGACGGGCGTTGCTTCGGCCGGTTGGCCGTTCACCCGGGTGACGACCAGGCGCCGGAGCCGGCCGTCCTTGACCAGTGTCACCAGGCCGTCGATCCACGCCGAGGAGCGGGAAGCGGCCGGGAAGGTGAGCAGGCTGTGCCCGCCCCGTTCCAGGTAGGCGGCAGCCTCACCGCCGACCAGGATCACGTAGGCACCGGCGGCGCGGGCCGGGCGTCCTTCGCTCGGTGGCCAGGCCAGGGCGGCGCCGTAGGGGTTGGCGGGATCGGTGGCCGCCAGGGTGAGTGGTGGACCGCCCTCGTCCCCGCCGCCCTCGAAGGGTTCGGCGACGACCGACGACCGCTCGCTGCGCAGCCGGTCGACGGCGCCGGGCAGGGCGAACTGGGCGGCACCCAATCCGGCCACGAAGTAGCCGCGGCGGACCGAACCCGACTCCTCCATGGCCTTGAGCACGCCGTAGACCCCGGCGAAACCACCGTCGACGCCCTCGGCCAGCACCGCTTCTCGGGCGACCACGCCGTGGCGCTCGAGGAGGGCGAGGGCCCGGGCGTGGGCCCGTTCGGTGGAGGAGGGGGTGGGCTCGAGGAGGGGCGCCACCAGCGACCACCGGCCGGCGCCGGCCGGTGGGCCGAGGCGGGTCAAGCTTCCCGGCCGGGGCCGGGCACTGCGCCGCCGGCGCCGGCCCGAGCCACCCAGGGCAGCTCGCAGCGGAGCCAGACCGTCGTTGGTGACCTCACCGGCCCACACCAGGTCCCACAGGGCATCGAGCAGCGCTCGCTCGTCGGCCCGACCGCCGGCCCGGAGCAAATCGGGCCAGAAGGACGCGCCTCGCTCGCCGAGGTGGTGGCGCAGCGCCTGGTGCATGTCGTCGTCGGGTCGCTCGCCGTCGGGCACCGGCAAGGGGGCCAACAAGGCCACCTGGTCGCGCCGGTACAGCGCCACCCGGCCGTCGTTCGCCCCCAGACGCCCGGCTCCCAACCACACCACGGCGCCGGCGGAGCAGAGCTGGTCGAGGTCGGCACTGCGGTAACCCTCCATCCGCGTGGCCAGCACGTCGTGCTCCAGCACCGATCCGGGCAGAGCCAGCCCCTGGAGGCGGCCGATGGCGTCGAGGAGGGCATCGAGGCCCCGCTGGCGCCGGCCCACCCCGTGCCAGGCGGGCAAGAAGCGTCCCAGGGTGACGGCGTCGACGGGCTCCACCTCCCGGCGTAGCGCCGCCAGCGAGCG
>JBBSLT010000278.1:0-2786 GCA_038233555.1 Acidimicrobiales bacterium
ACAGCGGGGTGACCTCGGGGAGGGGGATGGCATCGGGATCGAGGGTGGAGCACAGGGCGGCCAGGTCGTTCCTGACCTTGGCTACCCCCTCGCCCACATTTCCCGGCGCCGACATACGTTCGTATCTTACAATGGTCCCAACCATTCGTCAACCTATTTCAGCCTCTTTCTAGGCTATCTGCTGTCGGTGCCTACTTGTGCCAGGGTCGGCTGTCACCGTTGGTCGGCGGTGGCATCTTCTCGGTGCTGGGCGTGGTCGTCAGCGTGGCCGGGGGGTGGGCCTGGCTGTCGTTCGTGGTGGCCGGGCTCATCGCCCTGGCCACCGCCTTCAGCTACGTGGCGCTGGCCGACGAGCTCGGCGAGGGAGGCGGAGCTTTCTCGTTCCTGCGGGCCTTCGCCCACGAGGGGCTGGCCGCCAGCCTGTCGTGGGTGTTGATCGTCGGCTACGTCCTCACCATGTCGGTCTACGCCTTCACCTTCGGCCACTACCTCGGCCAGGTGCTCCGACTCCCGAGCCTGGTGGTTCGGGTGGCGGCGGTGTCGATCGTGGCTGCGCTGGTCGTCGTCAACCTTCGGGGCGTGAGCGACTCAGCCCGGCTCGAGATCTTCGTGGTGTGGGCGAAGTTGGCCGTGCTGGTGGGCCTCCCCGCCATCGGACTGTGGCGCTTCGATGCGGCCAACCTGAGCGCCGGCGTCCCGACCGGCGACGTCGTGGGCGTCATCGTGGGGGCGGCGTCGGTGTGACGTCGCTGGTTGGCGCCGGCACCATCGTGGAGCAGAAGGAGGTGGCGCTAGCCGCCGCCGGCAAGGAGGCGCTGGGCAGCGTCGGCCTCGTTCTGGTGTCGGTGGGGGCACTGTTCGCTGCCGCATCAGCCATCAACGCCACCCTGTTCGCCACTGCCCGCCTGGCCCGCCGGGTGGCTGCCGACGGAGATTTGCCGGCCGTAGCGGCATCGATGAACGACGCCGGCATCCCCGACCGAGCCGTCATCGCCCTCGGCGGTGGCGCCGCCGCGCTGGCGGTCGTCGGCTCACTGGCCACCCTGGTGGAGGCGGCCAGCCTCACGTTCCTTGTGACCTTCGCCGCCGTCAACCTCATCGCCGCCCGCCGGGCACCACAGCACCGCCTCGTCTCCTGGGCCGGAGCCACCGGCGCCGGGCTGGCCGGCATCGTCCTCGCCATTCGCCTCCTGCTCACCCGACCGGTCGCGTTGGCCATTCTCGCCGCCTTGATTCTGTTGGCGGCGCTCGGACGGCAGAGGATCATGGCCCGGGTCAACCGATCCGACTGACTCGGGCTGGTCACCGGTTTCGGGCCCAGCCCTCCGCCGCAGGGATGGGGGCCGGGCCAGACGCAAAATCGAACTCACGGCTGGGCCTGCTTCCTTTGCGAGCAGGCCTCGCAGCTCGCCGTCAAGGGCATCCTTTACTCGGAGGATGACGAGCGGCGACCCGCCCGGTGCTTGTCCGCCGTCGAGCCGAGCAGGAGCGCCTCCTCGGTGTCGCCCGGACTTGGGCGACGGTGGTTGGCCACCTCCTCGACGCCCACTGCGTCGTCGTGGTCGGGTCGGTGGCCCGGGGCGACTTCAACCGGTGGAGCGACATCGATGTCCTGGTCGTGGCCGAGAACCTTCCCGACACCTTGGCGGCGAGGTTGGCCAGGCTTACGACGAGCAACCGGCCGCCGGGCGTGGAGGCAATTCTGTGGACACCGGACGAACTCGCCGAGCGCTGGTCCCGGGGAAACGACCCTTGGCCAGGGAGGCCTACCAGGTGGGGGATCGAGGCTAAGGCGAGCTGCCCGATCGGGGCCCTCAGGCCATCCACGACGAGAGGTCAGGGTCCTGGGGACCGGTCCAGTCGCAAGTTAGCTTGCTTTACCTCTGATCTCGAAGTAACTTTGGCAGGCGCGTGAGCCGTTTATCGCACCGAGTGCCCGAAAGCACGGCGTCAACGACGAGACGATCTGCCATGCGTTCGACAACCCAATCTGGGTCGAAGACCTCGACGATCAGCTCATCATGCTCGTCGGTCCCGACCACGCCGGGAACCTGTTCGAAGTCGGCGTCGTCGCTTCCGATGAGGGGCCCGTAATCGTGCATGCCATGCCAGCCCGACCCAAGTATCTGAGGTGAAAGACCATGCCCCGAAGTATCGAGGAGATCCTGAACCACGCCGACCAGCTTTCTGACCGTTTCAAGAACCATGAACCGGATGCCGACAGCATCACCGACGCCGCTGCGCTCAGCGCTCTTCGGAACGCTTTCCTCGACCGCGCCGCGGCCGAGGGTCGCGTAGCCAACGCGGTGTCGGTTGCCCGAGCTGGTGGCCACTCATGGGCTGTGATCGGGAGCATGGTCGGTACCTCAGGGGAGGCCGCTCGTCAGCGCTACGGACACACCATCTCAAAGCAGTAAGAACGGCTCCGTCGCACCTCGATTCGACCGGGGATGGTGATCGACAGCCGAGGATGCGTGCACGGCCACACCGTCGGGCGCGTCGCCCGGGTCGCCGGCGTTGAGGACGACGATGGCCTGCAACGGGGCGCCGGCGTCGACCAGCGCCTGCCATGAAGCTGGCTTCTCGCTCCCGCTGAGCAGGCACCGCTGGTCACCGGACCTTTCTCCTATCCCGCTAGGCCTCTCAGATCAAAACAGGGTGCGGCAGAGGCGGGTGATCTCGCGCTCCAGGGACTCGAGGCCTTCGACCTTGCCCAGGACCAGTGAAACGCCGACCTCCGCGGCCCGGCGCTCGAGCTCGGGGTCGACGAAGGCGGTGTAGAGGAT
>JBBSLT010000279.1:0-2773 GCA_038233555.1 Acidimicrobiales bacterium
GAACCCACCACCGGGCTCGACCCCCGCAGCCGCACCGATCTGTGGGGCGTCATCCGTGACCTGGTACGACAGGGCACCACCGTGTTGTTGACCACCCAGTACCTGGAGGAGGCCGACCGCCTGGCCGACAAGATCGTGGTGATCGACCACGGCACCATCATCGCCCAGGGCGCGGCCGACGAGCTCAAGGCCGAGGTCGGCGGCGAGCGGGTGGAGCTGGTGGTCGAGACCCCCGCCGACATCATCCGGGCCCTGCCGGTGCTGACCGAGGTGGCCGTGGGCGAGGTGCAGGTCGACGAGCACAACCGCCGCCTTACCGCCCCAGTGCGGGGTGGGGCCGGGGTGTTGGTGGCGGTGCTGCGCCGCCTCGACGCCGAGGGCGTCACCGTGTTGGACGTGGGGCTGCGCCGCCCCACCCTCGACGACGTGTTCTTGAGCCTGACCGGCCACGGCGCCGAAGAAGACGACGCCGGCGACGACGCCGCCGGAACCGCCCTGCCTGACGATCCCAGCACCCGAGCCGGTGTCTCCCGAGACCAGGAGCACGCCCGATGACCGCCACCCTTCGCACCTTCTCCGACAGCGCCGTCATCGCCAAGCGCAACCTGATCAAGATCAAGCGGGTGCCCGACCTGCTGGTCTTCACCTTGATGTCCCCCATCATGTTCGTGCTGCTCTTCGCCTACGTCTTCGGCGGCTCCATCGACGTTCCGGGCCTCAACTACCGGGAGTTCCTCATCGCCGGCATCTTCGCTCAGACGGTCGTCTTCGGGGCCACCTTCACCGGGGCGGGGCTGGCCGACGACATGCAGAAGGGGGTGATCGACCGCTTCCGGTCCCTGCCCATGTCCCGCTCGGCCGTCCTGGTGGGGCGCACGGTCAGCGACATCTTCACCAACGTGTTGTCGATCACGGTGATGGCGCTCACCGGCCTCGCCGTGGGCTGGCGGATCCACACCTCGGCACTCGAGGCCCTCAGCGGGTTCCTCCTGCTGCTGCTCTTCGCCTACGCCTTCTCGTGGGTCATGGCCTACGTGGGCCTGCTGGTGGGCAGCCCCGAGGTGGTCAGCAACGCCTCGTTCATGGTCATCTTCCCGTTCACCTTCATCGCCAACACCTTCGTGCCCAGTGAGAACCTGCCCACCGTGCTACGCACCATCGCGGAGTGGAACCCGGTGTCGTCGGTGGTCCAGGCCACGCGAGAGGCCTTCGGCAACGTCAACCCCACCGCCGCGCCACCCGACATCTGGCCCCAGCAGAACCCGGTGCTCTACAGCCTCATCTGGGTGGCCCTCATCCTGGTGATCTTCGTCCCTCTGTCGGTGCGCCAGTACAAGCGGGCCGCCGCCCGCTGATCGGCGCCGTCGGGCGAGAGGCCGACTGGCCTACATGAAGTTGCGGGTGTGAAGAGCGGACAGGTCGGCCGCTTCGTCCAGCGAGAAGCCGAGACGAGCCAGGCGCCGGCGCCGGCCGTCGGCCATCTCCGCCTCCAGGGCCTGCACCAGGGCGAAGCCGGAGGCCACGGCCGGAGGGTCGAAGCGGCCGGCGGCCAGGACCACCAGGGCATCGATGACGTCGGCGTTGAGCCCGGCGGTGCTGGCCAGGGCGTCATGGCGACGGTGGATGGCGCCGGCCAGGCGGGCCCGCTGTCCGGGGTCGTTGGCCACCACCTCACCCAGATGCGCCATGCCGAAGGCGACGTGGCGCGCCTCGTCGGCCAGGGCCAGGCGGGCCACCGCCGCCGTCACCGGGTCGGGGGCGTGGCGCTCAATGAAGGCCAGCAGGGCGAGGAAGGTCCCCTCCCCCAGCACCGAGAGCAGGAAGTGGGCCAGGGCGAAGTCGGGTTCCTGCAGAAGGGTCAGCAGCGACGCCTGACCGCCGGCGCTGGAGCGACCCAGCGCCCCGCCCCGCAGCACGGCCCGCCGGGTGAAGACCTCGACGTGGCGGGCCTCGTCGGCGATCTGCACGGCCAGCACGGCCACCACCTCCCGGAAGTGAGGATGGATCTGGCCGAGGAAGCGGGCGGGCACGGCCAGCGCCGCCTGCTCGTTCTCCACCAGGTAGGTCATGACCTGCACCACCGCCGCCTCCACCTCGGCGGGCAGCTCGAAGTGGGCGTCCCAGGGGACGGCGGTGGCCGGATCCCACTGGGAGGCCGCCGCCTGGCGGTAGATCCGGGGGGCGTCGTCGGTCCACACCGCCGCCTTGCGGTCGAGGGAGAACCCGAAGGCGGGGCTGCCGGCCTCCACGGTGGCACCCCGGGCGGCCAGGCCCCAGGTCGGGGCCGCGTGCTCCGCTACCGAGCCGGCGGCGGTGGGATCGGCTGCTCCGGTACGCGCCGCACCACGCCAGCGATCTTCTTCGACCGTGCCCCGAACAATCGTCGCCACCACCCCGTCGATGCAGTCGGCTACGGGAGAGTCCAGCCCGACGAGGGTGTGGCCCTGGCCCCGGGACCATGCCGCCAAGTGCATCGCCAGCTCTGGTGCGGTCCCCACCACCGCCAGTCGGTCACCCGCCGCCATCCCGGCCAGCGCCCGCTTGACCAGGAGGTGACCGCCCCGATCCAGGCCAAGACCTTCCAGGTCGAGCACCGCCGGCGGCTGACCGGGCCCTCTGGGGACCCCGGGCTCCGTCATCGCCCGCCGGGCAGGCCGCCCTCGTCGTCGTAGACGCCCTGCTCGCCCACCGCCGCTCCCAGGGCGTCGTAGCCCGTGGTACGCCCGGTTCGCCAGGCCTTGAGGCCCTCGAGGTCGAGCAGGGGCCGGACCTC
>JBBSLT010000280.1:0-2764 GCA_038233555.1 Acidimicrobiales bacterium
GACGTCACCGAGGACATCATCGGTCGGCATCGGCCTTTGGCCGCCAAGGTCCAGTTTCTCGTCGAGGAGATGTTCCCGACCGCTCAGTAGGCCCCCCGACCTCGCAGGACGGCGTTGACGGTCTTCCACAGGATGAGGAAGTCGAGCGCCGGCGACCAGTTGTCGACGTAGTAGAGGTCGAGGCGCACGCTCTCGTCCCAGGCCAGATCGGCCCGACCGCTGACCTGCCACAGCCCGGTGAGGCCGGGCTTGACCAGCAGCCGGCGGCGGACGTCGTCGCCGTAGGTCTCCACCTCGCTCGGCAGCGGGGGGCGAGGACCCACCAGCGACATGTGGCCGGTCAGCTTCCGTGACGGGCGACCCGCTCCTGGCAGTAGAAGATGGGGCCTGGGCTGGAGAGGCGGATGGCCACGGCGATGGCCGCCAGCAGGGGCGACAGCACCACGAGGGCAAGGGCAGCGACGCTGGATCGAAGCACTCCTTGAACAGCCGGGCGGGCCCGCTCAGCTGTGGTTCCTCCACGTGGAGAAGGGGCACCCCCGCCACGGGGCGAATGGCGATGCGGGGCCCGGCGACATCGGTGACGGGACTGGTGCACGCGGTTCCGTTCTTGATCGATGTGGAACCGCCAGTGCCCCTCCAGCTCCCACCGCACGAAGGTGCGAAAGCCGACCACCTGCTCCCCGTCGAGCGCCACCCACCCGGGTGAGGCGCCGTTGGGGTTTTCCGTGTGCTTCCAGGCGAAGAACCGGGCGAAGGCCTCGTCGTCGCCCCACCCGAGGGCCACTCCGAGCAGCGCCGGCACCGCCACGTGCGAGACCAGGTGATGGACCGGGCGGATGTCGTCCTCGTCGGTGCCAAGGAGGATCTCGTGGAGCTTCTCTCCCGGGCGCAGGCCGGTGTAGATGATCTTGACCGGGCGTTCGGCCAGCTCGGCCAGCCGGCGGGCCACGTCGGCGATGGCCACCGGCTGGCCCATGTCGAGCACCAAGGCCTCGCCGTCGCTGCCGATGGCCCCGGCCTGGATGACCAGTTGCACCGCCTCCTCCACCGTCATGAAGTAGCGGGTGACCTCGGGGTGGGTGACGGTGATCGGCCCACCGGCGGCGATCTGGGCCTGGAAGGTGCCGAGCATCGACCCCCGGCTGCCGAGGACGTTGCCGAAGCGCACGCTCAGGTAGGTGCCCTCGGTCTCGGAGGCCACGTGGGCGGTGAGGCGCTCGGCGATGCGCTTGGAGTAGCCGAGCACGCTGCACGGGTCGGCGGCCTTGTCGGTGGAGATGTTGACGAAGCGGTCGACCTGGGCGGCGGCGTGGAAGACCACCTCGGGCCGGCGCTCGGCGAAGAGACGGGCCAGGCGGGGCTGGTCGCGGATGTCGAGCAGCACCAGGTCGGGGGAGTCGAGCAGAGCCCGCCCCTCGATCGACAGCTGCACGGCATGGAGGGCCGATTCGTCACGGTCCACCATGATGAGCTCGGCCGGGGCCAGGTTGGGGTGATATCGTTCGGTCTGTTCAGGTGAGCTCACCTAGGAAGGCAAGATGACGCGTACGACGGTCAATGTTGATGACAAAGCCCTCGAGGAGGCCCAACAGGCCCTCGGTACCGATGGCGTGACTGAAACAGTGAATGCGGCACTCAAGAAGGTGGGACGCCAAGCGGAGCTCGACCGGTTCGATCTCTCCACCTTCGACATAGACGACCGTTCGATCGAGGAGTCTCGCACCGCTCGTGGCTGAGGGCTCCTCCGTCTCAAGTCCCGACCCGCTGGATGCTGAGCACTTGTTCGACACCACGGTGTGGAGCAAGTCTCGGTCACGGCCGGAACTGGTCAAGTGGTTCAACGAAGCGATCGCCGCCGACCTTGTCCTTGTCTGTGACATCGTCGAGTTGGAGGTTCTCAGGAGCGCTCGAGATCATCGCTCATTCCTTACTCAGGCCGAGCAGCTAGACCTCCTCCGCCGCTGCCCAATCGGTCGAGCAGAGATGGCACGGGCGAAGGAGGTGCAGGGGATGCTCTCCGCGGTAGGGAAGCACCGAGGTGTTCCGCCAGCAGACCTCATCATCGCGGCAGCGGCCGAACTCTCGAATGTGCCCGTGCTGCATTACGACCACGACTACGATTTGATCCGGTCCCAGACGGCTCAAGAAGCTCGCTGGTTCCTACCTCAGGGTTCGTTGCCGTGAGTGCTCTGCCGTCCACCGGTTCCGATGAGCCAGCATGGTGAGCACGAGTGTCGCCCGCCTGGTGAAGCTGGCCGCCGCCGCCACCCGCTGCGGGGCGCCGACGGTCTGGTGGTGCTGATCTATCACCGGGTGGGTGGCGGTTCATCCTCGGCGGTCGACCTCACTTCGACGACGGCACCAGCGACCTCGCCGACGAGGCCTTCCCCGTCCTGGAGCGCCTGGCGATGCCTCCGGGCAGCATCTATTGCGGTCCCCGTCCCCTTGGGACTCAGCCGCAGAAGTCCGCACGGTAGGCGTCGACGCGCTCGCTGGCGGCCGTCATCTCGGCCGTGTCGAGCACGGCAAGATCCTCGAACGAGAGGTGGGTGATGTCGAAGTCGGCTGCCTCGAGAGCGTTGTAGAACTCCTCGTAGCCGTCGGCGAGCACGGCGACGTCGGCCCGGATCTCCTCGGGCGCCTCCGCCTCGGCGCGCTCGACCGTATCGAGGGCCTCGGTGAACTGTTCCCTGAGATCGGCGGGGTCAGGGCCGGTCGGCGGGATGGCGCCCACGTCCCCAAGGGCATCTGCGGGGGCGCA
>JBBSLT010000281.1:0-2743 GCA_038233555.1 Acidimicrobiales bacterium
AGCTCCCTGGCTCTGGCCATGCTCGGCTACCCCGTGTTGCTCTCCGCCTCGCACAAGCCCTTCCTCGGCACCCTGCTCGGCCTCGACGTCGGCGACCGCCACCACGCCAGCACCGCGGCCCACGCCTTGGGCGTCATCGGGGGCTGTCGGGTGCTGCGGGCCCATGACGCCCGGGCCGCCCGGCGGGTGGCCGATGTCCTCGCCGCGGTGCTGGCCGCCGGCGAGACCCCATGATTGAGCCTTTCTGGTCACTGCGGGCCGTCAGGGGTACGGAACTGCCCACAAAGCCAGCGGGGCCGCGATGAAGGCGGCTCACCCGCTGCCGGCGTACCTGGTTCGGGGCGGCGATGCCGTGCTGCGGGCCACTGCGCTGCGGGAGCTGCTCCGGGAGCTGGTGGGCGACGCCGACGCCGCCCTCATGGTCGAGGAGCACGACGCCGGCGAGGGCGACAATGCCTCGGCTCTCGTCGACGCCGCCCGCACCCCCGCGTTTCTCACCGAGCGCCGGGTGGTGGTGGGCCGGGAGGTCGGTGCCTACAAGGCGACGGCGGTGGGAAGCCTCGTCGCCTACCTGGCTGACCCGTTGGTCTCCACTTCCCTCGTGCTGGTGACCGGCGAAGGGGGCCGTCTCTCACCGAAGCTGACGGCGGCGGTCAAGGCGGTGGGGCGGGTGGTCGACGCCGGGGTGCCCCCGACCAAGGGCGGGCGCAGCACCTGGCTGGCCGACCAGGTGCGGGGGGCGCCCGTTCGTCTCGACAACGCTGCCCTTCAGGCGCTCGACCGCCACCTGGGCGAGAACCTCGGGCGCCTATCGAACCTGCTCGACACCCTCGCCGCCGCCTACGGGACGGGCGCCCGCCTCGGCGTCGAGGAGGTCGCCCCCTACCTGGGAGAGGCTGGGTCGGTTCCGCCCTGGGAGCTCACCGACGCCATCGACGGGGGCGAGCCGGCGGCTGCCCTCGAAGCTCTCCGGCGCATGACCGGGGCGGGGGAGCGCCACCCGCTCCAGGTCATGGCCATCTTGCACGGCCACGTGGCCAACATGTTGCGCCTCGACGGTGCGGGAGCAGCGGATGCGGCGGCCGCCGCCCAGGCGCTGGGCCGGGACCCGAAGAAGTCGTCGTTTCCGGCACAAAAGGCGCTGGAGCAGGGCCGGCGCCTCGGCCACGACGGCGTGGTGGCCGCCATCGGGCTCCTGGCCCAGGCCGACCTCGATCTGCGGGGGGCCAAGGGATGGCCCGAGACGTTGGTGCTGGAGGTGCTGGTAGCCCGGCTCAGCCGGTTGTCGCCGCGGCGTCGGCGGCGCTGACACGGCGCATCAGCCGGCTCTTGCGGCGTGCCGCGGTGTTCTTGTGGATCAGGCCCGATGAGGCCGCCTGGTCGATGCGCTTGACCGCCAGGCGGAGGGTCTCGGGGCCGTCGGTGCCACCGGCCGCCTGCATGGCATTGGCGGTGCGCGTCCTCAGCTCGGAGCGCGCTCCCTTGTTGCGCATCCGCTGGCGCTCACTTTGACGATTCCGCTTGATCTGGCTCTTGATGTTTGCCATGAGCGGTCGAGACTACCAGGGGCCAGGGCGGCCGAGCGCAGCGGGCCTGGCGATACGCTCGACGGGTGTCGGACCTCTCGCGCTTTCGGGCCCTCAGCCTGCTGGCCCACATCGATCACGGGAAGTCGACGCTCGCTGATCGCATCCTGGAGCTGACCGGGGCGGTCGATGCCCGCGACATGAAGGCCCAGTACCTCGACTCGATGGACATCGAGCGCGAGCGCGGCATCACCATCAAGGCTCAGAACGTGCGGGTGGCCTGGAAGGACCACATCCTGCACCTGGTCGACACGCCCGGCCACGTCGACTTCGGCTACGAGGTGTCCCGCTCGCTGGCCGCCTGCGAGGGCGTGATCCTGCTCGTCGACGCCGCCCAGGGTATCGAGGCCCAGACGCTGGCCAACTGCTATCTGGCCATCGAGCACGACCTGACCATCGTCGCCGCCCTCAACAAGATCGACCTGCCGGCCGCAGATCCCGACCGCTGTGCTGCTGAGATCGAGCAGGTGCTCGGCATCCCCGCCGCCGAGATCCTGCGGGTCAGTGCCAAGACCGGCCAAGGCGTGGCCGAGCTGCTCGACGCCGTGGTCGAGCACATCCCCCCTCCCAGCGGCGACGCCGATGCCCCCCTCCAGGCCCTCATCTTCGACTCCTACTTCGACCAGTACCGGGGCGTCATCTCCTCGCTGCGGATCATGCAGGGGACGCTGAGCACCGGAGCCCGGCTGCGCTTCCTCCAGGCCCAGGCCACCCACGATGCCGACGAGGTGGGGATCCGCACTCCGGTCCCCACGCCCGTGGCCAGCCTCGGGCCGGGCGAGGTGGGCTACCTCGTGGCCGGCATCAAGGACGTGGGTGAGGCCCGCTCGGGCGAGACCGTCACCGAGGTGTCCCGGCCGGCGCCGGCCGCCCTGGAGGGCTACCGCGACCCCAAGCCCATGGTGTTCTGCGGCCTGTACCCGGTCGACGGCGACGAGTTCGAAGGGCTGCGGGAGGCGCTGGAGAAGCTGCGGCTCAACGACGCCAGCGTCACCTACGAGCCCGAGTCCTCGACCGCCCTCGGCTTCGGCTTTCGCTGCGGCTTCCTCGGGCTGTTGCACATGGAGATCGTCCGGGAGCGCCTGGAGCGGGAGTTCGACCTGAGCCTCATCGCCACCGCCCCCTCCGTGGGCTACGTGGTCCACACCACCCTCGGA
>JBBSLT010000282.1:0-2727 GCA_038233555.1 Acidimicrobiales bacterium
AAGGTGAAGGTGAGCCGACGATGGGGATGGGCGTCGTCGCCCGTGGCCACCACCAGGCGGTCGTCGATGTCCAGGGCCGGCGAGCCCGGGAAGAGCGAGGCGGTGTGGCCGTCGTCGCCGAGGCCGAGGTGGACGAGATCGATCCCGGCCATGGCCGCCACCTCGGTGTCGTAGGCGGCGGCCGCCTCCTCGGGGCTGTCCCCCGCGCCCCGCAGGGAGCGCACCTTCACGGGGGCGACCCGGTCGAGGAGGACCTCCCGAGCCATGCCCTCGTTGGAGTCCTCGGAGGTGACCGGCACCCAGCGCTCGTCGCCGAAGAGCACGGTAAGCGATGGCCAGTCGATACCCGGGGTGGCGGCCAGGGCCTGGTAGCAGCGCCGCGCCGTCCCCCCTCCCGACAGGGCGATGGAGCCCGGAGCCTCCCCGGCGACGAGGGCGGCGAAGGCGCCGGCCACGTCGTCGACCACCTCCACCTCACCCACCGGGGATCGGGCCATGCTCATCTCTGTGTGTTCCGGCTCGCCGCTTCAGGGGTGAAGGCCCGGTGCCAGGCGGCGGCGCCGGCCAGGGCGGCGTCGTCGCCGAGGGCGGCGTTGACCACCTCGATGGGCTCGGGAAGGCCGACCGGGCCCCACTCGGCCACCAGCTTGCGCATGGGTTCGAGCACCGCCTCGCCCACCAGGCCCACCCCACCGCCGACCACGATCACGTCGGGAGTGAACAGGTGCGCCAGGTTGACCGCGGCCATGGCCGCCACGGTGATGACGTCCTCCCACACCTCGGTGGCGGCGGGGTCGCCCGCCCGCCACCGCCGCTCGACCTCCGGCCCGTCGGCGTCGAACCCGGCCGCAGCAGCCAGGCGGGTGAGAGCCGTGCCCGATCCCAGATCCTCCACCGTTGCCCAACCTGATTCGAGCGCCCGGCGGTCGACGACGCTATGGCCGATCTCGGCCAGCGAGCGCCGCCCGTGGACCAACAACCCGCCCGTGACCACGCCGGCGCCGATACCCGTGGAGACGGTGAGGTAGGCGACGTCGCGGTGGTCTCGCCCGGCGCCGAACCAAGCCTCGCCTACCGCGGCCAAGTCGGCGTCGTTGGCCAGGGAGAGGTCGAGGCCGAGCGAGGTTCCCAGGCGGTCCTCGGTGAGCTCGTCGATCCAGCCGGGCGGGAGGTTGGGGGCATGCTCCAGCACCCCGGCGCCGTAGTCGACCCGGCCGGGCACGCCGATCACCGCCGTCGCCACCGACTCCGAGCCCAGCACCTCACGGACGAGGGCGAGCAGGGGCCCGGCGTCGGCGGAAGCGGGGGTGGGCACCTCACATCGGCGCCTCACCAGTCCGTCGCTCGACGTACGCGCTGCCCTCATCGACGAGCCTCCGAGATCGACGGCCAGCACCTCGTCCATGGTGCAAGGGTCAGCCACCGGGGTCGAGCCAACCACCGAGGGGGGCCGCCAGCTCACCGGCGGCCGGCGGGCCCCACGAGCCCGGTCCGTAAGGATGGACCGCCCCGGGGGCGTCGAGGACAGGCTGAAGCACCCGCCACGACTCCATGACCGCGTCGATGCGGGCAAAGCGCCGGGCGTCGCCCTCCATGGCGTCCTCCAACAGGCGCTCGTAGGCGTCTTGGCGAGGACCGAAGACCTGGTCGAACGACACGTCGAGATCCACCTCCCGGGTTTCCAACGCATCACCGGGCGCCTTGGCCGACAGCCGCATCGTGACTCCCTCGTCCCCGCCGAGGCGAAAGATCACGCGGTCGGGCTCGGGCTGGGCGTCACCGGAGGGGGCGAACAACATCCGGGGCGGCGCATGCAAGCTCACCACGCACTCGTTGATGCTGCCGGCCAGACGCTTGCCCGAGCGCACCAGGAACGGTACGCCGGCCCAGCGCCACGAGTCGATCTCGAGGTGGAGGGCGACGTAGGTCTCCACCTCCGACGTCGGGTCGACGCCGGGCTCGTCCCGGTAACCCTCGTACTGGCCCCGCACCACTCGAGCCGGGTCGACCGGGCGCATGGCCCGCAACACCTTGACCTTCTCGTCCCGCAGGGCACCGGCGTCGGCCGCCACCGGCGGCTCCATGGCCAAGAGGGAGACCACCTGAAGAAGGTGGTTCTGCACGACATCACGCAGCGCCCCCACCTCCTCGTAGAACGATCCCCGTCCTTCGATGCCGAACGACTCGGCCAGGGTGACCTGGACACTCTTGACATAGCGTCGGTTCCACACCGGCTCCAACAGTGAGTTGGCGAAGCGGAAGACCATAAGGTTCTCGACCGACTCCTTGCCCAGGAAGTGGTCGATGCGAAAGATGCGCTCCTCGGGGAACGCCGAGGAAACGCATTCGGCCAGCGCCGCCGCTGAGGCCAGGTCGCGCCCGAAGGGCTTCTCGACCACCAGGCGGGCCCGCTCGTTCAGGCCGACGCGGGCCAGCCCGGAGATGACGTCGTCGAACAGCTCGGGCGGGATGGCCAGGTAGACCAACGGGCACTCGGCCTCGGACAGACGCTCAGCCAGGGCGTCGTAGACCTGGTCTTGGCGGTAATCGCCCTGCAGGTAGCAGAGCTGGTTGGCCAGCATGGCGAAGGCCTTGTCGTCGGTCTCCCCGCCCCTTCGGTCGACCGACTCCCGGGCGTAGGCCACCAGTCGCTCGTCGTCCCAAGGCGAGGCGGCCACGCCGACCACAGGGATGCCGTCGAGCAGGCCCAAGCGGGCCAGGCCGTGC
>JBBSLT010000283.1:0-2726 GCA_038233555.1 Acidimicrobiales bacterium
GAAGGTGCGCGAGGGGAAGACGGCGACGAACAACACCCCCACGAACGCCAGGGTGACCAGCACCACCCAGAGCCGGCGCCGCACTTGGGTCACCCGTCGGTCCGAAGCCGGGGGTTCAGCGCGGCTCGGCCCCGGTAGGCGGCGCTCTCACCCAGGTCGTCCTCGATGCGCAGCAGGCGGTTGTACTTGGCTACCCGGTCGCTGCGGGCCGGTGCGCCGGTCTTGATCTGGCCGCAGTCGGTCGCCACCGCAAGATCGGCGATGGTGGTGTCCTCGGTCTCCCCGGAACGATGGGACAACACTGCGGTGTAGCCCGAGCGCTGCGCCAGCGCCACGGTGTCGAGCGTCTCGGTCAGCGTTCCGATCTGGTTGGGCTTGACCAGGATCGAGTTGGCCACGCCCGTCTCCAGCCCCCGCTCCAGGCGCTCGGAGTTGGTGACGAAGAGATCGTCGCCGATGAGCTGGGTGGTGGAGCCCAACGCTTCGGTGAGGCTGGCCCAACCTTCCCAGTCGTCCTCGGCCATGGCGTCCTCGATGGAGACGATGGGATAGCGGCCGCACAGCTCGACCCACAGCTCCACCAGCTCGGCGCTGGTCAGAGTGCGGCCCTCACCCTCCAACCGGTAGCCCCCGTCGCCCCACAGCTCGGTGGTGGCGGGGTCGAGAGCCAGCGCGACGTCGTCGCCGGGAGCCAGCCCGGCGGCGTTGATGGCCTCGACCAGCAGGCCGAGGGCGGCTTCGTTGCTGGCCAGGTCGGGGGCGAAGCCGCCCTCGTCGCCCACCGCCGTGGGCAGGCCCCGGTCGTGCAACAGCCGGCGCAGGTGGTGGTAGATCTCCGTCCCCCACCGCAGGGCCTCGGAGAACGAGGCGGCACCGAGTGGAACCACCATGAACTCCTGGAAGTCGACGTTGTTGTCGGCGTGGACACCCCCGTTGAGCACGTTCATCAACGGGACGGGCAGCACGTGAGCATTGATGCCCCCCACGTAGCGGTACAGGGGCACCTCGAGCTCGGCCGCACCGGCATGGGCCGCGGCCAACGAGACCCCGAGCAGGGCGTTGGCCCCCAGCCGGGACTTGTCGTCGGTGGCATCGAGGGCGATCAGAGCGGTGTCGAGGGCGCGCTGATCGAGGACGTCGAGGCCGACCACCTCAGTGGCGATCTCGCCGGCCACGCTGGCCACGGCCTCAGCCACCCCGCGGCCAGCGTAGCGGGTGCCGCCGTCACGGCGCTCGACTGCCTCGTAGCGCCCCGTCGATGCTCCCGAGGGGACGATGGCTCGCCCCCTCGCGCCCGACTCGAGGTGGATCTCGACCTCCACCGTGGGGTTCCCCCGGGAGTCGAGGACCTCCCGACCGACAAGGTGCTCGATGGTGCTCATGGCCGGCGCCGGCTGTTGCTGGTGTGGTTGATGTCAACGAAGGTAGCCGATGGGCACCGATTTGATGGCGTAAACAACCCAGAACGAGTCACCTGCCCGTCACCGTGTTGGTGGGCAGAACCGGCGGGTATATCAAGAGGATGACTGTCCACGATCCTCTCGGCCCCCAACCCGATCCTCCCGATCAGCCGATTCCCGGACCCGGGGGGCCGCCTGAGCCCCCGACGCCGCTGGTCCCCGACCCGACGCCGACTCCTGACCCCACCCCCGCCGACCCGCCTCGGCCCATCCCTTAGACCTAGACTTTCAGGGGCTCGGCGAGCGTCCGTCGAAGTAGCGGCCCACCATCATCAGGTAGGTGACGACCACGCCGAGGGCGGCCGCGATGAACAGCCAGGTGACGAGGCCGAGTTCACCGCTGGGTCCTCCGCAGTCGGCGGCGCCGGCGGCTTGGGCCTCGAACTCCTCGGGTCCGATCACCGCCCCCTGGTAGAGCACGTCTTCGGCCGGCACCACCGTGGGATCGAAGGTGACCTCGTCACTGGCGTCGAAGGGCTCCCCGGCGAGCGATGCCGCCGCCGTCAGTGATCCGCTCGGCGCCAGGCCGGCCAGCGCCACCTCGGTCACCGACCCGAAGGGTGGCTCGATCGCTCCCACGACGTAGCGCTCGGCGATCGCCCCCTTGGCCGAGGCGATGCGCCAGAGCGTCGCCCCAGAGGCATCGCGCAGCTCGACGGAGACCACCCGCTCGCCCTGGCAGCGGGGAACGAGCACGGCCAGCCCGGCCGGTCCCTCAGCGCTGACGACGCCTAGACGGGCCCCCGACGCCACGTCGACGGCGCGGGCACCGAAGGCGAGAGCAGCCACGAAGACCACCACGGCGACCACTCCCACCCCTCCCGAGACCACCATCTGCAAGCTCGGCGGCGGCTCGCCCGAGCGACGAGGCGAGCGACGAGGCGAGCGACGAGGGTCACTCCGAGGGGACATGGACCTGCGCTCTGGTCGCCGCCTCGTCACGAAAGCGGGTGGCCACCGCCCGCAACGCTCCTTCGGGGTCTAGGCCCCGCCGGCGGGCAACGGCCACCAGCGCGAACAGGGCTTCGCCCATCTGGGCGGCCGTCGTGAGGTCGGGCGTGGCGGCGACGTCCGCCTCGATGCCGACGGAGGCGGCCCGGCGCTGCACCTTGTGGGCATAGAGCAGGGCCGGCAGCGCCGCGGGGATGGCGTCCATGGGGCCTGATCGGCCCTTCTCCTCGGCCTTTATGCGATCCCAGTTGCGCATGATGTCGTCGGTGCCCTCCACCTCCAGGCCGGCAAAGACATGGGGATGGCGCCGCACCA
>JBBSLT010000284.1:0-2713 GCA_038233555.1 Acidimicrobiales bacterium
AAGGCCGCGGTCAAGGCCTTGACCAAGAAGCTGATCCGTCGCCGGGTGACCGCCGACGGCGTGCGCATCGACGGCCGTGGCACCAGCGACCTGCGGGAGGTGACGGCCGAGGTCGGCCTGCTGCCCACGGCGCACGGCTCGGCGCTGTTCCAGCGAGGCGAGACCCAGGTGCTGAACGTCCTCACGCTGGGCATGCCCCGCATGGACCAGCTCATCGACACCCTCGGCATCGACGACAAGAAGCGCTACATGCACCACTACAACATGCCGCCCTGGTCCAACGGCGAGACCGGGCGGGTGGGCAGCCCCAAGCGCCGCGAGATTGGCCACGGTCTCCTGGCCGAGCGGGCTCTGCTTCCCGTCGTGCCCTCCAAGGCCGACTGGCCCTACGCGCTGCGCCTGGTCTCCGATGTGCTTTCGTCCAACGGCTCCACCTCCATGGCCTCGGTGTGCGGCAGCTCGCTGTCACTCATGGACGGTGGCGTGCCCATCACCGCCGCGGTCGCCGGCATTGCTATGGGTCTCATCTACGAGGACGACACCTATACCACCCTCACCGACATTCTGGGCGCCGAGGACGCCTTCGGCGACATGGACTTCAAGGTGGCGGGCACTGCCACCTACGTCACCGCCCTGCAGCTCGACACCAAGATCGAGGGCCTCCCGGCCGATGTGCTCGGCGCCGCCCTCCAGCAGGCCAAGGACGCTCGCCTACAGATCCTCGAGGTCATGGATGCGGCCGTCAGCGCCCCGCGCGAGGACGTAGCCCCGAGCGCCCCCAAGATCCTCTCCTTCGAGATCCCCATCGACAAGATCGGTGAGGTCATCGGCCCCAAGGGCAAGGTCATCAACGCCATGCAACAAGAGACCGGCGCCGACATCGCCGTCGACGACGACGGCGTGATCGGCACGGTCACCATCGGCTCCAAGGACGGCGAGGCGGTGGCCGAGGCCCGGCGCCGCATCGAGCTGCTGCTCGACCCGCCCGCGGCCGAGGTGGGCGCCGTCTACCAGGGCCGGGTGGTCAACATCACCAAGTTCGGCGCCTTCGTCAACATCCTTCCCGGACGTGACGGGCTGGTCCACATCTCCAAGCTCGGCGGCGGCAAGCGCATCGACCGAGTGGAGGACGTCGTCACCCTGGGCGATCCCATCGAGGTCCGGGTCGACGACATCGATCCCCAGGGCAAGGTCTCGCTGACCCCAGTCGGCGCCGAAGGCGACGACGGCGGCCCTGAGGCCAGCGCCGACACCCGTGCGGCCCGCCCTGCTCCCGACCGGGAGCGCAACCGAGGTGGTGACCGAGGTGGTGACCGAGGTGGTGACCGAGGTGGTGACCGAGGTGGTGACCGGGATCGGGGCCGCGGTGGCGACCGGGGTCGTTCGTCGGGCGGTGGCGACCGTGACCGGCGTAGCGAGCGACCGGCTCCCGCCTCTTCCGGTGGCGGCGCCGCCACCACGGTCAGCTTCGAGGACGCCTTCGAGGCCGAGGTGGGCACCCAGTTCGGCGACCTGGGCCCCGACACCTCTGGCGCTGATCGCCCGGCCGAGAGCGAGCGTCGACCCCGCCGCCGCGGCAGTCGGAACTGAGCGACACCCGGTGACGATCCGAACTACGGCGCTGGCCGGCGGGGCTCGGGTCGTCACCGAGGCCATGGCCCACGCCCGCTCCGTGAGCTGCGGGTTCTGGGTGGGGGTAGGGGCGCGCGACGAGGACGACGATCTCGCCGGTGCCTCGCACTTCCTGGAGCACCTGTTGTTCAAGGGAACCGAAGACCGCAGCGCCTCGGAGATCGCCGAGGCGGTCGAAGCGGTGGGGGGCGAGATGAACGCCTATACCACCCATGAGCACACCGCCTACCACACCCGCCTCCCGGCGTCGGAGCTCGGCCTCGGGCTCGACTTGCTCGGTGAGGTCTTCGCCCGGCCGGCCTTTCGCCCCACCGAGGTGGAGGCTGAGCGCCAGGTGATCCTTGAAGAACTGCTCATGGAGGAGGACTGCCACGAGGAACGGGTGCACTCGGTCCTGGCCGAGACCATGTTCCCTAGCCATCCCCTCGGTCGCGAGGTCCTCGGCACCAGGCAGAGCATCGGTGACCTGAGCCGGGATGACATTGCCGCGTTTCACCAGTCGTGGTACCGGCCGGCCAACCTGGTGGTGGCAGCGGCCGGCGCCCTCGATCACGACGAGGTGGTGGCGGTGGTCGAGCGCCACCTCGTCGGCGCCGGGGCGGGGACGGCGCCGGTGCGGCGACGCCCGGTGGTACCGCCCCGACCGGTGCAGGCCCTGACCCAGCCCAGCGAGCAGGCTCACGTGGCCGTCGGTCTGGCCGCGCTCGACTGCCATGACGACGACCGCCATGCGCTGGCGGTGGCCAACCAGGTGCTGGGGGGTGGAACCGCCAGTCGCCTCTTCCGCACCATCCGGGAAGAGCGGGGGCTGGCCTACTCGGTCTACTCCTACGTGTCGGCCTACTCCGACGCCGGCACGTGGGTGGCGGCGGCGGCATGCGCCCCGGCGCGCATGCCCGAGGTGCTCGGATTGATCCAGGGCGAGCTCGACTGCATCTTCGAGCACGGCATCACCGAGGCCGAGCTGGCGGTGGCGACGGGCTACCTGGCTGGGTCCACCGCCCTGGCCCTGGAGGACTCCGGGAGCTGCATGGGGCGCATCGCCACCAGCCTCTTGGTCCACGGCGAGGTCGCCCCGGTC
>JBBSLT010000285.1:0-2691 GCA_038233555.1 Acidimicrobiales bacterium
GAGGAGGCGACGAAGACGTCACGGGCGTCGTCCCGGCCTGCATCCCACGCTGCATAGAGGCGCCCGTCGGATGGGTCGGCGGCGAAGCTGGGTGCGGGGGCGAGGTTGACGATGAGGCGCGTGGGCGGCACCAGCCCGTCGGCCACTACCGCCGCCGGCCCGAAGCTCGCTCCACCGTCGGATGAGGTCCACGTCACCACCCGCCAGGCCTCGTCGCTCGGCGGTCCTGCCTGGCCACCGTGCTCGGCGCCGTAGTCAAAGGCGTCGGCACCCAGGTCGAGGGCGCCCACCACCACCCGGCCGGCCGGGCCAACCATCACCGTGGGCTGGAGCACCCGTCCTTCGTCTTCGCTGACCTGCACCGGGGTGGCGAAGCTTCGCCCACCGTCGTCGGAGCGGGCCAGCAGCACCGGGTTAGGAACCGGCGGGAAGCCGAGCGGGACCTCGGCGGCCGCCGGGCCGGCCTGGACCCAGCTCACCAGCACCCGCTCGCCCTCGACCGCCATGCGCGCGTGGAAGGCCTCGGGGCCGGCGATGCGCACCGCTTCGCCCACGGCCCGCTCCTCTTGGAACCGTTGCAGCCACACTCCCACCGGTTGGTTGAAACGCCCACCGGTGGCGGTGGTCAGCACGAGCAGGTCCCCGGCGCCCGAAAAGGCGACGTCGGGCCCGTGGCAGTTCGGGGCCTCGGGAGCGAGGGGCAGGGTCAGCGGATCCCACGTCACCCCTGCGTTGGTCGATCGTGAGATGGAGCACGAGAACCGGGGGGTGTCGATGCGGTCGGCCACGACCATGATCTCTGGACGCTGCGGATGAACGGCTACCGCCGGGCTGTTGTGGGCGTCGATCCCGGGGCGGTCGGTGTTGACGATGACGTTGGTCTGCGCTTCCAGCACCGCCGGGCGCGGCGATGACCCGACCACCACCAGGATCAGGCCGGCGATCGTCGCCACCACTCCGCCCAGCACGCGGGCTCCCCTCATGGCGAGAGCCATACCGAATCCCACTGCTGGGCGCCGGCCACAGCCGCGGGCTGGAAGGCCTGGACCCGGGAGGAGACCAACCACGGGTGGGCCAGCGTGGCCAACGGGATGGCCACCACCTCATCGGCGATGACCACCTGCATGAGCTCGGCTGCCACCCGGCGGGCGGCGCCCAGGGAGGGCGCGACGTACACCTGGTCGAACAGCGCATCCCCCTCCGGACCGGCACCCACCACGCCCGACACCGTGAGCTCCCCACCGGGACGGATGGAGAAGAACCGGCACAGGGCACAAGGGTTGGCGTCCTCTTGAGGGCGGACGTCGAGGAACAGGTCGAAGGTGGCGGCATTGACTCGCCCCAGGGGTGACCTACCACCTTCATCGGCGTCGGAACCCATTGGCTCCAGGGCGACGCCCACCTCGCCCAACTGCTCCCCCATCGTCTCCATCGCCGAGGGGTCTACCAGATCGGGGTTGCGCACCAATAGCGTCAGCGCCAGACGCCTCCCATCCTTGACCCGTAGGCCGTCGGGTCCGGCCAGCCAGCCGGCGCTCTCGAGCAATGTCCGGGCAGCGGCCACGTCGCGGTCCGGAGGATCGACCAGTTCGCTCGACAGGTCGAGGACGAGGGGCGGGATAAGGGTGTCGTTGGGCTCCTCGTGGTCGGGCCAGCCCACCTCGGCCACCGCCTTGCGGTCCAGCGTCATGGCGACCGCCCGGCGGACGGCTTCGTCCTGGAGGGTGGCCCACTCCCCCACCCCACCCCGATTGAGGAGCAGGAAGGCGGAACGGCCGGGAGGCGACTCCACCCGGCGGTCGTTCCGACCTGAGACCTCAGCCAGGTCTTGGTCAGGGATGAGGCCGACGAGGTCGACCTGGCGGACGGCAAGCAGCCGGCTGGCGTCGTCGGCAGGACCAAAGCGGAAGGTGATGGAGGAGAGCTCGGGCGGTCCGTTCCAGTACTCGGCGTTGGCCGTCACCCGTAGCTCGGCGTTGGGAGCGTAGGAGGTGAAGCGAAAGGGCCCCGTCCCGGTGGCCGTCTCCGCCGGAGTGGATCCGTCGCCCGCCTGTGTTCCCGGTGCCTGCACCGCCATCCGGGGATTGGCCAACTGCTCGGCCAGACGAAGGTTGGGTTCGCTCAAGTTGACGATGACGACCGTGTCGCTCTCGGCCACCGCCGATTCGGGCTCCAGGCCTCTCGGCCGGGACTGACGGCGGGCGACGTTCTCAAGTTCAGAGTTCACGAAACCCCCAGCCGCGCGTCGTAGCGTGTCCACCACCGCCGGCGCCGTCAGCGGGGTGCCGTCGTGGAAGCGGACATGTTCACGGAGCTCGAAGCGCCACCGGGTGGGGGACTCCGCTTCCCAGCGCACGGCCAGGCCGGGGGCCAGCCCGAAGCTCGGCGTGAGCAACGTCAGCGTCTCGAAGATGCCGAGATTGAGGTCGTCGCTTCGTAGCCCCAGGTTGGGCGTCGGCGGTGTGCCCATGAGGAAGGGATCCTCGCCCACGGCCACCCGTAGATCCTGGCTCAGGGCCCGAGGAAGGGGCGCAGGCTCGGCGTCGGGGGCCTCTCCCCGACACGATGCCCCCACCAGGACCATCACCGCCACCAGAGCGCAGCGACCTCGTCGTCGCACAATCGGCTTCATACGCGCGCGAAAGCCGGGCGCCCTCTCGGACGCCCGGCTCGATGCTTCGCAGTGGTGCA
>JBBSLT010000286.1:0-2684 GCA_038233555.1 Acidimicrobiales bacterium
CGGGACTCATCGAGCACCATGGCAACGGCGTCTCTGCGGAACTCGGGCGGGAACTTCGAGGGCCGCCCGACCCTGGACTTGCGCTTGTTGGACATGGACATCCTCCTATACGAAGTGTCCGTCCAACGGGGGGATGCTCAGGGTGTCAATGTGGCCTTCTTGACCTCCGCAGCGCCTCGCAATCGGCCCCGCATCACGTTTCTTCCCGGAACTTCCGGACTCGGCTCGTTCTGGGATCCCATCCGCGAGCGACTCTCGAACGTCGACTCTGTCGCGCTCGATTGGCCCGGACTCGGCGGCGTGCCCGCCAACGACGCCGTCTCGAGTTTCGATGACCTCGTTGAGTACACGATCTGCCGTCTCGAAGAGCAACCGTCCGCTCTTGTCGGCCAGTCAATGGGCGATTCGTAGCGATGAGAGTCGCCATATCCCGACCAGATCTCGTGACGCATCTTGTGCTCGCCGTGACATCGGCGGGTGTTGATCGGCAAGCGCTCGGGCTGCCTGATTGGGAACCAGAGGTGCCGCCAGACATCCCCTCGGCGGCCTGGATCGCAGCCCGTCAGCCAGCGCTCGATGAGTTGATCAAACACGTGGACGCCCCGGCGCTGTTGCTCTGGGCGACCGAGGACGAGATCAGTCCGCTGGCCTTGGGTCGACGTCTGAACGAGCTACTTCGCTTCAGTCAACTCGTGACCTATGCATCCGAATAGCCACTGGGTCGTCCTTGAGCACGCTCCCGACGTCGCAGCTCGGATCACAGAACTCGTCAGCTCTCCGTGCGGATAGCCAGCGGTCCAGCCCCAGCGACTGCACTCGCTGCATCGACGCCACATCCGGATAGCGGCCGCACGAGGGCCCGGCGCGATACCCCGTTCCCTTCTCGGCCCGACCCGAGGTCTGCCCCTGGACGTCGAGTAGCGGGCGCGCCGATGTGCCGATACTCGCGGCCGTCCGCCCGGGCGATTGACGAGCGGCGAACGTTATGGGCGACCCCAGCGGACCGTCCTCGAAGCGTAGCGCCCCTGCCAGCGCCACATGGTGGACTCGTCCACGCCGAAGGCGCTCGCCACCGCCCGGCGCGACGCCGAGGCGGTGGTCACGAGCTGCACCCCCGCCAGCCGTCGAGAGGCCACGTCCTTTGGTCCCCAACACCACGTGGCCATGGCCCAGAGGTAGACCACGCCACCCTCCTCGCCCTCCAGGAGATCAACGCCGGTGGCGATGGGCACGGAGTTGGGCGGAGCCGCCGGGACTGGAAGCGGGGGACCTCTACGAACGCTCGCCACTACCGCAACCATCACACACTCTCCCAGGGCAGCACTAGAGCAGTGGAACTATTATCCTATACTTCAGACCTGAAGTCGTGGATAGCTGCTGTTCAAGGGCACGGCGGCGCTGCCCGATTGCGTCGTCCGACCGAGCGTTACATGTAACATCACGTGCATGGCTGCCCCCCATGAAGACTCGAGCAGCGGACGGCGGGTGCGGGAGCATCGCCGTCGGCTACGTGCCCAGGGACTGCGTCCTGTCCAGATCTGGGTGCCCGACGTGCGTTCTCCCGAGTTCACGCGCGAGGCGCACCGCCAGGCTGCCGCGGTCGCTGCAAGTCGTCATGCCGCGGACGACCAAGCGTTCATCGACGCGATCAGCCTGGACGACGATTGAGGCGCGGCGAGATCTGGACCGCTGCTGCGGGCAGCGGGTACGTCGGCAAGCCGAGGCCCGTCGTGATCGTGCAGGACGATCGGTTCGACGCTACGGATTCCGCCACCGTGTGTGCCTTCAGCACTGACCCGACAGAGGCGCCACTGTTCCGGCTTCGCATCGAGCCGGACAGGGTCAACGGGCTGCGTGAGCCCTGCAGCCTGATGGTCGACAAGATCACGACCATTCCCCGCTCGAAGCTTGGCGATCGCATCGGACGACTGAGCGACGAGCAGATGGTCGCCCTCGGCCGCGCCGTCCTTGTCTTCTTCGGGCTCGCCGGCTGAACTCGAAGCCATCCCACGCCCTGCTGCTCGCCTGCGCTGGACTCGATTCCGCAACCATTGACCGGCAGGCGCTGGCGTGACCATATCGACGGTTGGGCTGAAACGATTGTTCAACCACATGACGGATCGATACGAGGTTTGCAGTCTAATTACAGCTCGGATGAGTCCTAGACGGCCACCGACAGCCGGGTCTAATTCCCTTCGACGTTGGGTGTGTGCGGGTCGATACCGCGACGGAGGCCGGCAGCACCGCTTCAGCCGGCACGGGTGTCGCTTCTGTCGCAGACAGGCCCGAGTTCTTCACCGACTGGCAATCTGCCGCGTGATGAGACCTGATGAGTTTGGAGCATTTTACGTCCACACCGTCGAGCTTGACGGCCAGGCCGAGCTACGCCTTGTCGGCGAACTCGATATGGACACGGCCGATCGTCCGGCGCAGGCCTTGGAGCCGGTCTACGACCACGGCGTTGTCAGGCTCGTGCTCGACCTCTCGGAGCTCAAGTTCATCGACGCCAGTGGGCTCAATCAGCTCGTCAAGGCGCTCAAGCGCCAACGAGAGTGTGGTTGGCCACGTTGTGCTCCACGCGCCCAGCGACCAGACGCTGCGGGTCCTTGACCTCGTCGGACTGACGAAGCGCTTCACCATTACCTGAGCGGTGCCGACTGGGATCTCCCCCCACGACGCCAACC
>JBBSLT010000287.1:0-2655 GCA_038233555.1 Acidimicrobiales bacterium
AACGGCAGGGTGCGCAGGGGCAGGCCGACCGCCACCAGAGCCACCAGCGTCGCCGCCACCGGCACGCCTCGTATCACTGATGGGCGAGGCTGGTCGCCTCGCTGGCTGAGCAGCACGGCGACGGACCGGGCGAACTCGGCCACGGCGATGGCGGCCAAGAGGTAGAGGCAGAGATACCAAAAGGGCAGCAGGCGCGCGTTCCAAAGCCGGCCTTGGGGAACGAAGATGAAGGCCACGGCGGAGATCGTCGACAACAGGCCGAGGTACATCCCCAGCCGGCGGCGGAAGATGATCGACGTGCCCACCCCCACGACGGCCAGGAGAGCGACCCAGGTGATGTCGCCGGCGATGGTGGCGGTGGCCTCCCCGCCGAAGAACCGGCTGAACCCCGCACCCAGACGGCCGGGCAGCAGCGATTCCCAGTAGGTGGTCAGCTTCTCCCACCCCATGTCGTTGAGGTAGGGCCGGCGCAACAGGAACGGCACCGTCCAAAAGCTGGTGAGCAGCGCACCTACGACGCCCGCACTGACAAGCCACCGCAGTCGTGCCCGATCGCTGCGGATGGCGAGGGCGAGGGCGGCACCGACCACGGCAAAGATGGCGGGGATGATGTGGCACAGGGCACAGAGCGCGAGGGTGATCGCAGCCGCCACCCGCAGCCGTCCCGTCTCTAGTCCCCGGAGGACCAGGCCGAGGAACAGCACCGCCAGCGCCAGGCTGATGCTGAAGGCGAACTCTCCGGCAAGGGTGGAGGCGGCGTTTCCCCCGTAGATGGTGAAGGACCGGTCGAAGACGAACCCGACGGCGCCCACGGCCAGCAGCGCCGGCCCCGGGAAGGGTAGGCGGGCGAGGCGCCCGAGCGCCCAGGCCGCCACCGGCAGGGCCAACAGCCCCGAGACGGTGACCAGCTTGAAGGCGACGCCGTAGGGCAGCACGAGGTCGAGGGCGACGATGAACAGGCTGGGAACCACCATGTAGAAGTGGTAGGCGGGGAAGCCGGCGTACCAGTCGGGTGTCCACCCGCTCAGGCGGCCCTCGCTCAATAGGTGGTCCCGCAGGAAGGCCGGACCCCAGACATGCGCTCCCATGTCGCCACCGGCCGGCAAGGTGTCGGCCACCAGCAGCAGCGGCTGGAGCGCCACCAGGGTGAACACCACGGCGGCCCCGACGATGACGCCCGAGATCTTGCTCTCGGGCGTGAGGCGCCGGAGGCGTTCGATTAGGACCATCCTCCTATCTTGCCATCATCTATTGCCGCTTCGGCTTGCACCCTCCCTGCTGGCGGATGCTCTCAGGAAGCTCCGTGGCGCCGGACGCGGGTAGCGGCGAGGGTGGCCAGAACGCCGCCGAGTTCGACGACCTCGTCGTCGCAGCACCAACTCCGGCGATGGCACTTGGCGCACGAGGCCATGGTCATCATCGAGCGCCCCTGGCGGAACGAGATCCGCACCAGAGGCGAAAAGCATCGCGAGCAGGACCCGCTGGACGTATGTTCAGCCACGCCTTCCTTATCGGACGGGCACTCTCGCTCCTTGAGCGCTGCGGGTGCCAGAACGGTGCATTAGCCCGCACCGGCGAGGAGGCTGACCACGGCCGTGAGGTTGAAGGCGACGTGGGCCCAGATGGCGGGTCCGAGACGACCGCTCCTCACGGTAAGGACCGCAGCCACCAACCCGAAGCTGATCAGGGCGGGCAGGTCGTAGACCTGGAGATGGATGAGCCCGAAGACGAGCGACGAGGTGACCACCGCCCAGCCGGTCCCCCAGCGCCGCTCGACCGCTCGCAGCCAGAGCCCCCGATAGAAAAGCTCCTCGAACAAGGGCGCAGCCACGGCCACGATGGCCACCAACAAGACCACGCCAAGGGTGTCGGTGGCGCTGGAGGTCAGCTCCTCGGCTCTGGTTCCTACCTGGTCGGGATCGATGCCGAGGAGCGGATAGAGGGCGGATATCAAGACCACGAGGACGAGTTGGGTGGCGAAGCCGGCGACCAGGCCGAGGGGGATGTCCCGCCAGCGCATGGCCAGGCCGAAATCGACCTTCAGACTGCGATTCCCCTTGGCGTAGCTCGACCACAGCGGTGCACCGAGCAGTCCGGCCCACAGGGGGATCTGCAACAGGGCAACGCCGGTCAGCGACAGCCCGTCGAAGCTCTCGCGGCCGGTGGCCACCAGGATCACGCTGCCCACCACCAAGGGCACCAAGAGGGTGAGCGAGAGCCCGATGACGGCGTCGCCCACCCCCCAGCGCGCCGGTTCCCCCGCCTCCCCCGACGGGGCGTCGACACGCTCCTCGGGCAGCATGACTGACCACGCTACCCAGACCGCCCCGCCCAGCTACGGGCGCGACCTACTCAGTGATAAGTCCCACGGGCTCGGGACAAGCTGCCGCCGCCACCTCGTCGAACACGGGACGGCGACGGGATCCTTGGTAGCGGTAGGACCGAAAGCTAGTTGCTCAGACGGCGACGCGGTCGAACAACTCCGACACCCGCCGGTCGGTGCGAGTCCAGCCGCTGGGCACGCCGAGACGCTCGGCGTGGTCGTCGCAGAGGTCGTAGCCCGCGGGCGACGCGTCTGCGTCGAGTCGGTCGATCCATGCGGCTCGTGAGGCATAGTCGTAGGTCATGGTGGCGCAGGCCACCTCGGCGCAACCC
>JBBSLT010000288.1:0-2615 GCA_038233555.1 Acidimicrobiales bacterium
ACCGGAAGCGGTCGCCTTCGTCGCCGGTGACCGGGGACCGTCGACCGCATCGCCGACGCCTGAGGCGGCGGGTGCGGTTGCGGCTGCTGCTCCACCCCGGTCTGTCTCGCCGCCGGCCTCGGTTGCGGCCCCGGCGTCCGATGCGTCGGCTTCGGCTGCGCCTGGTGCTCCGGCAGGGCCGGTCGCGGGCGCGACTGCGCCTCCGGCCGAGCCGGCGTCACCTCCGGTTGCGGCTTCGGCCCGTGCGACTGCGCCTCCGGCCGAGCCGGCGTCACCTCCGGTTGCGGCTTCGGCCCGTGCGGTGGCGCCTCCGGCCCGGCCTCTGTCGACCTCGGGTTCGTGTGTGGCCCCGGCGGGGTCGACGTCCGGTTTGGCTGCGCCTCCGGCGGACCCTGCATCGGATGAGGGCGCGGCCGCGCTTGCGGCTCTGGCTCGGTTGGCCTCGACGCGCTCTGCCGTGTCGACCCCGGCTGGGCCCGGGGCCACGTCCACCGTCCCGCCCGGGACCCCCACCGACGCGCCGGCTGCGGCGTCACCACCTGCGCCCCCTACGCCGGCCAGGGCCGGGGCCCGGGACGGCGGATCGCCTCCCGGGCGGACGGGGCGCGTCGTCAGCGCGCTGGGCGAGCGACCGCTGGCGCTGGTCGGGGTGGTGATCCTGCTGGTCGGGGTGTCGGCACTGGTCGGCGCCACCCTCTTCGGCGGCGGCGACGGCGCGAGCGGGGGCCCGTCCGGCGAGGAACCGATCGCGGCCGAGCGGCCGGCCACCACCAACCCGGCGATCTACGAGGCCCCGACCATCCCGACCCCCGAGACCATCGCCCCGATCCAGATTCCCGAGCCGGCCGCCGACCTGGCTCCCACCGAGGTGCGCATCCCCAAGATCGAGGTCGACGCGCCGGTCGACGCGCTGGGCGTCGACGCCCAGAACGCCCTCCAGGTGCCCACCGACCCGGCCCGGGTCGGGTGGTGGTCGGGCGGGGCCAAGCCGGGCGACGACGATCCGTCGGTGCTGGTCGGTCATCTCGACTCGAGCACCGGTCCGGCGGTGTTCTTCCAGCTCGAGCGCCTGGTGCCCGGCGATGTCATCGAGGTCGATCGGGCCGACGGCTCCACCGCCCGGTTCATGATCGAGCGCCTGGAGAGCCACCCCAAGACGCAGTTCCCGACCACGGCCGTCTACGGCTCCACCGAGGGCTCGACGCTGCGGCTCGTCACCTGCTTCGGTGCCTTCGACGACGTGGCCCGCTCCTACGAGAACAACCTCGTCGTCTACGCCAACCTCATGCCGTGAGCGTCCTGCGACGGCCACTCGTCATGGTGGGTGTGGCCCTCGTCGTCGTCGGACTGGTGACGACCGCGCTGTCGCTACGCAGCTCGGGCGACGGCGCCAGGAGCGACGAGGGCGCGGCGACGAGCCCCCCGCCCAACCTGGCCGAGGCCTCGGCCGGCTCCGTCGAGGAGCGGGTGGAGGCCCTGCGGGCCCGGGTCGAGGCCAGCCCCGACGACTGGGAGGCCCTGGCCGCCCTCGGGGCCGCCTACGTGGCCCAGGCCGCGGTCACGGGAGACCCGGCGCTCTACCCGGCCGCCCAGCAGAGCCTGGAGCGCTCGCTCGAGGTGCAGCCCGACGGGAACCTGCCGGCCACGGTCGCCCAGAGCTCCCTCGCCGCCGCCCGTCACGACTTCCCCCTCGCCCTCGACTGGGCGGAGCGGGCCGGCGCCATCGCACCTGACGATCCGGGCGCCAAGGCCGTCCTGGGCGACGCCCTGCTCGAGCTGGGCCGCTACGACGAGGCCTTCGCCATGTTCCAGGCCATGATCGACCGGCGTCCGGACCTGGCGGCCTATGCCCGGATCTCCTACGCCCGGGAGCTCCAGGGCGACATCGACGGTGCGGTCGAAGCCATGGAGGCGGCCGAGTCGGCCGCCTCGTCGCGGACCGACGCCGCCTTCGCCGCCTTCCAGCTGGGCGAGCTGGAGTGGAACCGGGGGGAGCCGGAGGCCGCGGTGGCAGACTACGAACGGGCTCAAGAGCTCGACCCGGACGCGGTGCGGGCCGAGGCGGCCCTGGCCCGCGCCGCCTGGTTCGCGGGCGACGAGGACGAGGCGATCGAGCGCTACCAGGAGGTCGTGGCCCGCCTCCCGCTGCCCCAGTACCTGGCCGAGCTGGCTGCTGTGTACTCGGCGACGGGCCGGCCCGAGGCGGCCACCCAGCAGCTCGAGGTGGTCGAGGCCCAGAGGCGCCTCTACGAGGCCTCGGGCGTGGCCGTGGATGCCGACCTGGCCCTCATCAACGCCGACAACGGGGTCGACGTGGCGGTCAGCCTGGTGGCGATGCGCGATGAGTGGGAGGTCCGCAAGAGCGTGTTCGTGGCCGACGCCCTGGCGTGGCTGCTCCAGGTCAGCGGCCGCTCCGAGGAGGCCCTGGCCATATCCGACCAGGCCCTGCGCCTGGGCACCCAGCGGGCGATCTTCCACTTCCATCGCTCGGAGATCCTCCGCTCCCTCGGCGACGACGCCGCCGCCGAGCGCGAGCTCGGGCGGGCCCAGGCCATCAACCCCGACTTCTCGATCCGCCACGCCGACGGTCCCTGACCCGCCGAGGCCCTGCGAAC
>JBBSLT010000289.1:0-2553 GCA_038233555.1 Acidimicrobiales bacterium
ACCATCTGGGCCTTCAGGCCGCATCACTCGACGCCTTCAACACGATCCGAGACCGTCTCATCGAGCGCGGCGCCACTGACGGCTTCGTGACCGACTTCGGCAGGATCCTGAGCCTGTTCTTCCGTGAGATCCCGATGGTCTCGAGGGTGAGGTGTGCGTGCCCAACCCGAACGCCATGCCGGGAGTCTTCAACCCACCGGGAACGCCGGCGGTGGGCTACTCCGTGGTCGATCCACCCGAGGGTTAGCAGTGTCGCAGTCCCGAGGATGTCCTGTTCCGGGTCACCCTCGGCGACGACCAGGAGGTGTTGACCACCCGGAGGTCGACCTGGCGGGTCAGGCTTCGATCGAGCCCATCTCGCCGGACACGTCGACCACGAAGGTCGAGGCCCGGCGCCCACCGGCTCGGCCCAGCGCAGGCGGCGGCTGTCGGTGACCCGGGCGCCGGCCACGCTGGCCGAGGCTGCGGCCAACCCGTCGTGGTCCGACAGTTCGATCGCAATCGGTCCACGGTCCACGGTCCTCGACGTCGACGAGCTCGACGTGGCGCCAGCGTCCCGGGTCCGGGGCCGTCGGGCTGGCCTGATAGGCCGGCGATCGCCTGGTCGGCCGCTTCTCGTGGTCGACACGCCAGCATCGGGTCGCCACAGCGACGGATGGCGGCGTCAACCTCGGCCGCGTCGGCCGAAAGGTGCTCGGCCAGGGTGAGAGCCGGTTGTCTATCAAGGCCCTCACGCACCAGGGGCCCGAAGGCTCGGTCCTGGTCGGCACGTCGTAGGGAACTGCCAGCTCCAATGCGGTGAGGTGCCGGTCAGATCTGGGGCAGCAGCGGGCTGCCTCCTCGGAGGCTCGGAGCTGCACCCGGTAGAAGAATGCGCAGTGGGCCATCTGGGTGGCGGCGAGGGCCAGGTCCTTCCACGGCATGCTGAGAGTTCGCCGGTCGAGAAACATCCGCCCCGAGCTGTCCTCCCCGTCGAACACCCGACGCCACTGCGCCCCGTTGCGACGAGGAAGCCAAGTCGAGTCGCATCCCGCCCCCCAAGCTTGGGGGACGACCAGTCGCCAGGTCACCTCGCCTCGTGCCACCAGCAATCACGATACTGATTGGCTTCGTTCACCGGTGAGGGCTACAGCCAGCGCCAAGCACTCACTGGGCCGGGCCGTTGAGGATCTCCTTGGAACCTAGCCATCCAACCGCGCCCAAATCGTTCGCTCGGCCCGCACGGCCGGCTGGCTCTAGATCCGCGGCATTGGGTATGCACCAGACATGCCCTCGATACGCGCCTGCCTGCTCAACTGCTCGCTGAAGGGCGGCTCTCAACCGTCGTCTACGGACAAGCTTCTCGCCAACGTCGCAACGGAATTCGAGGCTCACGGTGTCGAGGTGAGCAAACCGATCCGAGTGGTAGACCGCGACGTGAAGGCGGGCGTCACCTCTGACGAAGCCAAGGGCGACGAGTGGCCGGCAATTCGCCAAGCGATCCTCGACAGTCAGGTCCTCGTGCTGGGAACGCCGATCTGGCTGGGCCAACCTTCGTCGGTGGCCAAGCGCGTGCTCGAGCGGATGGACGCCTTCCTCGGCGAGACCGATGACGCCGGGCGCATGGTGTCCTACGGACGCGTCTCGATCGTGGCCGTCGTCGGCAACGAGGACGGTGCTCACCACGTGTCGGCGGAGCTGTACCAGGCCTTGAGCGACGTGGGATTCACGATCCCGGCGAACGGTGTCACGTATTGGGTGGGGGAGGCAATGCATTCGACCGACTACAAGGACCTCGACCGTGCCCCCGAGAAGACGGCGTCGACGACGGCTGCGGCTGTCCGCAATGCCGTTCATCTGGCCCGGCTGCTCGCAGCCGACCAGTACCCGGGCCAGCCGGGAGGCTGAGGCTCAGCGCCGCTGCGGTGGGTGGGGCTCAGTCTTCGTCGCCAGAGCCCGCCTGGGGAGCGCGGAGGGCGGAGTCTGAGCAGCTTGAGTCGAGAGACGCTGACCCGCTGCCACGCCGGCTCCCCAACCGTCGGGCGCCTTTGTGGAGGTGAGCGGATTCGAACCGCCGACTTCTACGTTGCGAACGTAGTAGCAGCGTCTGGCAGCGGTCGCGAGACCTGCCACAATCCGGCCATCAACGTCGATGAATCCCTGTTCAGGGGGCTGCCGTCACTGGTCCTCCCCTTAGCGTGCCCGGCAGCAGAAGCAGCGCGCCGATCGCCGTCGTGGCGAGCAGGATCGGCGCCCCAAACCACCAGCGGCTGGCTACGGCTGACCCCCAGGCAGTCGGACCCCTCCCGCCCCCACCAACCAGCTTCTGGTGGCAGAATCGCGGGCTTCCCGGCCGGTTTCTGCCACCAGTTCCTGGGCGACCTCGATGTCGGACTACCATGGCCTGGGCATGGAGGGGCATGAAGCCACCGTGCAGGCCTGGCCTTCCACCGAGGAGGCCCCCCACAACCTGCCGCCCCACTGACCGGCCTGGTGGGCAGGCAGGCGAACGTGGCAGAGGTGGCCGGCCTCCTGGGCGAGAGCCGGCTGGTCACCCTGGTGGGCCCGCCCGGC
>JBBSLT010000290.1:0-2553 GCA_038233555.1 Acidimicrobiales bacterium
CCTCCTCCTGCCACTGCCCGATCCTAGTGCGTCAGGTCGTCAGGTGACGGTGACGGTGGCGGTCATGTAGGGGTGGATGCCGCAGATGTAGGAGTACTCGCCCGGCGTGTCAAAGGTGAAAGAGAACGTCTCCCCCTGGTCCAGCTCCTCACTCTCGAACAGCCCTTCGTCCACGACGGTGTGGGCGGCCGTGTCCTTGTTGGTCCAGGTCACGGCCGTGCCCGTGGGTACTTCGATCGTCTCGGGCACGAAGTTGAAGCCCTCGATGATCACCTCGCCCGCGCCGGCCGCCGCTGCGCCGTCGCCGGCTGACCCGGTCTCGCCACCGCCCCCCCCACAGGCGGCGAGGGTGAGGATGCTCGCCAACAGGATGACTGGGACGCGCCAGCGTCGCACCAGGGAGATCGGGCACATGTGGAACACCTTTCTGCGGAAGCGGAAGCGAGCGCGAGACCGGCCGGGCACGAGGCCCGGCCGGTCAGTCAATCACCGTGCGGAAGCCGATCAGGCGGGGATGGCGGACATCTCGGCGTCGGCGAAGGTGTCCGGGACGGGGTACTGGCCCAGCACGTATTGCAGGATGGCAGCGTGTTGCATGTCGATGGGCTGAATAGTCGCCGCCAGCGAGAGCGCTGCTTCGTTCTCGATGGTGGGGATGGCATCGAAGTAGGTCGAGGCGGCGATCTGCTCGAGCATCAGGGCCAGCTCGGCCACGCCGACGACGTCGGTGGCTTCGGCGAAGGCATCGTTGACCGTCGTCTCGAGATCAGCCGGCGGGTCGGTGACCTCGGACTCGCCCAGGCCGACCAGTAGCCCGTTCCACTCGTCGAGGGCCGCCTGGTGGTGGCTCAGGGCGGTGGTGACGTACTCGGCCACTGCGGGCGGGACGTCGCCGAGGTCACCCGCCTGGGCGGCATCGAGGGCCGCCTGGTAGGTGTTCACGGCGAGCACCTCGAGGGAAGCGGCCAACATGGCCACCTCGACGTCGCTGGGGCCCGCTCCGCCGGAGGCATCCTCGCCCGCCGTGGTGGTGGTGGAGTCGGGCTCGGGGTCGCCCGTGGCGTCGGGCGCGGTGTCGTCCTCGCCGCCGCAGGCCGCGGCCACGAGGGCCAGGGCGCCGGCGCCGCCACCGAGGAGGATCTTGCGGCGGGAGAGGGGCGTGGGGGACATGCGCTGCAGGAGGGAGGCGTTCTCCTCCATCTGTTCTCCAAAGGAAGTGTTCACGAAACGGCTCCTGACTCGGGGGCAGCAACATTGGCGGGTTCGGGCTTCAAGAACGGGTCGGGGAAGGCCACACTGCCGGCTGCGGCCGGCAGGGCGGCCACGTCGACGGGCGGGTCGATGGTGATGAGCTCGGGATTGCCGAGAAGGGCGCCGACCGCACGCAGGGTGGCGAGGTGCTGGGCCTCGACACCCATGATGGAAGCCATGAGCTTTTTGGCGTCGGTGTCCTCGAGCGTCATCACATTCGAGACGTACGTCTGGGTGGCGACTGTCTCGAGTGTTGCGGCCAGGTCGACGACGGGGCCATAGCCGGTGAGGGTCGGCAGGGCGTCTTGGACCACCTGGTTGAACACCGGGTTGGGGTCGAGCTGAGGTTGACCCCCGAGCGTCTCGGTGAGGGAGTTGAAGGCGTCGGCGTGGTCTGAGTGCTGCGCCATGGTGGTTTCGGCGAAAGCGACGACGGTGGCGTTCTGGTCGAAGAAGGGAAGGCCGAGGGCCGCTCCATAGGTGGCCACGGCCAGGTTCTCGAGCGATGCCGCCGTCTGCAGGATCTGGATGGTGAGGTCCTCCTGGGCGTGGGCCGGCTTGGCCACGATGCCCAGGAGGGTGGCGCCGAAGGCTCCACCCAAGAGGCCGCGGGCGCTGAGCGCGCCGATGCCCATGCCGCCGTTGCGGAGCAGGCGGCGGCGTCCGGCGTTGAACGCCCGGATCCGGTCGAGGTCGATGGGCTGACCGCGGCGAGATGCCCGCAGATCGGCCATGACGGGTTGGATCTTCTTGACGTCCCGAAGTGCATCAACCTGCAAGTCTTCGGACTCGACGATCAACTCGTTGAGCTGCCTGTCGTCGATTTTCAAGGCTGGTTACCCCTTTCAATGGTGTATTTGGCCCGGTGGGCCAGCCCGGTACGGTGACTCGGCAACTGGCTACCAGGCGGTGTTCGACACCGGTCCGTCATCTGGATGACGTGACTGTTGCGCGCCGGCGCGGCGGGCTCACTCGCCGGCCGCTGGCTCAGGGGGCGGGGTGGGGGGTGGCGGCTTGGGTGCGGTGGGGTCGAAGGTGGCGAAGTCGGCCCGGTCGAGGGGCTCGGCCGTCGATTGCCCCTGCCCGTCGGGCACCTGGCTGGGCTGACCCTCGAAGGCAAAGAGCACGCCCTCGACCCCTGGGGCGGCGGTGGCGGTGAAAACCACCTGGGCCAGCGCCATCCTCTGGCTCTGACCGCCGATGCTGCTGACATCGTCGCTCAGATTGACGGTGACCACGCCACCTTGCGGGCCGTCCACGCCGAGCAGCGCCGTGCTGCGGGAGATGGCGCTGGTGAGCCCG
>JBBSLT010000291.1:0-2534 GCA_038233555.1 Acidimicrobiales bacterium
CGGCATCGCCGGTGTGGCGGTCTCCAACGGCCGTGAGGTGGTGCTGACCGACGACGAGGGTGCCTACCAGCTTCCTGCCTATGACGGCATGACGGTGTTCGTCACCAAGCCGGCGAACTACGACGTGCCCGTAGACGAGCAACACTTCCCGCAATTCTACTATCACCACCTCCCCGAAGGTTCGCCTCCTCTCCTCTTCGGCGGTCTGGAACCCACCGGGCCGCTGCCGGAAGCGATCAACTTCCCGATGGTCGAGTCGACCGGCTCGACCGAGTTCGACTGCGCCATCCTCGGCGACACCCAGACCTACAGCAACCGGGAGATCGGCTACCTCCGTGACGGGGTCGTGGCCGAGCTGGCGGCCCGCGACGACCTCGACCAATGCGGCGCGCTCGTGGTCGGCGACGTCGCTGGCGACGACCTCGGTCTCTATCCCCGCATCAAGGAGGTGATGAGCGGCGCCGAGATTCCTATCCGGGCCGTTCCCGGCAACCACGACCTCGACTACGACGCCACCGACGACGACCACTCCTTCGACACCTATCGGAGCGAGATCGGGCCCGAGTACTACTCCTACGACGTCGGCGACGTGCATTTCGTCGGGTTGGACAACGTGCGCTATCCGTGCACGCCTGAGGGCGACAATGCCGACGGGGAGCACGAGTTCTGCGACGACCCAGCCAACCACCCCACCTACAACGGGGTGATCGGCGAGGAGCAGTTGGAATGGCTGGCCAACGACCTCGCCCACGTGCCCGAGAACAAGCTGATCGTCCTGGCCACGCACATCCCGCTGGTGTCGTTCATCGACATGTACTCCACCAAGCACCAGACCGACGACGCCACCGCGCTGTACGCGCTCCTAGAGGGGCGGCCGGCGCTGTCGTTGTCGGGTCACGCCCAGTCGCTCGAGAACCTGGCCCCGGGCGACAGCTACGAGGGCTGGCCTGAGGCGGTTGGCGTCAACCGCCTTCCCTTCCCTCACATCGTGGCCGGAGCGGTTTCGGGTTCGTGGTGGACGGGCGACCTCACCACCACCGGCATCCCCAACGCTCTGCAGCGAGAGGGCGCGCCGGCCGGCTACCTGAACCTGGATTTCGACGGCACTGCCTACCAGGACAGCTACCGAGCCACCGACTTTCCCGAAGACCAGCAGATGACGCTGTCGGTCTCGTCGCCGCACTTCCGGGACTGGTACGAGACGCTGACGACCTGGCAGGAGGACCAGGGGGCTCCCACGTCGACTGAACCGCCCCCGGTGAACGTCAACGACCTGGGCGATCCCAACCTGGTGACCGTAGATGAGCTGGCCGGCGGCGCCAGCTCCCTGGTGGCCAACGTCTGGAACGGGTCGAGCGACTGGTTGGTCGGGGCGCACATCGACGACCGGAGCCCGGTGAGGCTGGCCCGGACCCAGCAGGCACGCGGTGAAGGGATACGAGAGGGCGTCGAGTTCGCCGACCCCTTCGCCGTAATCCGCCAGCTCCAAGTGGCGCGCTACGCGTTCGTAAGCACCTCGGGGGACGAGCGGGCCCAGGGCTGGGAGGCATTCCGGGGTTCCCAGTTCGGCCCCGGGCCACCTCAGCCGCTGCCATCGTGGCTGCTGGCCGACCAGTCGAGCCACCTGTGGCGCCTACCCCTGCCCGCCGACCTCGAGCCGGGAGCCCACACCGCCAAGGTGACGGGGCGTCATCCCGACGGTCGGACGTTCTCCGAGACGCTGGTGTTCGAGGTCATCGAGGAGCGTCCTCCCATGTTCTTCCGGACCGAGCTGTTCGAGGAGTAGTCCGCCGGCGGATAGGGGGTGCTTGAGCACGGACACAGGGGTCGCCGGGATCACCCCGGCGACCCCTGTGGCGCGCCGTAGCCGCAGCGGCTACAGGCGTGCGGTTTATTGGCTTCACCCAAGGTTCAACTGGCGGCCATCGGGAGGTCCGGGCGGCGCTACTTGGGCTGCCTAGGTTCGGGGTGACCCCGATTGAAGGAGATACTGCTCGTGACCATGACTGGACCCAAGACCCGAGTTGCCCGTCGCCACTTCCTCGGCGGCGCTGCTGCTGCCGCCGCCGGTGCCGCCGTCGGCGTGAACCCCTTCGCCGCCCTGGCTGCCTCGGCCGCCGGCGGCCGCCCGCCGCGTCAGGCAGGCCCGGGGGAGGGCGGCTACGGGCCGCTCTCGCCGGTGGCCGACCAGCGTGACGGTGTGGCGCGCCTGGCCCTGCCCGCCGGCTTCTCTTACCTCGGATTCAGCTTCGAAGGCGACACCATGTCCGATGGCAATCTTGTTCCCAAGGCCCACGACGGCATGGCCGCCTTTGCCATGCCCAACGGCAATGTCCGCCTCATCCGTAACCACGAGGACCGCGACCCTGCCGGGGTGAGCCCGCTCGACGGCGACCCGAACGCTCCCTTCTATGACCGACTGGGGCCGGCGGGAACCACCTCGCTCGAGGTGCGCACGAACGAGGACGGCAGCGCCGAGCTGGTGCGCGACTTCGTCAGCCTGCAGGGGACCATCGTCAACTGCGCCGGTGGCC
>JBBSLT010000292.1:0-2469 GCA_038233555.1 Acidimicrobiales bacterium
CAACGTGTTGCCGGCGTCGACGAAGGTGCTCGCCGGCCTGGCCGACCTCGGTGTGCCCCGGGTGCACTTCGGGGTGGGCGCCGGCCACCTGTTGGAGGCCATGGCCGAGGCCGGGGCCGACGTGATGGGGATCGACTGGCACACCTCCCTCGACGAGGCCCGACGCCGGCTCGGCCCCGGCGTGGCCGTGCAGGGCAATCTCGATCCTGTGTCCCTGTCCGGCCCGTCCGAGGTGCTCGACGACGAGGTCGGTGCCGTCCTGGCCGACAACGCCGGACGCCCCGGGCATGTCTTCAACCTGGGATGGGGGGTGCCCCCCGACACCGACCCCGCCGCCCTGACCCGGGTCGTCGATCTCGTACACGCCTCCCGGCCGCCCCCGCCCCCACCATTGGCTCCAGGCACCGAAGACGCGGCGGTAACGGCGACGTCTTCGGTGCCAGAACGGGGGTAGGTGTGACGGGGGGAGGCGGCATGGTGGGCGTGGTGGTCATGGCCTACGGCACACCGGCTGGGCCCGAGGACGTCGAGGCCTACTACACCCACGTGCGTAGGGGACGCCCTCCGACGCCAGAGCTGCTGGCCGATCTCGTCCGGCGCTACGACGCCATCGGTGGCGTCTCGCCGCTGGCGGGGCGCACTTTGGCCCAGGCGTCGGTGCTGGATGCTGCGCTCGGGCGCCGGGCGCCGGGCCGCTTCCGGGTGGAGGTCGGCTACAAGCACGCCCCACCGTTCTTGGAGGAGGCGGTGGAGGCCCTGGTCGGCCAAGGGATCCAACGTCTGGTCGCCTTGGTGCTCGCCCCCCACTACAGCGTCGGATCGGTGGGGGAGTACCTGGCCCGGGTGCGGACCAAGGCGGCCGAGATCGCCCCGGGGCTTCCGGTGGCCGCCATCGACGACTGGCATCTCGAGCCCGCCTACCTGGCCTTCTTGGCCGCCGAGCTACGACGCGGCCTGGCCGAGCTACCCGAGGCCACCAAGGTGCTCTTCAGCGCCCACTCCCTGCCCCAGCGGGTGGTGGCCGGCGGTGACCGCTACGCCGAACTCGTGCGCGAGACGGGCGCCGCCGTCGCGGCCGAGCTCGGCATGTCGCCGTGGGCTGACTGGGCGGTGGCCTGGCAGAGCGCAGGACGCACCCCCGAGCCGTGGATCGGCCCCGACATCCTCACCGTGTTCGACGACCTGGCCGGAACCGGTCGAGCCGAGGGGGTGTTGGTGTGCCCGTGCGGCTTCGTCTCCGACCACCTCGAGGTGCTCTACGACCTCGACGTGGAGGCCCGGGAGCGGGCGGCTGCGCTCGGTCTGGCCTTCGCTCGCACCGCTGTGCTCAACGACGACGCGGTGGTGCTCGGAGCGCTGGCCGAGCGTGTGGTTGCTCTCGCTCAAGCCTGACCGCACGCCCGGGCCTACCGTGTGGCGCAGTGAACCGGGCACGTAGCGGGAGGTCGGTCCTGGCCCTTCGACATCCGGCGCAGTACATCGTGGCCGCCTTCGTGGCGGCCAGCCTGCTTGGCGCCCTGTTGCTGTCGATCCCCGCGGCGTCTGAGGTGCCTGGTCGAGCCTCGCCCCTCACGGCTCTGTTCACTGCAGCCTCCGCCGTCTGTGTGACCGG
Organism: Acidimicrobiales bacterium; assembly: GCA_038233555.1. Classification (GTDB taxonomy): domain Bacteria; phylum Actinomycetota; class Acidimicrobiia; order Acidimicrobiales; family CADCSY01; genus JADDRA01. The sequence continues at coordinate 1,613 of JBBSLT010000292.1, forward strand.
CCTGGTCGTCGTCGATACCGGCGGGTATTGGACTCCCCTCGGAGAGGGCATCATCCTCGCCCTCATCCAGGTGGGCGGCTTGGGCATCATGACCCTCTCTTCGCTGATCGCCCTGGTCCTCGCTCGGCGACTCGGGTTGCGGGCTCGTCTCCTGGCCGTGGCCGAGACCGGCTCGATCAACATCGGTGACATCCGTCAACTGCTTTTCGGAATCGTCAAGCTGAGCCTCGGGGTCGAAGCGGTCGTGGCTGTCGCCTTGATGTTGAGGTTCTGGATCAGCCACGGAGAGCCGCTGGAGCGGGCGGCCTACCTCGGCGTGTTCCATTCCCTCTCGGCCTTCAACAACGCCGGCTTCTCTCCCTTCAGCGACAGTCTCACCAGGTTCAATCGAGATCCGGTGGTGCTGCTCCTCGTGGCCGCGACCGTCGTGGTGGGCGGCCTCGGGTTCCTGGTCTGGATCCAGATCGCCCGCCACCCCCGCCGGCCGCATCAGTGGAACCTTCACGCCAAGCTGACGGTTACCACGACGGCGTTCCTCCTCCTCGTCGGTTTCGCATTGCTTGCCTGGTTCGAGTGGACGAACCCCAACACGCTGGGGCCCATGTCGGTTCCCGATTCGTTCGTCAACGCGTTCTTCCACAGCGTCATGCCCCGGACCGCTGGCTTCAACTCCATAGACGTGGCGAGCATGCGGGAACCCTCGCGACTGCTCACCGAGATCCTGATGTTCATCGGCGGCGGAAGCGCATCGACGGCGGGCGGGATCAAGGTCACCAGCTTCGCCTTGCTGGGTTGGGTCATGTGGGCCGAGGTGCGGGGCGAGCCCGATGTCGTGGCGTTCGAGCGACGGATTCCTG
>JBBSLT010000293.1:0-2452 GCA_038233555.1 Acidimicrobiales bacterium
GTCGATGGCCAGGATGATGGTGGCCCGCTCTCGAGGCACGAGCTCGGCCCGGGCGGGACGGGCCAGCGAGATCACCATCCCCACCAGCGAAGCCACCAGCAGAGCTGCAGGGACGTGACGCCGCCACCCGGGCCGCTTGGGTGCGACGGAGCTGAGCAGGGCCAGGTTGGTGAAGCGCACGGCGTAGCGCTGGCGGCCCCGCACCTGGACCACGACATAGGCCACCGCCACCAGCGCGACGACGATCAGCAACAGCAGCCGGTCGGCGGCCAGGAAGCTCATGGCCGGGCCCGACCTTCCCCGATGCCAGCGCCGATGCGGGCGTCGATGCCAGCGCCGGCGGGCGCACCACGACGTCGCTGCCGGCGGCGGCCGACGAAGGCCACCAGGTCGGCCAACCAGTCCCGGTCGGTCCGCAGCACCAGGTGGTCGGCTCCGGCCGCCCGAAGGGATGCCGCCGTCTCCCGGCGCTGGCGCGCCGCGGCCTCGACATAGCGCTCCCGCAGCCGGCGGTCACCGGTCTGGACCTGTAGGTGCCCCCCCGTCTCGGGGTCGACGAGCGTCACCACGCCGACGTCGGGCAGCTCGAGTTCCCGGGGATCGAGCACCTCGATGGCGACGACATCGTGACGCCCGGCCAGCGCCCGCAACGGCCGCTCCCAGATGGGAGGCGTGCGCGATGAATCCACATCCTCCGAGCTCGGCGGCTTCGCCGCCGAGAGAAAACTCTGCGCCTCCTGCTCACGCCGGCTTCGCCAGCGGGCCGTTCGGGCCACGGGTGCGCCTGACGGCGCACCCTCTTGCACGCCCACGAAGTCGCTCACCACGACCACCAGGCCCCGGCGGCGGGCCACCCGGCGGCACGCCTCGAGGGCGGCGACCAGGTCGGTGGCACCCCCACCGTCGGCCCGGGGCAGGGCGACCACCCGGTGCAACAGCGCCAGCAGGTGGTCGCGACCGGGCCGGGCGGGGATGGTGACCAATCCCTGGCGATGGACCATGACGGCACCAAAGCGGTTACCAACCCGGGCGGTGAGGTGCCCGACGGCGGCCACGGCGGCGACGGCCAGGTCACGCTTCTCACACGACGCCGTGCCGAAATCGAGGCTGGCGGAGAGGTCGGCCAGCACCCAGGTCTCCAGCTCACGGTCGGCGATGGGGCTGCGCACGTGGGCTTCGCCCGTGCGGGCGGTGACGTTCCAGTCCATCAGGCGAACGTCGTCGCCCGGTTGGTAGGCCCGGGTCTCCCCCGCCTCGGTTCCGGGGCCGGGCAGCAGGCCCTGGTAGTCGCCCTGGAGGATGCCGTCGAGGCGTCGGGTGACGGTGAGCTCGAGACGGCGCAGCAACTGCTCGGTTCCGACACGCCCCCCACCAGGGTCCGGCGCACCCCGGACCGGAATCACGATGAGGCGACGGCGTCGGACCGCCGGGCCTCGACAAGGGGCGCCGTCACGACCGAGAGCACCCGGGCCAAGACGGCATCGGCCTCGACACCCTCGGCCAACGCCTCGTAGGACAACACCAGCCGGTGGCGCAGCACGTCGAAGGCCACGTCGAAGATGTCCTGGGGCACGGCGTAGTCGCGGCCTCGCAGCAGAGCCAGCGCCCGGCCGGCGGCGACCAGTCCAAGGCTCCCTCGGGGACTGGCTCCGTAGGCGATGTAGGGGACGAGCTCCCCCAGCCCGTGGTCGCCGGGTGACCGGGTGGCCAGCACCAGGCGCACGGCGTAGTCGGTGACACCAGCGTCGACGAACACCGCATCGGCCGCCTCCTGCAGGCGGATGAGGTCACCGATGTCGATGACCTGGCCGGCCGCCGGCGGGCGCACGCCCATGCGTCGCACCACCTCGGTCTCTTCGGAATACGTCGGATAGCTCACCAGCAACTTCATCAAGAACCGGTCACGTTGAGCCTCGGGCAGCGGATACACGCCCTCGCTCTCGATGGGGTTCTGGGTGGCGAGCACGAGGAAGGGCAGGGGCACTCTATGGGTGACCCCGCCGATGCTCACCTGGTGCTCGGCCATGACCTCCAAAAGCGCCGACTGCACCTTGGCCGGGGCCCGGTTGATCTCGTCGGCCAGCACGAAGTTGGCGAAGATGGGACCCAGCTCCACGTCGAAGCGCTCGGCACCGGCCCGGTAGATCCGGGTGCCGACGATGTCGGAGGGGATGAGGTCGGGGGTGAACTGCAGGCGTACGAAGCTCCCGCCCATGGTGGTGGCCACTGTCTCGATGGTCAGCGTCTTGGCCAGGCCGGGCACCCCTTCGATCAGGCAGTGGCCTCGAGCCAACAAGCCGACCAACAGGCGCTCGAGCAGCCGGTCCTGGCCGACGATGACCTTCTTGGCCTCGAAGAGCACCCGCTCCAACAAGGCGGCCTCCTCGGTGGCGGGGGCGACACGGACGGCGGGAGGGGAATCGCTCACCCCGGCCACGCTACTGGGGGGCCA
>JBBSLT010000294.1:0-2393 GCA_038233555.1 Acidimicrobiales bacterium
GTAGCCGTTGGCGTAGAACAGGGTGCGGCTCCCGTCCTCGTGCGACACGACGTTCCAGCGCAGCCCCACGCCCACCCCCACGGTGGCCCGGTAGCCATGGGGCTCGGTCAGGGAGCCGTCGTAGCGGCCCGTCGGGCTGAAGACCAGGTCCCCGGACGGTCCGCCCCGCCACAACACGTCCTTGGCCGAGGACTCCCGGATGCCCTCCAGGGACTGGGGCCACATGTTCCAGCGGCCGCCGGTGCTGCCGAAGTAGGGCGAGCGGCTGTTGTAGAAGCGCTGCACGACGGCGTCGAGGCCGGTGCCGGCGATGCCGAGGTCGCCCTCGCCCACCCACAGGTTGCCGCTGGCCAGGTTCACCTTGGCCTGGGCCACGCCCAGGTCGAAGTCCTGGTAGCCGAAGGGCGTGCGCACACCGACCAGGGGCTCCCAGTCCACGATCATGCGGGGGCGTTTGGTGGCGTCGGTGGCGTTGTTGGAGGCGAAGACCAGCTGGGACCCGGCTGACTCGTCGGCGTATTTGATGAGCACGCCGTTGTTGGGCGTGGTCTGGTCGACCCAGCCCTGGAACGCCCGGGTGATGGGGAAGGCGCGCCAGCCCGGGGCGCCGGTCACGCCGTTGTCCTGGTGGAGGGGCAGCGCCTCGTAGTCGCCCCCCGGGCTGGCCCACGGCGTGGCCGACAGGCGGTTGTTCCAGGTGGCCTGGCCCGAGACCCAGGGGGAGGTGAGCGCGTGCACGGCCACCTCCCGGTCGACTGCCCCCGAGGTGTCGGTGGTGGCGTAGAGCTCCAGGCGGGCGCCGGTGACCACCGCTGGCTCGCTGAAGAACGAGGCCACGTCGCGCTGGTGCAGGGCGCGGATCTTGGTGGTCCCACCCCCGACGCCCATCACCGTGGAGGATCCGTAGTTGACGTTGGCGTAGGCGCCGCTGCCCACGTAGGTGTCGTGGGTGGCGCCGGTGATGGTGACGGTGGGATCGACGACCACCGGCCAGGCCCGCTCGGGGGCCCCGAGCCAGGCCGGGTCCACCGCCAGGCGCACCACCAGGGAGGGAGAGCGTTCCACGATGCGCAGCGACACGTCGTCGCTGTAGCGGGCGCCGTCGAGCGTGGCCTCGTAGTCGGCGTCGTAGGCGAAGGGCGGGGAGAGCTCGGCGAAGCGGCCTCCCTCTTCGTCGACCAGGGCGATGCCGCCCTCGGGCGTCTCTTGCGCGCTCAGCCCCGGACTGGTGGACAGGGTGAAGTCGTAGCTGGTGGGGGCCTCGGGGCCGGCGAGCACCAGCTCCTCCTTGACGCCCTCGGGCAGGGCGGTGTAGGTCACGTCGACGCCGGGCAACGCCTGAGCGTAGGTGGCCCGGGCCTTGGCGGCATCGGCGGCGAGGGCGGGCAGGCCGGCGGGGGCACCCAGGCGTGCGATGCCCTTGGCGCCCCGGAGGGCGAAGTCGACGAAGCGATTACCGTCGGCCACTCGCACCGCACCGGTGCCGAGCGCGGCGGGCAGCGAGACCTGGACAGGCCCGGCGGCGTTGCGCAGGGCCCCACCTATCCGACCGACGGGGACCAGCGAGGTGTCGATGGCCTGCCATGCACCCTTGGCGTCGCGGAAGTTGACCGGGGCGTCGTAGAACACGGTCTGGAACGCACCCGTGTCGGTGGCGAAGGTGCGGGTGGTCTCGGTGCGCCGCTCCACCAGCTCGCCGGCAGGGTTGACGTTGTCGGGATCGGGGGCGTCCTCGAGGGTGCCCTGGGCGTCCTCGGGGATGGGGCCACCCTTGGGAGTCCGGTTGATCTCCCCTGTTTGGAAGACCTCTGGCGTCGGGTCCCTCGTTCCGTCATCGCCGCCAGGGCCGACTTGGGCACTCGCCGGGGAAAGGCTCACCAGGCTCGCCATCACCGCCAACACGACAATTGGGGTGGTCCACTTGGCGTACACCTCGTCGGGGGTGAACCCGCGAAGAGCCGAGTGGGGCCGATAGGAGTTGTACTCGATCCTCCAGGCCTCGACAATGACCTGTGCCTCGACGAGGCTGCCGAACTCCTCGACGTTGAGCAGCTCGTCGCGAGCCCGACCGTTGAACGACTCGACGAAGGGGTTCTCCCACGGCGAGCCAGGCTCGATGTAGGCCGTCGCCGTGCCGGCCAGGCAGGCACCAGTCCCGCAGCGCCCAGGCGATCATCTCCGGGCCGTTGTCCATGCGCAGGTGAGCTGGCGCACCCCGGGTGGCCACGAGCGACTCGATGATGCCCACGACGGTGTCGGCGTCACAGCGCCGCCCGACCCGCATGGCCAGGGCCTCCCGGGTGAACTCGTCGACGATGTTGGCTAGCTTGAGCCGACGACCGTCGGTGGTCTCGTCGAACTGGAAGTCCAGCGCCCACACCTGGTTCGGGCGA
>JBBSLT010000295.1:0-2388 GCA_038233555.1 Acidimicrobiales bacterium
ATCCGTCTCGATCGGCTCGGGTCGGGCGCCGCCCTTTCGCCGGGAGGCCGGCGTGACCTTCCCCTCGGCGATGAGCTGCTCGAGCCTGGTCGGGACGTCCACGGGAACGATGCGCGCCACCGGTCGACCGTGATCGGTAACAGTGATCGTGCGCCCCTCCCGGACCGTTGCCAAGTGTCGGCTCAGCCCGTCTCGCAACTCGCGAATCCCGATGTCCATCCCAACGCCTCTTGTGGTCACATTTCGGCCCGTCAATATAGCCATTCTGTCACTCGCAACCGCGATTCGTCGCACTGCATCAGATCGCGGTGCCAGGTGGCCGAGAGCCGGCTGGGCGCCAACTTGTGGCCGTGGCGAGAAGGGGGTGACGGGCAACCGTTGGGTGGCCATCCTCGAGGCGGAAACAGGTGAGCGACTCGTCTCGCGTGTCCGCGAGGGCCTCGGTCAACTGCCGACGTACGCGGCGAGGTGCTCCCCGGTGAGGGTCGAGTGGGCGGCGACGAGGTCGGCAGGTGTGCCCTCGAAGACGATCCGGCCGCCGTCGTGGCCGGCGCCGGGGCCGAGGTCGATGATCCAGTCGGCGTGCGCCATGACCGCCTGGTGGTGCTCGATGACGACGACCGACGTGCCGGAGTCGACGAGCCGGTCCAGCAGACCGAGCAGCTGCTCGACGTCGGCGAGGTGCAGCCCGCTGGTCGGCTCGTCGAGGACGTAGACGCGGCCCTTCTCCCGCATGTGGGTAGCCAGCTTGAGCCGCTGCCGCTCGCCGCCGGACAGCGTGGGGAGCGGCTGGCCGAGGCGGAGGTAGCCGAGCCCGACGTCGGCGAGCCGGTCGAGGATGGCGTGCGCGGCCGGTGTACGCGCCTCGCCCGCGCCGAAGAACTCCTCGGACTCGGTCACCGACATCGCGAGTACGTCGGCGATGTTCCGGCCGCCGAGTGTGTACTCAAGCACCGACGCCTGAAACCGCTTCCCTTCGCACTCCTCGCAGGTGGTGGCAACGCCGGCCATCATCGCCAGGTCGGTGTAGATGACGCCGACGCCGTTGCAGGTGGGGCAGGCGCCCTCGGAGTTGGCGCTGAACAGGGCCGGCTTCACGCCGTTGGCCTTCGCGAACGCCTTGCGGATCGGGTCGAGCAGTCCGGTGTACGTCGCCGGGTTGCTTCGCCGCGAGCCACGGATCGCGCCCTGGTCGATCACCGCCACGCCGTCCCGGCCGGCGACCGAGCCGTGGATCAGCGAGCTCTTTCCCGAGCCGGCCACGCCGGTGACCACGACCAGCAGGCCGAGCGGGATGTCGACGTCCACGTCGCGCAGGTTGTGCATCGACGCGCTGCGGACCTCCAGCGCGCCGGAAGATTCACGCACCGACTCCTTGAGGGTCGCACGGTCGTCGAGATGACGACCGGTCGTGGTGTCACTCCCCCGCAGCCCCTCGACGGTGCCCTCGAAGCAGACGGTGCCACCCTCAGTGCCGGCGCCGGGCCCGAGGTCGACGGCATGGTCGGCGATGGCGATCGTCTCCGGCTTGTGCTCGACGACCAGCACGGTGTTGCCTTTGTCGCGCAGCTGCAGCAGTAGCTCGTTCATCCGCTGGATGTCGTGCGGATGCAGCCCGATGGTGGGTTCGTCGAAGACATAGGTGACGTCGGTGAGCGACGACCCGAGGTGGCGGATCGTCTTGGTGCGCTGGGCCTCCCCCCCGGACAGGGTGCCCGCCGGCCGGTCGAGCGAGAGGTATCCCAACCCGATCTCGGCGAACGCGTCGAGGAGGTGTTGCAGGCCGGTGAGCAGCGGGGCCACCGACGGCTCGTCGAGTTTCCGGATCCAGTCGGCAACATCGCTGATCTGCATCGAGCAGACGTCGGCGATGTTCTTCCCCTTGATCTTCGACGCCCGGGCCCCCGTGCTGAGTCGGGTGCCGTCGCACTCGGGACACGTCGTAAAGGTGATCGCCCGCTCCACGAAGGTACGGACGTGCGGTTGCAACGCATCGACGTCCTTCGAGAGCATCGACTTCTGGATCTTCGGGATCACGCCCTCGTAGGTCAGGTTGATGCCCTCGACCTTGATCTTCTCCGGCTCGCCGTACAGCAGCTTGTGCAGCTCCTTCTTCGTGAACCTCCCGACCGGCTTGTCCATGTCGAAGCCGGCTCCGGTGAAGATCCGGCCGTACCAGCCGTCCATGCTGTAGCCGGGGATCGTGAGCGCACCCTCGTTGAGCGACAAGCTGTCGTCGTACAGCGCAGACAGATCGAAGTCGGTGACCGCGCCCATCCCTTCGCAGCGCGGGCACATGCCGCCGGTGATGCTGAAGCTACGCCGCTCCTTCACCGTCGTCCCGCCGCGCTCGAGCGTGACCGCTCCTGCTCCGCTGATCGAGGCGAC
>JBBSLT010000296.1:0-2353 GCA_038233555.1 Acidimicrobiales bacterium
GACTCCGCTGTCGGCGTAGATGAGTCGTCGATCTCCCAGACAGCCGTATCTCCATCGCCGCCACCGGACCCGCATGCGCCGATCCAGAGAAGTGCCAGAAGCAGGGTGGCAAGCGGTCGCATACGCATCTGACGTGTCCGAGGCCCGCATTGGTTCCCGAGATGTCGCACCGCAGGAGATTGCCGGATCTGGACGCTCCATGCACGCCCCCTATTGTCCGAGGTCCGATCTCGGCCGCCCTGCCACCGAACACCGGGTAGAGGGCGCGAAGAAGTGCCGCTCTCCGGTGCCCTCGACCGCCGGCCGGCGGCTCGGCCGACGTCGGCCCCGAGCACCGAAAGTTCCTTCGCGCTGGCCTTGGCGCCGCGCGACCCGGCAGTATCCGGCGATGTCGACGGTTCGCTTCGGCACTGGTTTCCCGGATGGGGAACCGAACTGCGTCTTGGGAGCGTCTGAGTAGCATGCGCCCGGTCTTGCTTCTGCTCGCTGTCTTCCTGACGGCGTGCGGCGTCGATTCCTCAGTAGACGCGGTCGGCCCGGAACCGACCGGCGTGAATGAACCTCCACCGTGGCAGCGACTCGATGATCCGCCCTTGGAGGCCAGATCTGGAGCGGCGATTGGCTGGACCGGCGAAGAGATCGTCGTCGTGGGTGGCTCCACGTTCATGTGTCCGCCTGGCGCCGACTGCGTTCGCCCTACCGAGCCGCCGTTTCGAGACGGGGCGGCGCTCGACCCGAGCAACGGCGAATGGCGGCCGATCGCGGATGCCCCTGACCCGGTGCCTTCGCATCAACCGACGACACATCTTGGCGGCGACGTCTACATCCTCGTCACGCCATTGGACAGCGGGCCATCCGGCGCAAGGCTGCTGCGCTATCGGACCGACGCCGACGCTTGGGAGGCCTACGACGTGCCGGCGGATGCCCATCTCGGCGGCTTGTTGGCCGCCGGGACTGGGCTGGTCGTCTACCCGGGATCTGACGAAATCGGCGAGACACCGGACCTCTGGTTCGACCCGTCATCTGAGGCGTGGTCCGAACTGCCAGCGGATCCGCTGAGCCCCAGCTTCGACCGCATCTTCGCCTGGAGCAACGATGGCCTGTACCTCTTCGCCAAGGACATCGCCCCGTCGCCGGGCGGAGCGAGTGGCCCCGCTGTGGTCAACGTTGCCGAGCTGCTGGATGGCAGGTGGAGCGAGGGGCCGACGGGGAACACGATCGGGTTTTGGGAAGTGATCTCGGATGGAGACCGCATCGTCGCGCCTCAAATGGGATGCGCCGACGGCGGTGAAGTCAACATCTACGGCCGCTGCATCCCATTCGGCGCCGTGTTCGATACTCGAACGGGCACATGGAGCGAACTCCCTCCCGCGTCTCGGGAGGCGAACCAGGGAGTGTCCGGCGGTGCACTCGGCCAAGACCGGCTTCTCCTGACCAGGCTGGGACATCAGGTGCTGAATCTCTCGACGGACACATGGTTCCAGATCCCTGAGATCGACGAGCGCGACGACAACGCCACGGTTCAACGGACGTTTGCCGGCGCCGGGCCCTATGGGTTCGCATTCAATTGGCCCCTACCGGTACAGGGAGCATCAGGCGTGGGTCGTAGGGGCGATGGGCACCACGGAGAGGTCGGGGACCTTCCCGCTCCGCTCGGGATTGAGAACGCCCGGAACGCTGGCCGCCAGATTTGACTCGCTACCGCAACTCTATGGTGGGGGTGCCCGCTGGCCATGAGCCGGCTCCACGAGGATGTGTCGGGGAGGCACTCGAGTGAGCGAGCCCAGCCGATCGGACGCCCACGACTTCTACCTTCGCTACCTCCTCGACTATCCCGCTCCCCACGTCGACACCGAGGTACGAGCGTGCCGAATCGTGCGTTGGTTACAGGTGGACGCCGGCCGGGAGGGCGCGCCAGGAACGGAGGACCCGGCCTCAGTGCCGTCTTCGGTCCTCCACGTCGTCGTTGCGCCACCCCTGCCCATGATGGGCGACGAAGAGCAGGGGATCATGCTGGGGCCATACTACCCAGGAAGCCTGGTCCTTCCGCAGGCCAGATCCTCATTGGTGAGGATCTATCGAGTCACGGACTGGAGCGGCGTCTCGGGCGACCAGGTTCGCATCGACGTGCTGCACACGTGGTGGCCAGCCGCCGACATCGCGCCTACGCCGTCGCTCCTGCCACTCACTCCCGAGCAGGCCTACCAGCGGGGCCCTTTCTGTCAGGATGACCTGAGACGCCCGAGGTAACCAACCATCCCTCCAAGGGCGAGACTGGACCGAGTAGACACGATGACCATGCCAACGATGACGATGCAGCGCGCCCATGATGAGGCCATGGGTGGAGACGAAC
>JBBSLT010000297.1:0-2329 GCA_038233555.1 Acidimicrobiales bacterium
CTTGCGGATGTTGTCCAGGGCAGCGTTGCGGGTGGCGGTGAGCAGGTAGGAGCGGAAGGAGCCGCCGTTGTCGAGGTGGCCGGCACGCACCGCCACCAGGACCCGGGCGAAGGCCTCGGAGACGGCGTCGGAGGCGTCGTCGGCATTGCCGGTGACGGTTTGGCCGAGGCGCCAAGCGGCCAAGGAGTGGCGTTCGTAGAGTTGGGCGAAGGCGTCGTCGTACCCGGCGACCACTCCGTCCACCAGTTCGGCGTCGGTGAGCACTTTGTCCTCCTCCCCGCACCTTCAGTTGATATCCCAGCGTACGTGGCCATCGTAGGGCCTGGACGTCGCCTTGTCGCCCGTGGCCCCCCACCCCATCTGTTTCATCGTCGACTGGGCCGTGCCACGCACGGTCCAGTCGACGAAGCCACGTGGCTGTTCCGCCACGGCGCGGCTTGGCTCGTCCTGGAGGGTCGAACGCATCGTGGTCCACCTCGCCGAGGACGACGAGTTGCCACCCGAGCTGAGGTTTGAGCACAGCGGCACCCATCGTCAGCCCTGCTTCGTCGCCCGGATGACCGCCTCCAGGTCGCCACGCGTCTCCTCTCGCCGCCCCTGCGCCACTGCCACCCCCTCACTTGCCAAGAGGTCGTGGGTGCCCCAGACGTCCAATCCCAAGGTACGGCCGAGTTCCCGCAATGAGACGCGTCCAGCACGGTAGGCGTCGAGCGCCTCTCGCTTGGTCAGCTCCCGCAGAACGAAATCGACGAGCTGGCGCAGTGCGGTCGACCGGTCCTCGTACCGGCTGGCGGCGAAGGCATCCACCCGCCGCAGGATTTCTTCGTCCATGGTGGCGTTGACTCGTATTGCTCGGGTCATCCGAGGTCCTCCAGGTAGTCGTGCGCCAGGTCGTTGGTGATGCGCCCGGCGTCGGCCAAGGCCAAGATCGCTCTCCTGGCATCGGGAGCGGTGATCCGGTCCGTCTTGGCCAGCAGGACCACGAGGTCGGCCGTGCGTAGCCACCGTGCCCCGAGGTTGCGAGCCCGGCGACCCAAAGCCAGATCGTTGGCGATCAAAACGCCCGCAGCGACGGCGGCGTCGAGCACGACGGTGTCGACGGGTGCCGGTCCCGACGGAGTCTCCTGTACGGCGATGGCGGCGATGGCGATGGCGGTGGCGATGGCGGCTGCGTCTGCCAGGCCGGCGGCGAGACCGGCATCGACCGTCTCGGCCCTGCGATGACCGCATCCACGCCGATAGATGCATACTCCGTAAGCGCCCAGAGCCGTCTAGCGCGGGCGCGAGCTCCAGCCCGGGACAGAACCCCTCAGTACCCGAGTTCGGGGTCGACCAGGCCCAGGAGGGGCTCGCCCCGTCGCCAGCGCTCGACGTTGGCCCGCACCCGCTCGGCCAGCAGCGGCTCGGCCATCTGCCACGTGTTGGCCACGTGGGGGGTGACGAGGCAGTTGTCGAGCATCCACAGCGGGTGGCCGTCGGGAAGGGGCTCGGGGTCGGTGACGTCGAGCGCCGCCCCTCCGATCACGCCCTGGCCGAGGGCCTCGACCAGGTCGTCGGTCACCACGTGGGCCCCTCGGGCCACGTTCACCAGCCAGGAATCATCGTCCATCAGGCCGAGCTCTTCGGTGGCGATGAGGCCGGCCGTCGCCGGGGTCAGCGCCAAGGCCAGGACCACGAGGGCGGCTCCTGGCAGCGCCTGGTGGAGCGACTCGGGGCCGAGCACCCGGGCGGCTCCAGGGAGGGGGGCGACGTGGCGGCGGACCACCGTCGCCTCCACGTCGAAGGGCGCCAACAGGCGGAGCAGGGCGAGGGTGATGCTCCCGCCACCCACGAGCGTGACCCGTTCGCCCATCAGCCGCCGCCCTGCCGCCGGGCCCCAGCCGTGGGCGCGGGCCCGCGACGGCAGGTGACGCAGGCCGGCCAAACCGAGGGCCAGCGCATGCTCGGCCACCGGTTCGGCGTAGGCACCCTTGGCGCTGGTCCACGTGCGGTCAGCATTGATCACGGAGGCGAAGTGGTCGACGCCGGCGAAGGGGAGCTGCACCCAACGCAGGTCGGGCGACGCACCCAGCACCCGGCCCAGCCCGTCGGCGTCGGACGGATCGGTCCACACCAGCGCCTCGGCGCCCGCCGGATCGACCAGGTGGCCGCCGCCGGCGGCCACCGCCTCAGCTAGGGCGGGGGCGTTGTCGGGGGCGATGGCACACCGGGTGGCCGTGGCGTCGTCGGGAGGCACGGAGGGTGACAGTAGGCCTTGAGGCGAAGCATCTGTCACCATGTCCTGGTCATGGCCCGCCGGACGAAGATCGTGGCCACCTTGGGGCCGGCC
>JBBSLT010000298.1:0-2303 GCA_038233555.1 Acidimicrobiales bacterium
CTGAGGGAATGCCCATCGCCGCTAGCGCCCTCGCCGTCTTCGGTGGCGTGGCCTGGCTCGTGGTCCGCAACCGGCGTAGTGCCGGTGGGTCGGCTGAAGGCTAGGAAGCCGAAAGGCTTCACTCTCGGTGGCAACACCTAAGGCCCAAGTCAGTGCTGGCGTCGCCTTTGGCGACGCCAGCACTGCCGACCTGGGCTTCCTGCTGAGAGCCGCTGTGGCCGCCCCGGCGGCGGCGCAAGACCCGAGCGCCGGTCCGCTCATCGGTTCGCTTCTCGCTGCGCTGGTGGAGCGGGGCGCCGACGACGTCGTCGAGCATCACCTGGCGGCCAGCGCTTCCGATGCCACCTTCGAGATGTGCACCTACCGGGTCGGAAGCTCGGTGCCGGTCATCCGGAAGGCGGAGGTGAGCGGCTCCCAAGGCATCAGGCTGATGCTCGGGCAGGCTGAGCCGCGAGGAGGCCAAGAGCTGGTCGCCCACCTAGGTGACGGCACCGAGGCCAGGGTCCTCGTGCGCCTGGGCGACGGGCCCCTCGTCTATCAGTTCGCCGAGGTCTCCCCCTCGGTACCCGCCGTGGTCGAGGCCATGGCTGCTGCACCCACCGCCAGTCTGGCTGACGCCGTGCGGGAGGCCCTGGCCGACACCACCATCGAGGTCGACCTCGGCGGCATCGAAGAGGTGGTGGCCCGGGCGGTGGCCAACGCCTTGCCGCCTCCGGCTCCGTCTCCGCCCCCGGTGCTGCCGCCGGCGATGCAGCCCTCGGCGCCCTCGGTATCGGAGGCTGACCGCGGTGGGGTCCTGCTTGAGCGGCTGTGGCTGAAGATCCGCGGTATCTCCTACCAACTTCGCGCCACGGGCGACGCCCTGGCTCGCGTCGAGGCGGCGGTCGAGCGGGTCGACCGTCCCGCCACGCGGCCTTCGGAGCGCCTGCGGGACGTCGCTCGGGTCGAGATCGAAGGCCTGCGGTCCCAGGTTGCCCACCTGACCGCGGTGCTGTCCGGTTTCGACGGGGCCGAGGGCCTCGTCGTCCCCCCCCGTCGTCGCCAGCGAGGGCAGAGACGAGCCGGACCCCGGCCGGGATGGGCCTCGGGAGACCGCCAGCGCTCCAGAGGAGGAGGGCACGGGGCCAGTTCCGCTGGCCATCGTCCCTCATGACAGCGCCTGGAGGTGACCGGGGAGTGTTCGGTGCTGGTCGTGCTTGGCACCCGCCCCGAGGCGATCAAGTTGGCGCCGGTCATTCGGGCCCTGCGTAGTCGTGCAGACGTGTCGTGCACCGTATGCTCCACCGGTCAGCACGCCCTCATGCTGCGCCAGGCCCTGGAGGCCTTCGGGCTGAGCGCCGACGTCGAGCTGGCGGTGATGGAGCATGCCCAGGGCTTGAGCGCCTTGACCAGCCGTCTCTTTGTCGGGCTCGATGAGGTGCTGGCGGTCCGCCAGCCCGACTGGGTAGTGGTCCAGGGGGACACGACGAGCGCCTACGTGGGGGCGACGGCCGCCTTCTACCGCCGTATCCGGGTGGCCCACGTGGAAGCAGGGCTGCGTACCGGTGACCGTCGTGCTCCGTTTCCCGAAGAGGTGAACCGCCGGGCCATCACCCTGGTGGCCGACCTCCACTTCGCCCCCACCGCCGCCGCCGCCGCCAACCTCTGCCGGGAGGGCGTGGCGGAATCTGCTGTCGTCCTCACTGGCAACACCGCCGTCGACGCCCTCGGCTGGGCCCGCGACCTGGTGCGGGGAACCACCCCCGCCTCACTGCCGTCTGATCTGCCCCGCCCTGATCGAGGGGCGACGCCTGGTGCTGGTGACCGGCCACCGCCGGGAGTCCTTCGGAACCGGGCTCGACAACATCTGCCGGGCGGTGCAGGACCTGGCCGAACGCTTCGAGGACACGGTGTTCGTCTATCCCGTTCACCTGAACCCCGACGTGGTTCGCCCGGTCAAGGCCATCCTCGGCGGCCTCCCGAGGGTGATCCTCCTCGGCCCGGTCGAGTACCTGGCCATGGTCTGGCTTCTGGACCGAGCACACCTCGTCCTCACCGATTCCGGGGGCATCCAGGAGGAGGCGCCGACGTTCGCCGTCCCGGTCCTGGTGCTGCGGGACGCGACCGAGCGGCCCGAGATGGTGGAGGCCGGCGGGGCCTTGGTGGTGGGTGCCGACCGGGAGAGGATCGTGGCCGCCGCCGGTGAGCTGCTCGCCTCCGACGCCGCTCACGCCGCCCTGCGACCTCGCTTCAACCCCTTCGGAGACGGCAAAGCCGCCCAGCGAATCGCCAACGCCCTCGCCGGATGCCAGTGACCGCCTGGC
>JBBSLT010000299.1:0-2289 GCA_038233555.1 Acidimicrobiales bacterium
CGGTCGGCGTCTCGCTGGCCACCGTGGCCGGGCCGGCGCTTCGTCTCGCCTGGGACGGCGGCACCACCGAGATCACCGGCCGGATCTAATCCACCGCCGTTCCGACCCCGCCAGCGGTTGTGATCGGAACCGCTGGTGGGGCCAGAAGGCGGAGTCACCGGTCGAAGCGGAGGATCCAGGCGTCGCCGGTGACGTCGAGGTTCGGACCCTCGGCCCCGCCCACCACCAGCAGGTCCCCTCCAACCACGGCCACCCCGGCGTCCATTCGGGTGAGGAAGGGCGCCTCGGTGGCCTCCTCCCACACACTGCCGGCCAGCACCTGGACCTCGAAGGCCTCGTCGCCGACATCTGACGTAGCTACCAGCGTGCCGTCGATGGTGTGGATGTCAGGCAACGGAGCCGGGACCCAGGACTGCGTGACCTCGTCGTAGTAGGAGATGGGCCCACTACTGCTGATCCGGAGGTCAGTGGCGGTAAGTGAGTACTCGGAGGCGTAGATCACAAAGATCCCAGGCTGCGGGGGCCTTGGGCGGTCCTGGAGTGGATCCGGCAGGGGGGACCAGCGCTGTGAGGTAGGGTCGAAGACGGCGCCGGCGGTCGCGTCCAAGAGGTGCATCCCGGTGACCCCGCTACTCGTGGATGATGACCCCGAGGTGTCTTCCACGACGCCTCCTGCGACCGCCAGGCGACCGCTCTCCAGCCACACGGCTGCGCCTTGCATCATCGGAGGGAGCGGCCCGGCGGGCATGGGCTCCCATCGATCGGCGGCCACGTCGTAGATCGCTCCGTCGCCCACAAGCTCCGCTCCGGTCGGTAGCGCCCCGATCTCGACCTCCTGCCGGGCACCTCCCCACACGCCGAGCCGTTCCCCGTCGAAGGCCACGTTCGCACCGAAGCGGTTGGAGAGCGGCGGCGGTGCACCGGGCTCCCATTCGCCGGTCTCGTACGACCAGCGCTCGACGACGGGCTCGGTGTAGCTCGCCACCCGATCCACCTGCGCACCCGACCACAAGCGTGCCAGCACCAGGGTCTCGCCCGTCCAGGCGATGCCCTCGGCCGGTAGCTCGATGGTCGGCGGTGGTTCGATCTCGGTCCACCTCTGCGAGTCCAGATCGTAGATGGCGGCCGTGAGCTCGAGATCATTCGGCGTTCCGACGACCATGAGGCGGTCGTC
Source organism: Acidimicrobiales bacterium (assembly GCA_038233555.1). GTDB lineage: Bacteria > Actinomycetota > Acidimicrobiia > Acidimicrobiales > CADCSY01 > JADDRA01. The sequence goes on from JBBSLT010000299.1 coordinate 1,175, forward strand.
GGCGAGCTGGGTCTGGTTCAGGTGAAAGTAGTCGCCTCCACCCACGGGAGCGACGGGGATGGCTTCCCACGTCCCGTCATCGGGGTTGTAGACGCCACCATCTGTCAGAAGCTCGACCTCACCTTCAAACTCGTCAATCCCGCCCCACACCACCACCCGGCCGTCGGAGGCCGTCCCGGTGAACGAGTTCATCCGGGGGGAGAAGGGGGGGTCGGACACCTGCTCCCAGACACCGAGGGGAACATCGGAGGCGGCGAAGGCCTCGGCCAGCTCGCCCACCGGTGGGCGGGTGGCCACCACCTGGCCCTGGTCGCCATCGGGTGCGAGCACCCCGATCCCGGCCACGGCGGCGGCCAGCAGGGCGACGGCCCCCAGCCTGGTGCCCACCTGGGCCCGCTGGCGCCGGCGCCGGCCGCGGCGGGCCAGGTTGGCCACGTCAAAGTCCGGCGGCGTCGTTGGCGTGGTGCGCTCGAGCAACTCCTGGATCTCAGGCACTGGCGATCTCCTCCTCGTGATGGTCGACCAACAAGCCGGGGGGCCGGCGCAGGGCGGCGATGGCCTTGTGGGTGAGCGACTTGACCGTGCCCTCGGCGCAGCCCATGTCGAGCGCCACCTCGGCCACCGACCGCTGGGCGTAGTAGCGCAACACCAGGGCCCGGCGCTGGCGCTCGGGCAGGGCGGCCACGGCCTGGCGCACGGCCAGGGTGGTGACCACGTCGGGGTCGACGGTGGTCAACGCCGGTGGCCCCGAGCGGGTCTGGGCCCGGCGCTCGGCCGCCCGGCGCCGCCACGACGAGCGGGCCAGGTTCATGGCCACCCGGGTCAACCAGCCACCGGGTCGCTCCATCGCCCGCACCCGGGGCCAGTGTTGGCACAGTCGGATCAGCGCCTCCTGGGCCAGCTCCTCAGCCAGGCCGTGCTCGCCCACGTACAGGGCGAGCATTCCCACCAGCCGGGGCGACTCGTCACCGATGAACGCCTCCAGCTCCCGGTCTACCTCGGTCATCAGCCCCTCTCCGCGCCCGACTGATGCCGGCCGTCACGCAGTCAAGCGCACCGGCGGGTCGTGAGGTTCACCCCGTTCCGCCCCTCCCTCCGGTTCTGGCCCCAGGAGA
>JBBSLT010000300.1:0-2272 GCA_038233555.1 Acidimicrobiales bacterium
GCTCGCCGCCGGGGTGATAGAGCGGGTGCCCCAAGCTGACGGCGGGGTCGGCGCTCGGGTCGCCGTCGACCTCCAGTCCGACTTCTCCCTCAACCAGCCCCTGTCGCCCTTCGTGCTGGAGGCCCTAGACCACCTCGACCGTGAGTCCCCCACCTATGCCCTCGACGTCCTCTCCCTGGTGGAGGCCACCCTCGAGAACCCGTCGGCGGTGCTGGCGGCGCAGCTGTCCAAGCTGAAGACCGAGACGGTGACCGAGCTCAAGTCCCGGGGAGTGGAGTACGAAGAGCGCATGGCCATCCTCGACACCCTCGAGTACCCCAAGCCCCTCCGGGAGTTCACCTACGACCTCTTCGACTCCTACCGGATGGTCCACCCCTGGGTGGCCGACCACAACATCGTCCCCAAGTCGGTGGCTCGCGACCTCTACGAGCGAGCCATGGGCTTCGCCGACTACGTGGGTCACTACAGCCTGGCCCGGGTCGAGGGCCTGCTGCTGCGCTACCTCGGCGACGCCTACAAGGGCCTGGTCCAGAACGTGCCCGAGGAGGACAAGACCGACGAGGTCCTCGACCTCACCGAATGGCTGGGCGAGACGGTGCGCCAGGTCGACTCCAGCCTCCTCGACGAGTGGGACCTCCTGCGCTCGGGCGTGGAGGCGCCTCTTACGGCCGTTGCCACCCCGCTGGCAGGGCCTCCCCCGGGGGTCACGGGCAACGCCCGGGCGTTTCGGGTCATGGTCCGCAACGCCGTCTTTCGCCCTATCGAGCTGTTGGCCCGGGGCGCCTACGCCAGCCTGGCCGAGGCCGGCGGGCCCGACGCCGAGGGTTGGGAGGCGGCGCTGGCGCCCTACCGGGAGCGCCACCGCGCCATCGGGACCGGACCCGCCGCCCGGGGCCCCGACCTCTTCCAGGTGCACGAGGGGGCCAAGCACTGGGACGTCCGCCAGGTGCTGGACGACCCCGACGGCGATCACGACTGGGCCCTGCTCGCCCGGGTCGACCTGGCCGCCTCCGACGAGGCCGGCGCCCCCGTGATCGAGCTACGGGGCGTTTCCGACGATCCCGCCGGCCCCGCCGGTTCGGACCTCCCCCCGTTCTTTGTCGCATAATCGACAGTGGACGTAGCCAATGAGACAAAGAGCGGGAAGCGTGGGTCAGTTAGCTAGCCGTAGCCAGCGACTCCTCCTCGGCAGTGGCGAGCGCCCCGGCGACGGCTTGGCCGGCCCGGATGCGGTGGCGGGTGGGGACCACGCGCTCGGCCGCCACCTCGGTGCGGCTCTGGGTCGTCCCGCCGCTGCGAAAGAATCGCCGCCGCACCCGGCCCACCACCACGACCTCCTCGTCGACGGCGAGCTCGGCGGCTGAGGCCGGTGCTTCGAGCCAAGCCACCGGGACCGTCTCGGCCCGCTGGCCGGGCCGTTCCACCCTCACCTCATAGGCGACCACGATGTCGCCTGAGGGAAGGGGTCGACTTTCGGGTGACCGGGAGAGCCGGCCCCGCACGATGACCATGTTCATAGGAGTTCCCTTCTGTTGCACCCAACCGAAGGGGGAAGTTGGCCCCGAACCCTAGGCGCCACCTGAGACAAGAACTCCTGGGAACTCAGTCCAGCGAGCGATAGCGCTCGAGCGCGTCGGGAAAGTCGGGATCGACATCGAGCACCCGCTCGAGCAGTTGCCGGGCTCGGGCCATGTCCCCTGCCCGCTCGTACATGGTGGCCAGCACGTACCACAGTCGGAGGTGGTACTCCCGGGGCTTGCGCACCTCGACCGGGCCCCGCTCCAGCAGGCGGATGGCTCCGGCGACGTCACCCTGGTCGGCCAGACCGGAGGCAGCCACGATCCGGCCCTCGACGGCCACGGGCGCCGGAGCATCCGCCACCCGCAGCTCGTCCCACAGCCGCTGCACGACCGCATGGTGGCGCAGCGCCCGGTGGCAGTCAGCCAGCACGGGGTGATGCTCCAACGAGCCCGAGAGCTTCTCGGCTGCCTCCAGCTCCTTGATGGCCGCCTTCCACCGGCCCAACCGGTACAGGGCCAGACCATGCAGCTCACGCACGGCCGCCACTCCGGGGGCATTGCGGGCCAGTGGCTCCAACAACCGGCGAGTCTCGGCATAGCGCTCCCGCCGGTAGGCCCGGGCCCCGTCCTGCAAACGACGAGCATCCCGCTCGGCCTGGCCGGCACCACCCCGGGCCAGCTCCTCGGCCACGTCGGGCGGAAGACGAGCCCGATCCCGGCTCGACCCCTCGCTTTGTCGGACCGTGCCTCCA
>JBBSLT010000301.1:0-2219 GCA_038233555.1 Acidimicrobiales bacterium
GATTCCGGCCCAGTTCATGGTCTCGATAGCGTCGACCGGAAATAGGCGGCGTTCTCTTGCGGGTCGGAGCATGAACCCTTGCTCGACAAGGAGAATCTCATCTTCGAATGTGACGAGTAGTCCGTGCTGCGTGAAGAAGGCCGCCAGACTCGCGCTCCCTTTGGGAGTCTCAACTCGGGCGTCCCGGTCGACGGGGACGATCCGCGGCGGTTCCTCCTCGTCAAAGACGTACTCGTACTCGATCGACCAAGCCGGGGCGACTACCTCGAAGCGGAGAGCACCGGAAGCGCTATGAGCGCTTAGCCGAAGCTCGACGTCCAATATGGGAAAGGTCTGTCCGTCAAAACTCAGACGTCTCGTCTCGCTCATCGTCGCGACCAGCTCGTGTGGCCATTCGATGGCGAGGGGGACATGAGGCGGACGCTCGGTCGCCGGCTCCGGTAGCAGGAAGCCGGACATCACTGACTCGAGGTCGATGGAGTCGTCGGTAATGACCGGGCCGATTTGGCGCGCCCACTGGACCCAGTCGTGGACGTCGTGGGCCTCCTGACCTCGATTATTCATCCAGCGATCCGGTGAGCTTTCAGCGAGGCCCTGATGGTGACGCTGCGTGATGGATGTGCAGCCCGCCAGTGGCGAGACGTGCACGTACCCGAGACCTCGGATCGGCTGATTGGGGCGCCATTTGGGTGCTTCCTGCGAGGGGGCCGGCGGCGAGCCCCAGCCATCACGTCAGGGCCATTCGCAAACGGCGGAAGGCGGCCTCGAGCTCGTTGCGCCAGGGCCAGGTCCGGTCAAGGCGCATGACCAGGCGACGCCCACGGCGCACGAGGAGGGCGGCGACGTGCAGGAGCCGGTAGCGAAGCGACTTCGGTTCAGCCTTGGCCAGCTCACCCTCCAGGCACAGTCGTTGAGACCATGCCAACAGACATCCCGCCAGCATCGAGGTGGCCACCCACGCCTGGTTGCGGACGTAGTCCTCGAAGGGCAGGTTCACCAGCCCGCAGTCCTTCCAGTTGCGGATCCGGTCCTCGACTCGGGCGTGTCCGCGGTGACGACACTCCAGGGCAGCGATGTCGTCGGCTTGGGTGTCGGTGATGAAGCATGTGTGGCGCCAGCCTTGGCCGATGTCGAACAGCGACAGCTGGGCGCCGGGGTGCGGCCGCTCTCGGCGACAGATCAACCGGGTTCCCTCGGGCCACTCGCTGAGGTCGACCAGGTCGCTCAGCTCGATCACCCAGGCACCGTCACGGCCAGCGCCGTCGGCGTTGACGGCTTTGGTCCAGTCCTCCTCCTGCACCAACAACAGGGCGTCGCGCTCCCGACCCTCGACGGGAAAGCCGATGGAATAGCCGATGTTGCGCTCTACCAGGGCGTCGACGAAGCCGTGGCTGGCGCCGGCGGAGTCGGCCCGGGCCAAGATCGGATGGCACACCAACGAGGCGTCGTCGCCAGGGCCGTGGCCGGCCCGGTACTCAAGGGGCAGCGCGTCGATGGCCTCGGCCAGCAACGTGACGTGATCAGCGGCACAGTTGGCCCCGGCGTTGCCGGGACGCAGCATCGCCGCCAGCGGCTCGGCGGTCTCGTCCAGCCACACCCCGAAGGGATGGAAGCCATAGCCACGCTTGTAGGTCGGCGCCGCGTCTTGCTTGTCGGAGTACGACGTCACCAAGGTGGCGTCGAAGTCAAAGGTCAGCGCGTCGAGCTTGGTGGGGGCGACGGCCCAGACCTTCGCCCTCGCCGCGGCCGCCGCCTTGGCGATGCCTCTCAGCTCGAGCGACGTCACGGCTTCGACCGCTCGCCACGCCGTGGCCTGCGAGGCCACCGGCCCGAACAGCTCGGACTGCTCTCGAAGCACAGCCAGGTCCGACAGGCAGTCGGCACCGTCAGCGATGCTCACCGCCAGGTGGCTGAGGACCACGCCGGGGTCGTGGGTGTGCCAGGAGATCCCGCAGTCGCCCATGGCCACCGACAGCGCCTCGGTCAGCCCCGACCGATCGGCCAGTTCGCTCAGCAGGGCGGTCCCTGCATGCGACACCAGGTTGTCACCGTCGGTGGTCACACTCGGGCGACGAACCGAGCATGTACGATGTACCTTCAAGGAGCCCTCCTCCTGGTTGGACTGCGGATTTCAGCAACTCGCATTCTTCCAGGTCAGGAGGGCTTTTTCGCGGATGCTCGGGCCCCTCAGGAGCTACCCGCGCGAATAATCGAGGCTA
>JBBSLT010000302.1:0-2145 GCA_038233555.1 Acidimicrobiales bacterium
CATCCCTCGCCGAAATCCTCAACGGACCAACCTGACAGGACACTAGGTAGTCTCGCCCCCGTGCTTCGTATCCTCACCGCCGGCGAGTCCCACGGACAGGGTCTGGCCGTCACCGTCGAGGGCCTCCCTGCTGGCCTGCCCATCGTCGAGAAGGAAATCCAAGACGAGCTGTCTCGGCGGCGTCTGGGCTACGGGCGGGGGCCGCGGATGCGCTTCGAGGCCGACGAGCTGACATTGCTCGGCGGGGTGCGCCACGGCCGGACCCTGGGATCACCGGTGGCCATCCTGATCGGCAACTCGGAGTGGAAGCGCTCCGACCGCTGGCACGAGGAGATGTCGCCGGCGCCGGGTCAGACGGTGCAGCCGCTGACCCAGCCCCGACCCGGTCATGCCGATCTGGCCGGGATGCAGAAATACGGCTTCGACGACGCCCGCGACGTGCTGGAGCGGGCGTCGGCTCGCGAGACGGCGGCGCGGGTGGCCGCCGGCTGCTTGGCCAAGGCGCTCCTGGCCCGCCTGGGTGTGTCGGTCCTCTCCCATGTGATTCGCGTCGGTGCGGCGGGGTCCTCCTCCTCCGAGCGTCCCCGGCCCACCGACCTAGCCCGCATCGACGCCTCGGAGGTTCGTTGCTTCGACGCCGACGCCGAGGCGGCCATGATCGGCGAGATCAAGGCGGCGGCGGCCGACGGCGACTCCCTCGGTGGGGTCGTCGAGGTCCTGGCCTACGACGTCCCCGTCGGCCTCGGGAGCCACGTCCATTGGGACCGCAAGCTCGACGGACTGTTGGCCCAGGCCCTCATGAGCATCCACGCGGTCAAGGGGGTGGAGGTCGGCGACGGGTTCGAGGTAGCTGGCCAGCGGGGGTCGGTGGCCCATGATCCCATCACCTGGGACGCCGGCCACGGCGAGTACCAGAGGAGCTCGACGCGGGCTGGGGGTGTCGAGGGGGGCATGTCCATCGGCGGCTTGGTGGTGGCGCACGTGGCCATGAAGCCGCTGGCCACCCTGAACCGTCCCGTGCTGGCCACCGTCGACACCGCCACCAAGGAGGCCACGGTGTCGTTCAAGGAGCGCACCGACGTGACCGCGGTGCCGGCCATGGGTGTGGTGGCCGAGACCATGGTGGCGTTGGTCCTGGCCGGCGAGGCGCTCCGCAAGTTCGGCGGCGACTCGGTGAAGGAGCTGGAGCGCAACCATGCCGCTTTCATCGCCGGCCTCTGATCGCCATGAGCGCCATGTCGTGCTCATCGGCCTCATGGGCACGGGCAAGACCAGCGTGGGGCGGCGGGTGGCAATGTGCCTCGGACGGACCTTCCTGGACAGCGACGCCCAGGTCGAGGCCGGCACCGGGCGCACCGTCAGGGAGATCTTCGAGTCCGACGGGGAGGCCGCCTTCCGGGTCCTCGAGGCCGAGGCGCTGGCCGAGGCTCTGGCCCGCCCCGAGCCGGCGGTCATCGCCGCCGCTGGCGGTGTGGTCCTCGACCCGGCGAACAGGCAGCGGCTACGCACCTTGGCCACCGCCGTGTGGCTGCGGGCCGATCCGTCGCTACTCACCTCCCGCATCACCAGTGGCGACCACCGCCCGCTGCTCGACGACGATCCGCTGACGATGCTGCAACGCATGCACGAGGAGCGCAGTTCCCTCTACGACGAGGTGGCAGAGGGTCGGGTCGTCGACGTGGGCTCGTCGATCGAGGAGGCGGTGGATGGCGTCTTGGGGCTGATCTCGTGATTCGCGTACCCGTCGACCTCGGGTCGCGCCGCTACGAGGTGGTCGTGGGTGCCGGTGCTCGCCACGAACTGGCGTACGCCCTCCCGCCGGCGGCGCGCCGGGCCGCCGTCGTCACCCAATCCGGCATCGGCGTGGACGTCGATCCGGGCATCGAGCACCAGAGCTTCCTGCTCGACGATGGCGAGCAGGCCAAGTCGCTGGCCACCGTCGAGGAGCTGTGCCGATCGTTCGCTCGGTGGGGCCTGACCCGAGGCGACGTGGTGGTGGCGGTAGGCGGCGGTGTCGTCACCGACACCGCCGGCTTTGCCGCTGCGATCTACCACCGGGGGGTGGCCGTGGTGCACGTGGCCACCACCCTGTTGGCCCAGGTCGATGCGGCCATCGGAGGCAAGACGGGGGTGAACCTGGTCGAG
>JBBSLT010000303.1:0-2116 GCA_038233555.1 Acidimicrobiales bacterium
CAAGGGTCCCACAGCGTGGGAGACCACCCGGTCGAGGTGAGGACGGGCGGCGGCGGCGATCCCGATGCCCGCCACCATCCCGCTCAGGGCGCCGGCCAGCCCGAGCACCACACCGTCGGCCAGGAGCATGCTGCGGAGGTGCCCGGGGGCACCACCCGCCGCCGCCACCAGACCGACCTCGCGCAAACGTCGACGGGCGCCGACGGCGAAGGCGGCCACCGCCACCCCACCGGTCCAGGCCAGGGCCAGGGTCCCGACCACGTAGGTGGCCGAGACCTCGGCGATGCGCGCCGAGCCCCCCGCTGCCATCACGTGCGACCGGGAGAGCACCTCCACAAAACGCTCCGACTCAGACTGGGGGCGAAAAGGTTGCTCAACCGCGACCCCGGCTGGGTCGATGAATCGGGGAGAGGGAAAGGAGCCCTCGATGCTGGAGACGACTGCGGCCGCGTCAGCGCCGGCCAGGTCTGAGCCGGCCAGGTCGATCAGCCACTGGGTGGCGCCCCCGGTCACGCCCTCGACCACCGGGAGCGACCACCCCGGCGGCACGAACACCGACGTCTCACCGAGGAAGGGAGAGATCGCGATACCCACCACCGTCACCTGGCGATCGGGTCGACGCAGCGTCAACGACTCTCCCACCTCCGTCCCCAGGTCGTCCGCCAGCCGGCGAGAGAGGACGATCTCGTCGTCGCGCTCAGCCGTCCGCCCCTTCACCAGATCCCAGCGGCCCTCCACCAGCGGGTCGTCGAGGTCGCCCTGGAAGACCGGTCCCTCGAAGAGTTCGTCGCCCTCCACCAGGGCGAAGCTGGCGGCATGGGGCGCCACCTCGATCCACCGGGAGCCGGCCGGCAGAAGGTCCTGCCACTCCTGTGGTTCGATCCCGACCGAGGTCAGCGAGAGGTCGGCCTGGCCCAGGGAGGCGGCGATCTCCTGGTCGACGGTGCGCTCAGCGGTGCGGCCCACGGTGAGGAAGGCGCTCATGGCCGCCACCGGGACGCCCACCAGCAGCACGATGAGCAGGCTGCGACCCTTGTGGCGCAGGGCATCGCGCCGGGCGATGCGCAGCAGCGGGCGCCAGCCCTTCACCGGAGACCGCCCTCGGCCAGGACCACCTCGGGCCCGGGGAGGGGGCCGGCCTGGTCAACCAGGCGGCCGTCGCGCATGAACAGCACCCGGTCGGCCCAGGCGGCCAGGGCGGCGTCGTGGGTGACCATGACGGCGCTGACGCCGTCGTCGCAACGGCTGCGCAGAAGGGCCACCACCGCCTCGCCGTTGAGCGAGTCGAGCGAGCCGGTGGGCTCGTCAGCCAGCAGCAGGCTGCGCTCCCCCACGACCCCTCGCGCCACGGCCACCCGCTGCTGCTCCCCGCCGGACAGGTCGTCGGGGAAGCGGTCGGCCAGGTCGCCCAGACCCACGGCGTCAAGGGCGGTCACGGCCTGGCGCCGGGCCTGCCGCGGCCGCACGCCGTCGAGCTCCAGGGGCAGGGCCACGTTCTCGGCGGCGGTGAGCTGAGGCAGGAGGTTGCGGTCCTGGAACACATAGCCCACGCCCCGGCGGCGCATGCGGGCCAGGGAGGCGGCCGGCTGCGACGCCAGATCGGTACCGCCCACCGCCACCCACCCGCTGGTGGGCTGGTCGAGGCCACCGGCCATGGACAGCAACGTCGACTTGCCCGACCCACTCGGGCCCATCACCGCCACCAGCTCGCCGGCGTCGACGGCGAGCGAGACGTCGCCCATGGCCACCACCTCGGTGCGGCCCTGGCCGTAGACCCGCGTCGCTTGATGGAACTCGAGCACCGGGGTCATGGCCCGCCCGCCGTCCCCGCCGTGGTGGCACTCCGGGCATCGGCGCCGGCAGGTGCCTCGGATGCCGGCGACCCGACCGCCGACCGCACCGTCTCACGAGGCGCCGCACCACTTGCTCCTCGCCGGGATCGGGCCAGGCGGCCCTCGCACTGGTCGAGCCAGCGGACCATGGCTTCGGCCCGCAGCACCATGGCGTCGACGGTGAGCAGCCAGTCGAGGTCGGCCACCGGGTCGGCCCCCGCCCGCAGGCGGGTGTAGCGCTGCATTTCCTCCACCAGTGCCCGCCGGTGGTGCTGGACGACGGC
>JBBSLT010000304.1:0-2086 GCA_038233555.1 Acidimicrobiales bacterium
CTGCAGGCTTGAGGAGATGGGATGGACCAGCACTCCCACGATGTCGGTCTTGTCACCGGCCTCGCCGGCCAGAACGAGGCCGAGCACGATGACCAGGTAGGCCACGAAGGGAACGATCAGATACAGCCAGTGGTCCCAGGCGACGACCATCACGATCCTCCTACGGCTTGGGGTAGCCCTTGATCCACGCTGGCGACCTGGACTGCCGTAGAGGTCGTCGTCGCCTCCTCCATCGCTCGGGCCAGCGTGGCGCTCACGGCGGCTGCGGCCAGGGGCCGGATGCGCCGGAGGGCGTCGGTGACCTCGTCCAGCCGCTCGGCTGGCATTCCCGCCTCGGCGAAGGGCGCCCAGACGTAACGCTCGAACAGGGCGACGAAGCGCCTCGCCACCCGGGCCATGTCGGCCTGGAGGGCGGCCACCTCGTCCTGAGTCACGCCGAGGGGCACGCCCACCGCCACCAACTCCTCGCCGGCATGGAGCAGGCTCGGGCTCGGGATACGGAAATCCTCACCGTCGGGTTCGATGAGCCCGAGCTCGATGGCCCGCAGGGCGAGGCCGGGGTCGTCCTGGGCGTCGGGGAAGTGCGCCAGCAGCTCCTGGAGCGACATCGTTTCGGGCTCTTCGTCGCTCCACGGTTCGGTGAGCGCCTGCTCGAAGCCCAGCACCTCGGCCAGGCTGCGGCGCTCTTCCCAAGCCCGGAGGAGCTCGGCGATCCCGGCCAGCGAGAATCCCTGGGCCTGAAGGCGGTCGACGAGACGGAGGCGAGCCAGGTGGCCGTCGTCGTAGTAGCCGGTGCGTCCGATGAGGGTGGGCGGCGGAAGAATGCCCTGGCTCTGGTAGTTGCGGACGTTGCGGGTGGTGGTGCTGGCCTCGTTGGCCAGCTCGTCGATCGTCATTCCGTGGTGGCGGCGACTCACGGGGCGACCGTATCCGACATCGATTCATGTCACAATAGTTCTTGGGAAGTTTTCCTTGACGATTCCGTGACGCAGCATGTTTCCGCCTGGGCCCCCAGATTGGATACGGTCTCATCGATGCATAACCACCGCCGCGTCAGCCTCTTGGCCGTTGCGCTGGTGGTCGTTGCCGGCGGCTGCTCCAGCGGGTTCCGCTTCGGGGCTCCTGATCCTGTCACCGGCCAGGGCGAAGAAGTGCTCGACCTGTGGCGTGGGTTCCACTGGATCGGCCTCGGCGTGGGTCTGCTCATCTGGGGCCTCGTCGTGTTCTCGGTGCTTCGCTACCGGCGCCGCAACGACGAACTGCCCAGCCAGTCGCCCTACAACATCCCCGTGGAGATCGTCTACACCGTGGCCCCCCTCTTGGTGGTGATTGGCCTCTTCGCCTTCACCGTGACCACCCAGCAGCGGGTGGTTGCGCTGGTCGACGACCCTGACGTGGTGGTCGACGTCGTCGGGTTCCAGTGGTCCTGGCAGTTCGACTATCCCGACGAGGGGGTCACGATCAGGAGCGACGGGGTGACCCCGCCGGAGATGGTGTTGCCGGTGGGATCCACCGTGCGCTTCCGGCTGGTGAGCTCCGACGTCATCCATTCCTTCTGGGTCCCTCGTTTCCTGGTCAAGCGCGACCTCATCCCCGGCGTGGACAACGAGATCGACGTGGACGTGACCGAGGCCGGTGAATGGGTAGGGCGCTGTGCCGAGTTCTGTGGCCTCGAGCACTACGAGATGAACTTCTCGGTGGTGGCGGTCCCGGCCGGTGACTACGCCGACTGGCTGGACGAGCAGCGAGCGCAACAGGAGTCGACCGAGGAGGCCACGTCATGAGCGTGATCGACGCCCCGCCCGACGCCCCTCCCGCGCCTACCGAGGAGCCCGACGAGCAGCCCGAGGCGACGGGCCTGCTGGCCTGGCTGACCACCACCGACCACAAGCGCATCGGCATCTCCTACATGGTGACGGCCTTTGCCTTCTTCCTCCTCGGCGGCGCCCTGGCCATGGTCATGCGGGCCGAGCTGGCCGAACCGGGCTTGGAGGTCGTCGACGCCGGCACCTACAACGAACTCTTCACCATGCACGGCAGCATCATGATGTTCCTGTTCATCGGGCCGTTCGCCTTCGGGCTGGCC
>JBBSLT010000305.1:0-2077 GCA_038233555.1 Acidimicrobiales bacterium
AGGTCGAGGTCATCGATGAAGACTGCCACCGGGCGCTCTCCCATCGAGGCGCCCAGCGCTCGGCGCACCTCATCGGCCACCTCAGGCAACGACGGTCCGTAGCGGGCAACCACGTGCACCTCGACCACATCATCGACCATGCGCACACCGGGGACTCGTCGTCCCGGAAGGTAGGTCGCCGCCTCGACGCCGCTGCCCGAGGCCAGGCGCACCACCGAGGGGCAATCCTTCACGATGCGGGCGACCTCGTCGACATCGATCACCTGACCGATGGCGTTCACTGCACGCGCTCGGTCTGAGGCTCCTGCTTGTCCTCTCCGGTGTAGACGTCATCGACGGCGATGTTGACCTCGGTGATCTCGAGGCCGGTCATGCTCTGGACCCGGTCGGTGATGTTCCTGCGTACTGCGTCGGCCACGTCGACGATACGCACACCGTACTCGCACACGATGTCGATGTCGACCGCGGCCTGGCGCTCTCCCACCTCGACGGCCACGCCCCGGCTGACGTTGGTGCGGGTGGCACCGGGCAAGCGGTCGCGCAGAGCGCCGACCGCTCGGGCGGCGCCGGTGCCCATCTCGTGGACACCGGCGATCTCGCGGGTGGCGATGCCGGCGATCTTGGCCACCACCGAGTCGGAGATGGTCGTTCGGCCCTTCTCGGTGACCAGGGCGCTGGTCGGGGTGGCGGTGGTATCGGGCGTCGAATTGCCGGTGTCGTCAGTCATGACCCCAATCCTCCCCCGTCACAGACCCAGGAACACCCCACGGATTCCGCCGCCAAGCATTTGCCGCCGGCCACCGCCGCCGCCAGAGGCGGCCCCCTCTGGATGGCGGCCCAGCGGACGAAGCCCGCCAGAAGGTGATCAGTGTTCCGGCTGGTGGCTCCGCCGCCGGTCGGAACCCAACCGGCTCGCCGTCGAACCTCCGGTTCGACGGCGATTAGGGCTACAGGCCCAAGAGTGCGTCGAGACCTACGGTGAGGCCCGGGCGATCGGCGACGGCCTTGACGGCGAGGAGCACGCCCGGCATGAACGAGCTGCGGTCGTAGGAGTCGTGGCGGATGGTCAACGACTGGCCGGTCGTCCCGAACAGCACCTCATGGTGGGCCACCAGTCCGCTTAGCCGCAGCGAGTGGATGGGGACACCCCCCGGTCCCACGGCCCCGCGCGCTCCCTCCAGCACCCGGACCGAGGTGGCGTCGCCCTCGATCGTCCCTGCCGCCGCCGCCACGCGCTGAGCCAGCAGGAGCGACGTTCCCGAGGGCGCGTCGATCTTGGCATCGTGATGAAGTTCCACCACCTCCACCGAGGAGAACCAGGGGGCAGCCAGCTCGGCCAGGCGCATCATCACCACGGCACCGATGGCGAAGTTGGGAGCAACCAGGCAGTTGCTGGTGGTGAAGATCGAGCGCAGCTCGTCCAGGTCGTCGTCGGTGAGGCCGGTCGTGCCCACCACCGCATGTACCCCGGCGGCGGCACACCACCGGAGGTTGTCACGAGCGGCGTCGGCAGCGGTGAAGTCGACGATCACGTCGACAGCGACCTCGCTCAGCGCCTCAGGGGCGGGGACGACGTGCAGGTCGACATCGACACCGGCGACCGGTCGTAGGTCGAGCCCGCCATGGTGGGGATCGACGGCTGCGACCAGCTCCAGCTCGGCATCGCCCACCACGGCGGCGCACACCATGCGCCCCATGCGCCCCGTCGCCCCGAACACGCCAACTCGAATGGTCATGCGAGCCTCCCCATCGGTTCCCCCCACGTTCTTTGTCGCATGCGCTACCCGCAGCGTCCAAGAAGCGACAAAGAACGGGAGGAGGTGACCGAGCGGGGGCCGAGGACGGCCAGGCTCCGGTCGCCGGCGCCGGCCACCCGGGCCAGGACGCGGCTGACATCGTCGACGCTCACCCGCCGATAGCGATCGAGCACCTCGGGGACCGGGGCGACCTCGCCGTGGACCAAGAGGCTGGTGGCGATGCGCCCCATGCAGCTCCCGGAGTCCTCCAGGGCCAGGGCGGTGGACCCAGCCAGGTAGCCCGTCGCCACCGCCAGCTCGGCCTCGGTGATGCCGTGCTC
>JBBSLT010000306.1:0-2072 GCA_038233555.1 Acidimicrobiales bacterium
CCGCCGGGCGGCCACCTCGAGGAGATGGTCACGGTAGGGCTCGGCCTCGGCGTCCCAGTCGACGGCCGAGGACGGGGGCACGTTGACCAGGACGAACCAGTTCTCGCAGCCCTCGGGCGCCTGGGAGGGGTCGCTCACCGCAGAGGCGCACACGTAGAGCGTGGGGTCGACCGGGAGGCGCCGGCGGTCGAAGATGTCGGCGAACTCAGCCCGCTCATCGGCCGAGAACGAGATGTTGTGATGGGCCAGGCCCTCGGTGCGGCCCTCCACCGCAGCCAGCAGGGCAAAGCCCGACGACGACACCGGCGCCCGCAGCACGCAGCGTAGAGCACGGCGGTCAGGCAACAGGTCGGCGTAGAGGTGGGTGGCGTCGACGTTGGCGATCACCACGTCGGCATCGACCACCTCGCCTCCCGCCAGGCGCAGCCCCCGTACGGCAGTGGCGTCGGCCCGGATGGCATCGACCTCCACGCCAGGCCGCACCTCCACCCCGGCGGTGATCAGGACCCCGGCCAGCGCCTCCACCAGCGAAGCCAGCCCGCCCCGGAGATACCACGCCCCCGACGACTGCTCGATCCAGGGGATGCAGGCGAGGGTGGCAGGGGCAGCGTAGGGCGACGAGCCCGAATAGGTGGCATAGCGGCCCGCCCACTGGACCATTCGGGGGTCGGTGAAGTGGGACCGGGCCCGGGAGTCGAGCGTGCGCAACGGGTCGATGCCCCACAGGTCGGCCGGCGAGCGCATCCGCCGTACCAGGTCGACGGGCGACTCCATGGGCCCGGCCAAGAAGGTGCGCCGGGAGATGTCCCACACTCGCCGACCGTGCGCCATCCAGTCCTCGAAGTGCGAGGCTTGACCGGGCGCCAGGCGGTCTACCTCGGCGGCGGCGTCACCCAACTCGGCCCGGTGGTCGAAGCCCGAGCCATCGGACCAGCGGTAGCGACAGATGGGGTCGAGTCGCACTGGGTCGGCCACCTCGGCCAGGGAGGTGCCGGCCGCAGCCAGTAGCTCGTCGAAGACCTCGGGCAGGGTGAGCAGCGAGGGGCCGGTATCGAAGGTGAAGCCGTCGAAGGTCCGGGTGGCCAGCTTGCCGCCCAACACCAGGTTGCGCTCGAACAGGGCGACGTCGTGGCCGGCGGTGGCTAGGCGCAGAGCGACGGCCATGCCGCCCACCCCGCCGCCGACGACGGCGACGTCAGCCACGGGAGCCGTAGGTCGCCGTCCCCCGGGGCAGGCGCAGCTCGGTGCGCCAGGCCAGGGTGGCCAAGCCGAGCATGGCGGCACCGCCGACCAGGCCCACCACGGGGTCACCGAAGAACACGACGAAGGCCAAGGCCTCGGAGAACCCCCACCAGGTGTAGAGGGCGAGGAGGAGACGGCCCGTCTGGATGCGGCCCGGCGACGGGAGGACCCGGTCGAGGACCACCATCACCACCGCCGACGACACCAGCCAGCCGGCGTAGTTGGAGAGGGGAATCCCCCGCCACGGCCCGTCGGCCTCCCAGACCCAGTAGCCGGCCTCCACCATCTGGGGGTCGAGCATGAGGTCCCAGGCGGTCAGGGCCACCGCCGCCAGCGCCACCCGGGCCCAACCGGGGCCGACCAGGCGAGCGGCCACCTCCCGAGCGGGCACGGCCATGGCGAACCAGGCCAGGGGCACGATCACAGGCACGCCACCGACTTGGGGCATTAGCGCCGCGGTGTAGTTGTACGCCCCGAAGGGCCAACCGGTGGTGTGGCCCACCCACTCCAGGGCCAGCGTCCCGACCACCACCGCCCCGGCGGCGGCCGCCACCCGGCTAGGGGGCCAGACGTCGGCGGCCAGGGCGCAGGTAGCGACGAAGAAGGCGACCACCACCACCGTGGTGAACAGCCGGTCGTCATTGACGAAAGGGATGGGCGCCTGGGCCAGGGCCATGAGGGCGAAGGCGGCCAGCCCGACGGTGAGGGCGGGCGAGGAGGGCCGGCGCAGCGGCGCCGTGCTGGCCCGTCGAACGGTCAATCCGGGCGCTCGAAAAGCTCGATGGTCGCCCGGTGTCCCGGAGCGCGAGCGAGGCGACCGTCGGAAGTCA
>JBBSLT010000307.1:0-2003 GCA_038233555.1 Acidimicrobiales bacterium
CACACGCGAGAGCGCCTCCTCTCACCGCTGTGGGGCTCGGTAGAGATCGATGTCGACGATGTGCCCGACGGCGGGAGTGCGCTGCTGCAGGCCGGCGATGCCGAATCCTTCGTCGCCATCCTCCAGGTCAACGGGCCGTTCTACGTCGAGATCGGCGCGTACGGCGGGCCGCCGAGAAAGCCGCTCGCCGAACTGGCGACGAGGGCACGCAACCTCGGCGCCGCTCAGCTCGCCGACCTGCGCTGACCATCGCTCGTTCGGCCCGGCGGTTGCACGCCACCGCCGCCGGCGCCGGCCGGAAAGATCCGGTCAGCCAGTCGACCGGGCGCCAGCGCGAAACTCGGTGATGTCGGTCAGCTGGGCGCCCAACCAGGCCGAGACGTCGTGGTCGCGCACCCACGTCGCCGCCTCCGCCCCTCGGCGCCGGCGCTCCTCCGGGGACATGGTCAGAGCCTCGTACAGGGCCTCGGCCTGTTGGGCCACGTCGAAGGGGTAGAGCGTCACCGCGAAGCGACCCAGCTCCTCGTAGGCGCCCGTGGTCTCCGACAAGGCCAGCACCCCGTCGCGCCGGTTGACCACCACCGCCTCCTTGGCCACCAGGTTCATGCCGTCGACGATGGCGTTGACCATCAAGACGTCGTAGAGGAGATAGGCAGCAACAGCCTGGTCGAGGTCCTCCTCCAGGCGCAGGTCGATGGGTTGCCAGTCGCTGGTGCCGTGCTTGAGGTTGACGTCGGCCACCACCCGGCAGATGGACTCGGTGTAGTCGGCGTACTCCTCCACGTCCTGACGGCTGGGCTGGAGGAGGGCGAGGAACGTCACCCGCTCGCTGAGCTCGGGATGGGCATCGAGCAACAGGTCGAAGGCCCGGAAGCCCCGTACGATGTTCTTGGACGGATCGGTGCGGTCGACCCGCAGGATGAGGTGATCGCGCCGCAGCGCCCACAGCGCCCGCTGGTGCTTTCCCACCGCCACCGACGTGGCCCGATCTCCCAGCTCGACCGGGTCGATGGAGACAGGATAGGCGCGGGCTCGTACCGTACGGCCGTCGACCTCCACACTGCGCCGCTCGAGGTCGATGTCGAGGCCGAGCAGCTCAGCGCAGCCGAGCAGGAAGTTGCGGGCGAAGCCCTCGGTGTGGAAGGCCACCACGTCGTTGCCGAGGATCCCCCGGAAGATCGGCTCGCGCATGGCCGGCGGCAGCATCCGCCAGGCGTCGGGTTGGGGCCAGGGGATGTGCACGAAGTGGTGGAGGAAGACCTCGGGGCATCGGGCCCGGACCAGGGCGGGAAGCAGGTAGAAGTGGTAGTCGTGCACCATGACGGTGGCGTCGCCACCGCTGGCCTCGACCTCCTCGGCCACCACCTCGGCAAAGCGGCGGTTGACGGGGACATAGCCGAGCTCGAAGGCATCGTGCTCCCTGCGGGTGAGGTCGGGGGCCTCGGGGCGGTTCCACAGCTCGTGTTGGATGAACCACAGCAGGGGGTTGGAGATGATGCTGTAGAAGCGGTCGTGGGCCTCGGCGTCGTTGCCCACCATGCGCAGCTGAAGCCCGTTGCCGTTCTCGGCGTGGTCGTCGAGGGCGAAGGCGCCACCGCCGTGCTCCTCGGACACTGCCATGTCCTCCTCGGTGAGGGCGGCACACACCCAGCGAGCGTGTTCGAGGTCGCCGGCCAGGCCCGACAGGGCAGTGACCAGACCGCCGCCACCGCGTTCGGCCCGGCGTTGGCCGTCGTCGTCCCGGTCGAACTGAACGGGCCCCCGGTGGGAGACGAGGATCAGTCGCGGATCGCTTTTGGGTGTTGCGTCGTCGCCCACAGGGCTGGACGCTAACCGAGTTGTCTGCCCCTACTCCTTGCCCGGGGCGACGTTGGGGTGATGCGGGCCAGCGTCGAGGCCGGGGTGCGGCTGGGCGATGTGGGCGTCGCCACCCTGGCCAGGATCGATGCTCCGACCCCCGATACCAGCTGAGGCCGAGGTCCCCTACAGTACGGAGGACCCCC
>JBBSLT010000308.1:0-2000 GCA_038233555.1 Acidimicrobiales bacterium
GCTCAACACCTCCAGGCCGGCCTCGATGCGTTCGCGGGCGTAGCGCTCCAACACGTCGTCGGCGACCTGGCGGGCGAAGACCCGCTGGGCCTCGAGGTCCATCCGGGGGCGGCCGGCATCTTTGTCCTGGACCTGGCGAGCGTTTAGGCGCTCCGAGACCCTGGCGCTGAGCATGCCCAGGACCTGGCCGGCGACCGGGTAGGACTCTTCCGGCCTCGCGGTCATTGGCCGGCTCCTGAGCTGCTCGGTGCTCGCAGGGGCCGGTGCCGGACGACGGCGTTATGGGCCGGTTGCTCGCTCCCCCACGCCGACGCCGTCTGGGCCTCTACCACCGGCTCCTGTCGGGCGACCCGGGCGGCCAGGGTGGCGGCCACGGTCCTGGCGCTGCGGATGAGCGGGCAGCGCTGCAACGCTTTGGACCCGGCCGGGCTCCCGGCCAGCATCGCCGCTCCTCGGGAGTCGTGGGCCAGACTGCCGACCACCTCGGCGCCGACGACCCCGGCCACCTCCTCGGCGCGGTAGGGGCGGCGGCTCAGCGATCCGGCATCCTCCTCGACCAGCACCACCACCACCTCACAGCCCAGCGAGCGAAGGGCCGCGACCCGAGCGAGCACGTGGACGGACTCCTCGAGGGTGGCCCGGGCCACCACCACCGTCAGGTCCGCGCTGCGGGCGATCTCCAGAGCAGGCGATGCCGGGTCCAGTCGCCCGCAGTCGGCGAAGACGTCGCAACCGGGCTCCTGTCCCATGGCGGTGGCCAGCCGGCCGGCGATGGGCACGAGCGCGGCGCGGCTCTGCTCGGCGGCGGCCGGGGCCACCAGCACCGCCAGGCCACCCGGGAGTGACTGGGTGTTGGCCCACACCGTCGCCGGCGACAGGTCGCGGCGGGCGGCGGCGGCCAGGCTCATGAGCCCGGGCTCGAGCCTCAGGCCGTAGCGAGGGGCGAGGTCACCGCCGGCCGGGTCGCACTCGGCCACCAGCAGCCGTCGCTCGGACGGCCAGACGTTGGCCAGCGCCATCACCGCGGTGGTGGTGCCCCACGACTTGGCCTTGCCGAAGGCGATGAGGCTCACGGCGACACCAGCACGAGGGTGACGCGGTCGTCGGCGTGGGCGGCGGCGATGTCGGGGGCCTGGACGTCGTCGACCACCAGCGAGACCACCACGTCGCCGGTGGAAGATCCTGTCTCCACCCGCTCCACCTCGGACACCCGGGCGCCGGCGAGAACCCTCGGCCCGGGGCCGTCGCCGCTGGCGGAGTCCTCCCCGGTGTCGAGCACGTCGACGCGGTCGCCGGGGGCGAGCTCGGACGACGGAACCTGGCCCGGCTGAAGCGCCAGGCCGATGACCGCCTTGCCCTCCCCCGGGCCCGACCCGGCCCCGAGATGGTCACGAGTCACCAAGGTCCCCTCGATGAGGTCCAGCGCTGCGCTCTGGCCCACCACGGTGTCGCGGTCCGCCGAGGCGATGGCCCGCAGGCCCCCGTCGCTGGCCATGCCGACCTCGATCAGGTCGGCGTCGCCCACCACCTGGCCGGCGGGCACCGCCCGGGCCACGGCCAGCACCGACTGGCGGCCGGCCAGTGAGGAGGCCACGGCCGCGAACACCAGGGCGCCGCCGATGACCAGGATCACCCCGAGCACCATCCAGGGAACGTTGCGCTGGCGCTGCACCGTGCCGGCCCGCAGCCCGTTGCGCTCGGGCACCCCGGGGCGCTGCTCGGGACGGGTCGCCTGTCTTGTCGTGGCCATGTCTGTTGCTCCCTCAGCCCGACACGGGCGTGTTGATCGTCTGGATCTCCGCCACCTGGACGCTGGTGCTCGACGACCGGCTGACCGTCCCGAGATTGCCGCCGCCCGGTGCCCCGGTGACCGTCCAGGTCGTCTCCCACTCCACCGTGGCCGTCACCTCGAAGGCCTGGCCCGGCTGGCCGGCGCTGGAGGCCCGGTAGGTGTAGTGGCAGTCCGAAGGCTGGTCCTCGTCGGACAGGTCTGGGCGCCA
>JBBSLT010000309.1:0-1998 GCA_038233555.1 Acidimicrobiales bacterium
CGGCACCCTCGACCCCGCCGACGTGACCCCTGAGATCACCGACGCCAAGCTCGCCGTGGTCCGAGAGGCCGCCGGCAGCCGTTTCGCCGACCTGGAGCTCAACGTCCTCGTGCTGGCCGCCCGGGTGGGACGAGAGGTATCCCGACAGCACCACGCCGACGAGCTGGCGGCGTCGTGGGCCGTAGCCCCTGAAGCCGTGCTGGCCAGCCCCCATGCCGTCCTGGGGTCACCCGAGCAGGTGGTCGACGACCTCCTGGCCAAGCGAGAGCGCTTCGGGATCTCCTATGTCACCGTCCCCGAGCCCGCGCTGGGCGCCTTCGCCCCGGTGGTGGCTCGCCTGTCGGGCACCTGATCCTTGCCTCGACAGCATCAATGTGGGCGGGGGAGGCGGGCCTCCCACCACTGCAAGAGAGCTGGGTCGTCCACCCCGTAGGCCCGGCTCGACTCCGTGGCCGCCACCAACAGCCAGCGCTGGCGCTCGGCCTCATCGGCCGCACCGGTGGCGTGGCGCACGGCGTCGGCTGCTGCGTCCCACGCCGGGCTCACACGCGGCGAGGGGATGGCCCTGATCTGGGCGGCACTGAGCTTGAGCCCACCGGCCGCCAGTGCCGTCCCGCCCCAGCGGCGCAGGGCCCAGGCCGTCACCGGGGGAGCGAGCAAAGCGGCGGCGGCATGCCAGAGCCGCACCGCAGGGGCCACCACGCTGATGAGCGGGGTCGACGGCAACCACGCCCCGGTGACGTCTACCGCCGCCTCCACCACCCGGGTCTGGGTCGCCACCACCACCTTGGGGACCAGGCGGGCCCGGGCCCACGGACCGAGGTCGCTCTCGGCCTCGAGGCGCTCCCGGTCGACTCGAGGTGCCTCCCAGGGGCAGCCGTGGTGGCGGGTACGGCGCCGGCCCCAGTAACAGGCGGCAGGGTCGACCAGCCCGACGGTCACCAAAGGAGGAAAGCGGATGGGGTCGAGGGCATCGCCAGGATCGTCGACCATGAAGGGTGCGACCCCGTAGTACTGGGCCCGGAAGTCGGCGCCGACGTGACACCACTCACCCAACGTCTCGTCGGCTCCGAGCTGGCAGTCGGGAACGCCCGAGCCCACGGCCAGGAGGTGTGACCACGTGGACGCAGCCCGCAGGGCGCCGGCCTCCACCTCGACCTCTCCGGCCAGGCGAGGAGGTGACTCCCGCCAGACGCGTACCCGAGCCCCGGCGGCGCCCGGGCGCCGCAGCACGGGGACGCAGATCCGTACGGCGGGACCGGCGAAGACGGGGACCGACGGGATCCACAGCGCCTCCAGACCAGCTTCGGCCAGGGCGGCGGACCGGGCACCACGGGCGTCGCGAGTAGCCAGGAACGACTCAGGCAGGATCAGGGCCACGGCCCCGCCCGGACGGACCAGGCGGACACCCATCACCAGGAAGAGCGCAGCGGTGTCGACGTAGGCGGAGACGGCGGCGCCGAAGCGCCGGCGCAGGGCCACGACGTCGTCGGGCCGGCGGGCCGTGGCTCGCTCCAGCTGGTTGAGGAAGGGTGGGTTGCCCACCACCACGTCGGGCTCCGCCGGCCAGTCCGAGGGGTCGAGGGCGAGGGCGTCTCCTTCGATCATCCGGGGCACGGCGGCCCCTCCGCACCACAGAGCCAGGGCCGCCTCGGTCACGGCCACGGCCAACGGGTCGATGTCGGCGCCCACCAAGCACTCGGCCACCACCTCAGCCCGGGAACGACCGCCGGCGGCCAAGGCCTCGGCCGCCGCCAGCAGGAAGGCACCACCTCCTGCCGCCGGGTCGCACACCACCGCTCGCTCCCCGGCCCTGACCCCCAAGGCCCAGCCGACGATGACGGCGGCCACCTCCGGCGGGGTGTAGAAGGCCCCGCCGCCCCGCCGGGCCGCGGGATCGAGCAGCGCCTCGTGCACAGCGCCGGGCAGAGCGAGCGACGCCTCGGCGCCTACCACCTCGATCGCCACCGGCGGTCCCCAGCGGGAGAGCAGCGCCAG
>JBBSLT010000310.1:0-1984 GCA_038233555.1 Acidimicrobiales bacterium
CGATCGACAGCATGCGCTCCAGGGCCACCTTGGCCCAGCGAGCCGTCTCCTCGTCAACGGAGATGCGGTTGACCACCTCGCCGGCCACCAGCGACTCGAGCACCCACGCCAGGTGGGGGGCGTCGATGCGGAACATGGTCGAGCACGGGCAGACGATCGGGTCGAGGGAGACGACGGTGAGGTGAGGGTGCTCGGCGGCGAGGCGCTGCACCAGGTGGATCTCGGTAGCCACACCGATCACCGACCCGGGCGGGGCGGCCTCGACGGCCCGGATGATGGCGTCGGTGGAGCCCACCTGGTCGGCGACGGCGCACACCTCCCACGGCGTCTCGGGGTGGGCCAGGACGATCCCGCCGGGGTGGGCGGTGCGGAAGGCCTCGACCTGAGCCGGGGAGAACCGCTGGTGGACCGAGCAGTGGCCCTTCCACAACAAGAAGGTGGCGGCCTTGACCTCGGCCTCGCTCAAGCCTCCCAGGTCTCGACGGGGATCCCACAGCTCCATGTCGTCGTGGCCGTAGCCCATGGCCAGGCCGGTGTTGCGCCCCAGGTGCTGATCGGGGAAGAACAGGACCTGGTCGCCTCGGGTCAGGGCCCACTCCAACACCCCCCGGGCGTTGGTGGAGGTGCAGACCGCTCCGCCGGCTCGGCCCACGAACGCCTTGAGGGCGGCCGAGGAGTTCATGTAGGTGATGGGCACGACCCGCTCGATGTCGACCACGGCCTCGAGGGACTCCCACGCCTCCTCCACCGAGTCGAGGTCGGCCATGTCGGCCATGGAGCAGCCGGCGTTGAGGTCGGGTAGCACGACCTGTTGGTGGGCGGCGGTGAGGATGTCGGCCGATTCGGCCATGAAGTGCACGCCGCAAAAGACGATGTACTCGGCGGCGGTGTTGGCGGCGGCCAGCTGAGAGAGGCGGAAGGAATCGCCCCGGGCGTCGGCCCAGCGCATGACCTCGTCACGCTGGTAGTGGTGGCCGAGGATGAAGAGCCGGTCGCCGAGGGTGGCCTTGGCCGCGGCGATTCGATCGGCGAGCTCCTCGGCCGAGGCGTCGAGGTAGCGCTCGGGAAGCGGAGACTGCATTCGCAGCATGGGCAGAGCCCTCCCTTATGAACACTCCGATTGACCGGTGCGGACAGCCTGGTCGCCCTGCACGGGGATGTCGGTCTCGGAGTGAGATATGTCGCCGCAATACCAGGACGGCGAGTCGTTGCCCATCCTAACCACGGTCGCCCGGGTCGTCAGCTTCCCGCCAGCTCCTTCTGCAGCGGAGTGGGGAACCGGGGCATCACCCGGACGCCGCCGAGCCAACGCTGGAGACGCTCGACCTCACCGTCGATGGCGTGGCGAGCCTCGTCGCCGACATCGTCGAGGAGGCGGACCACCACCTCGCCGTCGGGTCGTTGCGCCCAGCCGCCCACGATCCGGCCGTCCCACCACACCGTCGGGCCGGCGTTGCCGTTGCGATCGAACAGCGCCGGCCCGTGCTCGCCCAGGTACCAGTCCCGGCCCTTCCAACCCATGGTGGTGGGATCGAGCGCCGGCAGCAGCGCCGCCCACGGAGGCGACACCGCCTCGACCTCGAGGTCGTCGGCCAGGGCAACGCCGGCCACGCCGTCGATGTCCACCTCCACCGCGCCCGCCGCGGCCAGGGTGGCCCGCACCAAGCGCACGCCGAGCCCGGTCCACCACTGCACATCGGCCACCGTGGCCGGGCCGAAGGCGGCCAGCCACCGGTGCACCAGCTCCGCCCGGGCCTCGACAGGATCAACGACGACCTGTCCCTCCGCCACCATCGGGGCCCACTGGTGCTGGCCGCTCGTCCACGAACCCCGGGGCCGGCCGCGCACGATGCGCCCCTCGGCGGCGAGGACGGTGAACACTCGGGTGGCCACGCCCACCTCGCCGCCCCAGCTCTTGCCCTCGGCGTAGGTGAGCTTGGCCTGCAGGGCCGGCACCGCCCGGGACAGCGCGGCCCCGGTGGCC
>JBBSLT010000311.1:0-1975 GCA_038233555.1 Acidimicrobiales bacterium
GCCGGGGTGGCCGACCGCCTGGGTTGGAGCACGACCTGGGTGCGGGTGGCCTTCGTGCTGCTCGGGCTCTTCGGCGCCGGCGAGCTGCTCTACATCGTGCTGTGGGTCCTCATGCCCAAGGCCTAACCTCCCAGACCTCATAGCAAAGCCGGACCGGTTCCCGCCCATCCCCTACGAGGAGTGGGTGGACACCAAGGAGACGCTGCACCGCTTCGCCCAGATCGTGGGCAAGATCCGACCGTGTCCTTCCCTTGGGCGGGCACCCGGTGGCTTCGTTCAACCGGGATGTCAGCGAGGCTCTTCGCTCCCTCGGGATCGAGGTCGACATCGACAGGCCCACCCCCTTTGATCTGCCCGACGCCGGCCGTCCCTTCACCGAGGACACCGAGCACGCCACCTAACGACGTGCGTGAGGCCGACGAGCCCCACCAGTTGGTGTTGGACTTCCTGGAGAGCGCATACCGGGCCGGGGCCCGGTTGGCGGGCTGGGACATCGAGCGGCTGGCCAGCCCCGGAGGCGTCACCGACCCGGTGGCTGGCCTGGTCGCGAACCACACGACCAAGGGCTAGGCAGTTCGGACCGATCGCAGCGCCCCGGGGCTGGCGACCGGCGAGCCGGTCGAGCCCCAGCACCTTCGGCCCTCGCCACCATGCTCGGCGACGTCGTGAAGATTGAACCTCGACCTCCAGTTCATCGAGCCGGCGTGACCGCCGTATCGCCATGGCGCAGGCCGCGAAGTACAGGTGTCGACGCCGCGCAACAGTCCCTTGAGAACGTGCCGGCCCGCTGACCCGGCAGCTCGACCAGCCCCAGGGCGTCGAGGAGGCGAAGCAACGGCCAGATCGAATCGAGGGGACCAGTGCGGGCGGCGGCCGGATGAGCGTGGTGGGAGTTGTGGTAGCCGTGGCCCATGAGCGGGATGGCCAGCCAGCCCAGGTCGTATCCGGGAACGCCGGCGTGGGGCTTGCGGCCGTAGAGGTGGCCCACGGTGTTGACCATCCCCATGATGCCGAGGTAGCAGACGAGGTGCACTCCCACCATCATCAGCACGGGCACCAGCCCGAACATGACGAAGAAGGATCCGACGAGGAGGGTCCGCAGGACAAGGTGAGCGAAGCCCCGCCCCGCAGGGCTGTCGACCGGCAGCCGCTTCCGGGCCACCGCGAACAGGAAGGCGGAGCCTGCCAGGACCGTGAACGGGCGGCGCAGGCGGGGCGAGTGGGGATCGAGCGGCGTGTCGGCATAGCGGTGGTGCAGCCGATGCACCGCCGCCCACGTCTCGGGATTAGTCCCGACAATGACCTTGAAGTAGGTGTCGAGCACCGAGGCCAGCACCGGATGGATCCGAAAGGCGCGATGTGCCAGGCAGCGGTGACAGTAGACCTCGGTGACGAGGGCGGCGAGCATGGCCGACAGAAAGCCGATGACCACGCCGGCAGGCATGGCGGGATCCTAGCTGGACGCCTGGAGGGTGGTCGAACGCTCGCGCCCGACCAGAGTCACGCCTTCGACCGGACGGTCCCGTCTCGCCTCCTGGTTCTAGCTTCGCCGTCGTCCACGGGTCACCGCCACGGCGACGACCATGGCGACCCCCATGCCGAGCGAGACGCCAGCGGCCACCAGGGCCCAGCCCGGTACGCCGAAGTCCGACTCTCGGTCAGCGGTTCCGTCGAGGTGAACGGACGCGAAGTAGACATCCTCGGCGTTGGTGTCGGACCGCCCGTTGCGTGAATCCTGCCAGGCCAGGAAAGCGGCATCGTCGTCGGCGGCCAGGCCCACGTTGAACCGGCTGTCGATGTTGTTGGACCACACGCCGATGGAGCGATCGATGCGGCGATCGTTCACCCGCAGGTTGGGAGCGAAGGTATTTCCACCGTTCTCGGAGTAGGTGTAATAGACGTCGGAGAGGCCGGTGTCATCGCGCCCACCGTCGGGGCTGTTCCTGAAGTCATACCAAGCGATGTCGATGCGGCC
>JBBSLT010000312.1:0-1963 GCA_038233555.1 Acidimicrobiales bacterium
ACGGCGAACGACTCGGTCCTGGTGCGCCACCTCATCGCCTCCCATCACGGTTTCGGGCGCTACCGGTTCGAGCCGAGCACCGACCTTGAGCCCGAGGTGGCCGCCTTTCGGCTGGGTGAACACGAACTTTCGTCGCCAACCGATCACCTGCTCCACGACTTGGGGTCTGGAGTGTCCGACGACTTCTGGCAGTTGATTCGACGCTACGGGTGGTTCGGCATGACCTGGTTGGAGTCGATTCTTCGGTTGGCGGATCATGTTCGGAGTCGTGCCGAGCAGCAGGGAACGGTTGACGGGAGCGACAAGGCCGACGAGGTGACGTCATGATCGACATCGACCTGCGAGCGCTTCGTGGCCGGAACCCGCTCGGTCTCTTCGCCGCTCTAGGCGCACTCGATGTCGCCACCCGGCTGCTTCCTGATCGGAAGGTCACGCTTCACTGGACCGAGTCGCTGGAGCCACATGCCGTTCTCCGGGGCCCGGAGTCACTCGATCACTTGGTGGAGCTGTGCGACGCCGACCGGGCGCGTTGGGAGTCCTCGCCCGTCCTGGCCTGGGGACCGGATGGAGTGCTGCTCGACGACCTCAAGCCCCGTCCCGAGGAACTGCGCCGCTGGATCGAAGTTGCTGCAAGCAGCGCCGAGCGGATCGACAGCGATCTCCTCGGCGCTCTCGTCGCCGAAGGCGCCCGTGCTGGGAAAGGCGACAGCAAGCCGACCCATTTCCATTTCACCGCCGGTCAACAGCGGTTTCTCACCATGGTGCGGGCCCTGCGGACTGGGGTCGACGCGGAGCGCTTCTTGGAGGCACTGGCCGGACCCTGGCGCTACGACTCGGCCTTGCCCGTCCTTGGTTGGGACGTCCGAGGTGAGCGGATCTATGCCTTGCGGGGCGGAGATCCGGCCAAGGAGAAGAAGCTCGGAGTTCCGGGGGCGGACTGGCTCGCCTTCCTCGGGCTGCGATTCTTTCCCGTCGCCGCTCGGCGGGGGCGTCTGATGACCGTCGGTTGTTTCGGAAGATGGAAGGAGGAGCGCTTCACCTGGCCTCTGTGGTGCTCGCCGCTCACCGCCGCCGTGACGGGATCGCTCCTAGCTGATGGAAACCTGGACCCTTACAGCGCTTCCGAACGGCGCCAGCTCGGGGTCCATGAGCTGTTGCGGGCACCTATCCGACGCTCCGACCAGGGTGGCTACGGCAGCTTCGGGGCGCCCGAGCCCGTGGTCCCAGGGGCTTCGACGACGACACGACCATGACGTCGGCGTCCGGTGGCGAGGGGACCAACGTGGCCGACGTCCCGGACCTCGTGCCGGCGCGGATGGTCAACGAGTTCAGCTATTGCCAGCGCCTCTTCTTCCTCGAATGGGTCCACGCCCAGTTCGCCGACAACCTCGACACGGTCGAGGGTCGTTGGGAACACCGAGCGGTGGACGAGCAGTCGGGTGCCGTGCCGTTGCCGGAGGAGGGCGAGGTCAAGATCGCCAGGTCGGTGATGCTCTCCTCGACCGAGCTGGGCCTGGTCGCCAAGATCGACCTCCTCGAAGGAGGGCCTGAGGGAACGGTCGTGCCGGTCGACACCAAGCGAGGGTCGCCTCCCGATACCCCGGAGCGGGCATGGGAGCCGGAGCGGGTGCAGGTCTGCGTCCAGGCGCTCCTCCTCCGAGAGCACGGGTACCGCTGCGAACGCGGGATGCTGTGGTTCGCCGAGTCCCGCCAGCGTGTGGCCGTCGAGCTCGACGCTGACTTGATCGAGCGAACTCGAGCTTTGCTAACCGAGCTGCGGGCGGTGGCGTCGTCTTCACAGGCTCCGCCACCGCTGGTCGACAGCCCGAAGTGCCCACGATGCTCCCTGGTGGGAATCTGCCTGCCTGATGAGGTCAACACCCTCGCCGAGCGTTCGAGCGCGCCGCCGCGGCAGTTGGTGCCCCGAGACGACGCGCCCAAGCCGCTGTACATCAGCGAGCAG
>JBBSLT010000313.1:0-1955 GCA_038233555.1 Acidimicrobiales bacterium
CCGAGCGGCGTTGGCGATGGCGTGGGTGCCCGCCGCGCAGGCGGTCACCGTGGTCTCGCAGGGTCCCCGCCACCCGAAGCGCATGGAGACGTTGGCCGCCCCGGCGTTGGCCATCATCATGGGCACCAGGAAGGGCGAGACCCGATTAGGGCCCTTGGTGTGGCAGATGACGATCTGCTTCTCGAGCGTCTCCAGCCCGCCCACGCCGCTGCCGATGAAGACGCCGCAGCGATCGGGGTCGGCCCCCACCGGGCCGGCGTCGTCGAGGGCCATGGCCGCCGCCGCCACCGCGAACTGGGCGAAGCGGTCGGTACGACGTGCCTCCTTGGGCCCCAGCCAGGGGCTGGGATCGAAGGTGGTCAGGCGCCGTTCACCGGGAGGCGGCTCGGCCAGCAGCCCCTCCCAGAAGGCCCCGGGACCCGTCCCGCAGGACGCGACCATGCCCATGCCGGTGACGGCGACGCGACGACCTCTCATGCCAACTTGGACTCCACCATCTTGAACGCCTGGCCGACGGTGTCGATGCCCTCGAGGTCCTCCTCTGGCACCTCGATCTCGAACGCCTCCTCGAGAGCCATGACCAGCTCCACCAGGTCGAGGCTGTCGGCATCGAGGTCCTCGGCGAAGCTCGCCTCCATGGTCACCTGCTCGGGCTTGACCTGGAGCACCTCCACGGCGCACTCCCGGAACCTCTCGAATGTGTCATCGGCCATCTGATTCTCCCTGTCCTGTCGGCACCGTGGCCGAGATCGAAGTTGCTGTGGTCGGACCGTTGCCCGGCCCGACGCCGGCAGCGAAAGTATCCCTTGTGGCGGCTCTCAATGCCCCATACCGAGGCCTCCGTCGACCGGAAGCAGCGCTCCGGTCACGTACGAGGCTTCCGGCGATGCCAAGAAGGCGACCGCCCCGGCCACCTCGGCGGTGGAGGCGAAGCGACCCAGCGGCACGGCCGCCAGCAGGGTGCGGGCCCGAGCCTCGCTGAGGGCGGCGGTCATGTCGGTCTCCACCGGGCCGGGGGCCACGACGTTGACGGTGATGCCTCGCGACCCCAGCTCGCGAGCCAACGACCGGGCCAGTCCCACCAGGCCCGACTTGGAGGCGGCGTAGTTGGCCTGGCCGGCGGCGCCACTGAGACCCACCACCGACGAGATGAAGATCATGCGACCACCACGGGCCCGCAGCATGGGCCCCGTTGCTCGTTTGGCCACCCGGAAGGCGCCCACCAGGTTGGCCTCGATCACCTCGGTGAAGGCCTCCTCGGGCATGCGCATGAGCAGCGTGTCGTGATTGATGCCGGCGTTGGAGACGACCACCTCGACCGGGCCCCAATGTTCCTCGACCTGGGTAAAGGCAGCATCGACCTCCTTGGTCGAGGTGACGTCGCAGCGGACGTGCAGCATGCGGTCGTCGTCGCCGGGGGTGGAGCGATAGGTGGCGGCCACGCGGTCGCCGAGGTCAGCGAAGTGTCGGGCACAGGCCAGGCCGATGCCCCGATTGGCTCCGGTGACGAGGACGACCCGCCCACCGTTGCCCCCGGGTGCGCTCACGGTCCCCATCGTAGGACGACGCTGGCCCAAGTCATGCCGGCGCCGAAGCCGACGAGCAGCACGATGTCGCCCTTGGCTAGGCGACCGGTCGAGGCGGCGTCACCGAGGGCGAGGGGGATCGACGCCGCCGAGGTGTTCCCGGTGCGGTGGAGCACCGACGCCGTGCGTTCCATGGGGACGCCGAGGCGCTCGCAGGCGGCGGAGATGATGCGGGTGTTGGCTTGGTGGGGGACGAGGAGGTCGACGTCGGCGGCGGTCAGCCCGGCCTGAGCCAGCGCCGCCTCCGACGACTCCACCATCACCCGCACGGCCCGGCGGAACACCTCCTTGCCCATCATGGTGATGTAGCCGCCGATGTCGGCTTGGAGGAGGTGGCGCAGGCTCCCGTCGGAGCCAAGGTTCCAGCCC
>JBBSLT010000314.1:0-1944 GCA_038233555.1 Acidimicrobiales bacterium
CGGAGGAGAGCATGACTCCGAACTTCCCTTCCTCGTAGACGACGACCCGACGTCGGCCTGGACTACCGAGGAGTACAACAGCCGAGACCTCGGCGGGCTCAAGGACGGCGTGGGTGTGGTGCTCACCCTGAACGAGGCCGTCGAACTGGCGGCCCTGGAAGTCCGCTCCCCCACCCAGGATTGGGCGGCCTCGGTGTATGTCGCCGAACAGGCCGCCGACGACCTCGCCGGCTGGGGCCAACCGGTCGCCGAAGAGGGAGGCATCGATGGCGATGCCACCTTCGACCTCGGCGGGGCGGCGGGTGGTGCCGTGCTGTTGTGGATCACCGATCTCGGCGACGGGAGCGGTGCCCGGGTCTCCACCGCCCTCAGCTCGGTCGAGGTGACGGCGTAACCTCTGGATATCGTCGCCCCGCCTGACGCCACCGACCGTGACCTGGTCGCAGCCGCACAGGACGGCGACCGAAGCGCCCTCGACGCCCTGTTGCAGCGCCACTACGAACGGGTTCAGCGGCTGTGCCGGCGCATGTGCAGCAACGACGCCGACGATGCCACTCAGGAGGCCCTCATCGCCGTGGTCCGGGGCCTTGCCTCCTACGACGGGCGCGCCGCCTTCACCACCTGGTCCCATCGGGTGACGGTCAACGCCTGCCTCGACGAGCTCCGACGCCGGGGCCGCCGGCCCCAACCCTGCGACGATCCCGACCTTGCCGCCGAGGGCAGCGGTGCCCTCCTCGCCTCCATGGCCCCGGAACCGGGTGAGGTCGCGGCGCTGCGGGTGGACCTCGACGTTGCCCTGTCCCAGCTGGCACCCGAGGTCAGGGCTGCAGTGGTGCTGCGCGACGTGAGCGGCCACGACTACGCCGCTATCGCCACCATTCTCGACATTCCCATCGGAACCGTCCGCTCCCGCATCGCTCGGGGCCGGTCCCGCCTGGCCCATCTTCTCGAGGCCGGGAACCCGCCGCCGCCTCCGGAGCGTCCAACCGGATGATGCCCGCCGCCCCGCACCGTCACCTCGACGACGAATCCCTCAACGCGGTCCTCGACGACGAGGCGACGCCCGAGGAGCGCGCCGGCGCAGCCGACTGCGGCGAGTGCTCGGTCCGGCTGGACCGTCTGCGCCTGGTGGCCCAGGCCATCGGTGCTCCCACGCCCGCGCCTGATGCCGGCCAGCGCCAAGCCATGATCGACGCCGCAAGGCGAGCGGGCGAGCCCAACGTCGCCCCGCCTCTGGCGCTGGTCTCCCGCCGGCGCTGGCGGGTGGCGCCCGGCTGGGCGGCCGCCGCCGCCGTGATCGTCGCCGGGGCGCTGGCGCTGTCCCTGGTGGCTGACCTGGGCCGAGATGCTCAGGTTCAGGAGAGGGCCACGACCGAAGACGCCGGAGACACAGGCGGGTCGTCTGCCGGCGGAGCGGTGGCCGACGAGCAGGCTCCCCTCGGCCCCGGCCTCTTCCAGGCCGATCAGGACGCCGAGGTCGGCGGCCGGGCGGGGGTGAACGACCTTGGGGACATCGACCTGAACGGTCTCGACGAGCTGGCCGCCTCGTTGCGCCAGGATCTTCAGCAGAGCCAGCCCCTGGACCGCGCCGGGCCAGGAGCCGCCCCGACCGCTGAAGCGGCTCGACCCGATGCCGAGGACCAGCCCGCCGGCATCCGACCTCCCCAAAAGCTGCAACCCTGCGAGGAACCGGCCCGCCGGCGAGATGGTGGACTCGGTCGGGTCCTCTACGCGGCGGAGGCCACCGTCGAGGGCAGCCCGGTGGTGGTGTTGGCCTTCGAGGTCACCCCGGCCGAATCGCCTTCGTCCCTCCGCCTGGTCGTCTTCGCCGCCGACACCTGCGACGAGATCGCCGCCGAACCATAGGTTCGACGGGGAACTGATCGGGCTTGCAGCTCAACGGCGTAAGCGGTGGGCTAGCCACTGGGCGTCGGTTACGGCATA
>JBBSLT010000315.1:0-1931 GCA_038233555.1 Acidimicrobiales bacterium
CACCTACCGAAAGGAAGCGACACCCATGCTCTACACCATGTTCCCCGAGCTTGTGGCCATCAGCTACTTCGCCGCCCAGGTCCGGGCCCGATTGGCGGTGGTGCGCGCCGACGAGCGGGGCTACACCACCGAAGGCGTCATCCTCACCGCCATCCTGGCCCTGCTGGCCATCAGCGTGGGCGGCATCATCACGGTCAAGGTCGTGGGCAAGGCCAACGACCTCAAGACCGAGTAGGCGGCGATGGCCGACGAACGGCGCCCCACCACCACCGCCCGCGGCAAGTCCATCGAGCTGGTGGCCTACCTGGACACCCATCGCCTGGTCCTCTGGCTCCTCGCCATCGTCCTGCTCCTGTTGACGATGGCGGCGGCCGTCGCGCTCCAATCCAAGTTCGGGTTCTGGCCCGACCCCGGCATCTATCTCCGGGCGGCCGGGTAGCGGTGTCCCGTCCGGGGCCCGAGTTCGCTGAGCGGGGGGCAGCGTCCACCCAGCTGGTGCTCGTCATGCCCCTGCTGCTGCTCATGGTCATGCTCATCCTCCAGTTCGGCCTGTGGTACCACGGCTCGCACGTGGCGATCGCCGCCGCCCAGGAGGGGGCTCGGGCCGCCCGGCTGGAAGGCAGCACCGCCGCGGAGGGCGAGGCCCGGGCCCGCACGTTCCTGGCGGCGCTGGGTCGAGACGTGGTGGGTGAGCCCGTGGTGGTGGCCACTCGAGATGCCGAGGTAGCCAGGGTGGAGGTGTCGGGGCTCTCTGTAGCGGTGGTCCCGGGCTTCCGGCTGCCCATCAGCGCAGCCTCGGAGGGAGCGGTGGAGCGTTACCGATCTCCGGAGGGCCCATGAGGGCCACGGGCGAGCGGGGAGCGGCGGCAGTCGAGATGGCCCTGGTCACGCCTCTGCTCCTGGTGCTGTTGTTGCTCATGGTCCTGTTGGGCCGCTTCGCCGTGGCTCGCACCGACCTCGACGGTGCCGCCCGGGATGGCGCCCGGGCGGCGTCGCTCGCTCGTACCTTGCCCGGCGCCCAGGCGGCCGCCCGTGATGCTGCCGAAGCGGGGCTGGCCAGCCGGGATGTGACCTGTCGGAGCCTCGACGTGGTCCTCGACGGCGACTTCAGCCCCGGGGGGTGGGTGGCGGCGGAGGTGTCCTGCACGCTGGACCTCTCGGAGCTGTCGCTGTTGGCCGTGCCTGGCACCAAGGTGATGTCGTCTCGGTTCGTGTCGCCGCTCGAGAGCTTCCGGGGCCTGGCATGACGGCCCCGACCCGCTTCGTCGGCGAGACCGGCCAGACGACGGTGTTCGTCGTGGTGTTCGCCGTGACGGTGATCTTCGTGGCCGGGCTGGTCTTCGACGGTGGCTACGTCTTGGCCGCCCGACGCCGAGCCCTCAACGAGGCCGAGGCGGCCGCCCGGGTGGGGGCGGATGCGCTGGTGGTCGACCAGTACCGCTCGTCGGGAGGCGTCAGCCTCGAGCCCGGGGAAGCCATCAACGCCGCCCAGTCCTACCTGGCCCAGACCGGCCACAGCGGGACCGTTCAGGTGCTGGGGGACCGGGTGGTGGTGGACGTGAGCTTCGACCAGCCCCTGCAGATCCTCGGCGTGGCCGGCATCGCTTCGATGACGGTGAGCGGGACAGGCGAAGCCAGAGCCGTACGAGGAGTGGAGGCCGAAATATGACGCGAATGAGGAACGTGGGCCGCACGCTGGGCGCCCTGGCGGCCCTGGGGGGCCTGGTGGTGGGCGTGCCGGTGGCGCTCGCCGTCGGCATCGGCTGGCCTCTGCCCCGTCAGGTCCCCAGCCTCGACGAGCTGGCGCGAGCGCTGAACGGCTCGGCCATCTCCGACGGGGCCATCGTCGGGATTCTGGCGGCGGTGCTGTGGCTGGCATGGGCCATGTTCGTGGCCTGTGTGGCCGTCGAGGTGGTGGCCGCCATGCGGGG
>JBBSLT010000316.1:0-1923 GCA_038233555.1 Acidimicrobiales bacterium
ACGGTCGACCAAGTCGAGGGAGGCCTCCAAGAAGCGCTCGGGAGTACCCACGTCGATCCACCAGGCGTCCTCTTGGTGGCCCCACAACAGCCCGTCGGCCACCAGGGCGGGGAAGGTCTCCCGCTCGATGTTGACCCGGCCTTGGCCGGGGATGCGGGTGAGCACCTCGGGCTCGAAGACGTAGTAGCCCACGCTGGCCAGGTTGGAGCCGGCTTCGCCCGCTGGCGGCTTCTCCACGAAGGCCTGAACCCGACCGTCTTTGTCGAGGGTGACCACGCCGTAGGAGGACGGGTCGTCGACGGGGGCGAGCTGGATGGTGGCCAGGGCACCGTCGGACTCGTGCGCCCGGGCGTGGGCCGCAGCAAGGGCGGAGACGTCGAGATCGGTGAGCACGTCGCCGTTGACCACGAGGAAGCGCTCATCGATGGCTCCCGCCTCGGCGGCGAAGCGGATGGCGCCGGCGGTGTCGAGGGGCTCGTCCTCCACGGCGTAGACGAGGCCCACGCCGGCGCAGGTGGCGTCGGGGTAGGCCTGGCGGAAGGCGTCGGGCCGGTAGCCGAGGGAAAGCACCACCTCGTCGACCCCGTGGCCGGCCAGGTGTGTCAGCACCCGTTCGATCAGGGGCCGGCCCGCCACCGGCAGCATCTGCTTGGGGGTACGCAGGGTGAGAGGGCGCAGGCGGGTGCCGAGCCCGCCCACCAGGACGACCGCTTTCATGCTCGGGCCTCGGCATCGTCGGGAGGATGGGGGCTGATCATTGCTTCACCACGGGCTGATGCCGTCGAGGCGACCGGTGGCCGACAGCACGGCCACGGCCACGGCCACGCCGATGACGACCAGGACGACCAGGACGAGGGGCCAACGCCGGCGCCGCCGCCGTTGGCGGCGGGAGCTCGAGGCGCCGGTGGCACGTCGAGCCTTCTTGCGTGACGACGCTCGGCCCATGGGGTCGCGATGCTACCGGCGATGCTCATACGGCGGCGTGGGGACGGCCCCGGGCCGCCCGCTGGATGCACGCCAGGACGCTGCGCAGCGCCAGTGCCACGGCGATCACGGGCAGAAGGAGGCGGCGCTTTGGGCCGGCCGTCTTGGCCGCGTAGCGCAGCAGGGAGCGGTGGTGGGCGGCGATCATGCGGTAAGGGGTCTGGTCGGTGGAGCGACCGATGGCGTGGGTGACCCGGGCGGCCGGCTCGTAGCCGGTACGCCATCCCGCCCGGCGCAGGCGCCAGCACAGGTCGACGTCCTCCATGTACATGAAGAAACCTTCGTCGAAGCCTCCCACCTCGTCCCACGCCGAGCGGCGGACCAGGAAGTGGTTGCCCGCCACCCAGTCGACGTCGGCCGCGCCGGCATGGTCCCAGTCGAGCATGCGGTAGCGGCGGCTGAAGGGGTTAGCCGGCCACACGAAGTGGAAGAAGGCGTGACCGGCAGCGTCGGCGAGATCGGGGAAGGTCCGGGCCGACGGGTAGAGGTCGCCACCGGGCGACTCCACCCGCGGGCCGACCACGGCCAGGCCGGCGTCGGCCTCCAGGGCATCGACCAGGGCCTTGGTCGATCCCGGCTCCACCACGACATCGGGATTCATCACCGCCACGTAGGGGGCGGTCGTGGCCGCCACCCCCCGGTTGGCGCCCGCCCCGTAGCCGAGGTTGCGGGTCAGGGCCAGGACCTCGACACCGGGCTCGTGGCGGCGCACCGCCTCGACCGAGCCGTCGGCTGAGGCGTTGTCGACCACCACCACCTGCTCGATCCCGTCGCTGCGCAGGCTGGCGATGCACTCGAGCACGAGGTCGGCCACGTTGTAGCTGACGATGACGGCCGCCACCGCCGGCGTGGCGGGAGGGAGCGTCACGTGGTAGCGGCGGATCGCAGCCAGTTGGCGGTGCGGGCCAGCCCGTCGCCGAGCTCGACCGTCGGCTCCCA
>JBBSLT010000317.1:0-1905 GCA_038233555.1 Acidimicrobiales bacterium
ACCGTAGACCCGCTGGTACAAGGTGATTAGGCCCGAGTGAGTCTTGGCGTGGCTCCCCCGGAGGGTCAGCATGGCCCGGGCAGCGTGGAAGGCGGCGTAGTACAGGCGACTGGACGCTCCCTCGCGAGCGCCGGCATCGAGCAGGAGCCGGGCTTCGGCGAGCGCCGACTCGGACCGACGCTGATCCTCGGCGGCCAACTCGCTCTGGCCCGGCGTCATAGCCGCACCGACTCCTTTCGCAACTCCTCGTAGAAGCCCGAGGCCCGTGAGCGAGGGGCGTGGTAGGTCTCGACGTCGCTGACCACGGGCATCAGGACGGTGCTGATCGACCACGCCACGTCCCACACGGCGTTGCGGTCCTCTTGGGTGCAGCCGTCGAGGAGGACCAGCACGTCGATGTCGGACTCGTCGTGGTCGTCGCCTCTCACCTTGGAGCCAAAGAGGCGCAGGTCGCGCAGGCGGGCACCGAATCGGCGCTGGAGGGCGGGGCGCAGCTCGGCGACCCACCGCTGCTCCTCGGCGGGCAGGCGAGCCAGGACATCTGCGGTCGGAACGGGTGAAACCACACCACCGATCGTAAGTGACGAACGAGCACCGGCGCCTGACCTTCCAGGACGGAGAACGTCTCTGGTTGCATGTACCGCCGTCCAAGAGTACGGGCCTCATGGTGTCTCACCCATCTCGTAGACTGGAACGTGCGTACGCAGACATCGACAGAGGGGAGGGACGGTCATGGAGACGTCTACTCACGGTTACGGGGTGGTGACGGAACGGCCCGCAGGCGAAGCAGCGCTGGCGCTCGACGAGGTGCCCTTGGAGCGCCTCGAGTGTGAGATCACCGAGCTGGCCGCCCATCTCGCCGCCGCCGAGTGCCGGTGGCTGCTGTTGGTGGCCGAGTTCGACCGGCGAGCAGGCTGGGGCACCTGGGAGTGCCGCAGCTGCGCCCACTGGCTCAACTGGAAGTGCTCGATCGACCTCGGAGCTGCCCGTGAGCGGGTACGGGTGGCACGCTGCCTCGGCCAGCTTCCCAAGATCACCGCCGCCTTCGCCGCCGGGGAACTGAGCTACTCCAAGGTCAGGGCCTTGACCCGGGTGGCCGAGCCCGAGACCGAGGAGGCCTTGTTGGAGATGGCGAGGGCCGGCACCGCCTCGCACCTGGAGCGCATCGTGCGGGCCTACCGCCGCTCACTGCGCTACGAGGAGGAGCGCGACGAGGCCAACCGCCTACACGAGGGCAGATCGCTCCACTGGCACCACGACGACGAAGGCACCTTCGTCCTGCGGGCCCGTCTCACCCCCGAGCAGGGTGACCTTGTGCGCAAAGCATTGGAACAAGCGCTTGAAGCAGGAAATGACGTTTCCGCGGAAACGTCCCGGCCGGTTCTCGACCATCGACCTTCCCTCGCCCAGCGCCAGGCTGACGCCCTGGCGGACCTGGCTGGGTCCTACCTGGCCAACGGGCCCACTGCCGGCCGCGGGGGCGATCGCCACCTGGTCACCGTGCACGTCGACGCCGAGGTGCTGGCTTCTGACGCCGACGGGCGCTGCCAGCTCGACGACGGTCCCGTCCTGGCCGCCGAGACCGCCCGAAGGCTGGGCTGCGACGCTGCCGTGGTCACCATCACCGAGGACGACCACGGCACGCCACTTGATGTGGGGCGCAAGACGCGCACCATCTCTCCGGCACTGCGCCGGGCGCTGGCCGCTCGGGACCAGGGCTGTCGCTTCCCGGGCTGCACCAACACCCGCTTCGTCGACGGCCACCACATCAAGCACTGGGCCCACGGGGGCGAGACCAGCCTCTGGAACCTCGTGTCGGTGTGCGATGCCCATCACCGGGCCCTGCACGAGGGTGGCTACCGGGCCGAGGCCACCGGGGATCCCGCTCATCCGGTGGCATTCTTC
>JBBSLT010000318.1:0-1901 GCA_038233555.1 Acidimicrobiales bacterium
CATCGGTTCCCGCGATATCGGTCTCGGTCACACCCACCGGTTGAAGGCTAGCGAAGGGAACGAATCGTCCCACGTCGGCCCGCCACTTCGCTCGGAACGCCAGCCGACCACTCGCTTGTGCACCGGGAGGACGATGGGCTCAACGACCAGGCTGATGCGGCGTCGCGCTGACGACTCAGCCCGAGATGTCTGGGAAGCCCAGGTGCGTTGATCGCGCCACGAAACGTCGGGTCGGCTGCCTCAGTCCTGGCGAGGCTCAGTCGGCATCGCCAGGGTGACCCAGTCGTGCATGCCGCCGCGGTAGTACGCCAGCGCACGCGCGGGGTGCCCCGCTTCCAGCAGCTCCCGAATCGCGTGCGGGGACTGCGGGCACTGCGGTCCGTTGCAGAACAGAATCGAGATCCTGTCCGGATCGAGCTCGCTGCGCCGCTCCACCATCTCGGTGTGCGGGACGTTCACCGCGCCCGGGATGGTCCGCCCGCCGAACGACCCTGCCGTGCGGCAGTCGACCACGACCGCACCTTGCTCGACC
The DNA here is from genome assembly GCA_038233555.1 of Acidimicrobiales bacterium. GTDB lineage: Bacteria > Actinomycetota > Acidimicrobiia > Acidimicrobiales > CADCSY01 > JADDRA01. The sequence goes on from JBBSLT010000318.1 coordinate 533, forward strand.
AGCTCGATGAGCTCGAGCTCACCGACTGTCGTGACGCCCGGTGCCGCTCTCATCCGCTGCAGCTCGCCCCAGGTGGTGTCGACGGCGACGAGGTCGTCCTCACCCTCGACGGGCCAGGGGACGCTTCGCGGGTCTGGTTTGCGTGTGCGCTTCTGCCGTTCCATCGCTCCTCCTTCAGTCGCAGATCGTTCGGCGGGCAGCCACGTACGAGGCGAGGCCGATCGTGAACAAGCCCCACCAGAGCGGCTCCGACAGGCGCAGCGGCCACTGCGGGTCCAACAGGAGCACGACGCCGATCAGACTCGGCCAGATCAGGGCCTCGTGCTTCAGTCTGGCGCCGGCGGCAGCACCGGCGACGCCGAGCAAGAGGAAGCCGGTCAGGTCGCCAACCACTCCTCGAGCCAAGTAAGGGAATCCGACGATGACGTACGCCGCGCTCGCCACGACGGCCGCCGCGGCTGTCGCCCACTCTGCCGGGGACAGCCGGAAGCGCATCATCATGCCGTTGGCGGTGGCGCCGCGCTGGTGACCTTCATGGGCCGACCGGTACCCCCTCCGCCCACCCGCATGTGCGAGCCTACCCCGACGAGGGTCTCGACGGGGGTAGGGCTTGCTGCATACCAGTGGAGGTATCACCATGGAGTACGGATCGACCATCACCACCGAGTTCGGGTTTGAATGGCCGTAGATGTCGGAGGTGGTCGACGCTCGTTCGTGGCCGAGGCGGCGGGACACGGTGTGGAGCGGCACGCCGGCGTCGAGGAGGTACGAGGCGTGCATGTGGCGGAGGTCGTGCATCCGCACGCCGGCCACCCCGGCACGAGCACACAGGAGTCGCCAGGTGGGTCTTGGTGTCCTTGATGAGCAGCTCGGTGCCCGTGAGGTGGAGGACCGACCGGTGGATGTAGACGAGTCGCTGATCGAGTTTCGACATCGGCCCACTGGAGGGCGCACAGCTCACCCCGGCGCGCTCCGGTGGCGGCGGCCACGCGGAGGAACAGCGCCAGCAACGGGGTGGCCTGGTCGATGAGAGCCATGGCGGCTTCCGGTGAGGGAGGTCGCACCTGGTGGCGTCGTGCCGAGGGGAGCGTCGCCAACGTTGCCGGGTTGCGATCGATCCAGCCCCATCGCATCGCCTGGTGCAGGGCCCGACGGATGATGGAATGCACCCGGCGCACAGTTGCCGGCGCCAGGTGCTTCTGACGGGTGAGCTCGAGGTAGAGCCTCCTCGAGGTGCCGGGTCGTCAGCTTGCGCACCTTCACCCGCCCGATGGCAGGGATGAGGTGGAGCTCGGCCTTGGGCTTCTGTGGTGGGCCGCCTGGGTCTCGAACCCAGCACCTTGGGATTAAAAGTCCCCTGCTCTACCCG
>JBBSLT010000319.1:0-1892 GCA_038233555.1 Acidimicrobiales bacterium
CAGTTCCGGATGGGAGGCGGAATGGCTGCGGGAGGGCCTCACCGCACAGCCGCTGAGCGGATCGCGCCGTCAGCCGGTGGACCCGGGTGCTTGGGCGTCGGCGACGACCTCCTGCAGCCGTTCGAGCGTCCGCTGCATGCCGGCGCGCAGCTCGGCCCGGCGGTCGTGGCCGCCAAAGAATCGCTCGATGATGAACCAGCCCAGCGCAGACACCGGCCGCACCACCCCGTACGACTCGGTGAGCCGGGTTCCGGACTCCTCCGGCTCGAAACGATACCGCCACGCGATGGTTCCCGAGAACTTCTCGGTCCGCTCGAAGGCGAACTCGCGACCTGGCTCGGCAACGGTCACCACCGGCGTGTTGCTCCAGGCCGGTCCCCGCGCCACCTTGTTGGTGGCCTTGAACCGCGCTCCGACGGCCGGACCGCTCGCGCCGTCCAGCCAGACGCACTGCACGATCTCCGGGCTGAGCCGAGGCGTCTGCGTCACGTCGGCGACCACCGTGTACACCGCCTCGGGCGGCGCGTCGACGTGGGCGCTGACCTCGTCCCTGTCGAGTGTCTGCATCAGCTACTCCGATCGGTTGTGAAGCGAGCGAGCACGAGGTCGACCGCTTCGTCGGTGAGTTGGGTGAAGGCGCCGGTCTGGTAGGTGGCGCCGGGCTCGTTGGCCATCTGCTGGGTGATGAGCCCGCTGATCATGACGGTGAGAAGCCGCACAGCCTCGTCGCTGTCGGCGGCGGTGGTGAGCTGGCCGCGCTCGACCGCTGCGGCGAACTCGGCGCGGGCCTGGCGCATCGACTCGATGCTCGGGGCGAACGACTCTGCCGACGGGCTGAAGCCGGGAATGGGTCGCCAGTACATCAGCTGGGCCAACGCCGGGTTGGCGACGCACCAGGCCACGATCGTTCGGACCGCGGCGCGGATGCTGGCGGTCCCCGGCTCGTGCGAGGCGGTGGCCACCGAGACGGCCGCGGCGCTGTCGGTCATGCCCCGCGCGAAGAGCAGGTCGTACACCGCGTGCAGCGAGGGGAAGTACTTGTACAGCGACGGTCCCCGCACTCCCATCCGGCGGGCCATCTCGGAGATCGTCAGGGCGCCGACGCCGTGCTCGCTCATGATGGCGACCGCGTGCTCGAGTGCTTCGTCGATGGTCCGCTGCCGGCGGGCGAGCCGCCGGCCGATGCCATGAGCGCCTGGGCTAGAGGCTATAGCCATGGCTAGATGGTGTAGCCGAAGTGGAGGGGTTGTCAAGAGCGCCTCCGCCGCGCGACCGATGACGGCGTAGCCGCGCAGGTCGTACCGTCAGCAGGTGGCTGCGAGCCGTACGGCGTCGGTGGCTGGCTTGCCAGTGCTGGACAGGCCGCCTGCCGGTGACGCCCTGCTGGCCGGGGCCTTCGTCGCCGCCGCTCTCGCCGAGTCGGTCCTGGGCGACACCACTCGACCGCCGCTGGTTCATGCCGCTATCGCCGTGCCCGCCAAGGCCGCGCTGGCGGAGATCTACAACGCCGAGGACCGCGAGCACGCCATCGCGGCGGCATCGGCGTTCGCCGAGCTCTACGGCGCCAAGTGGCCCAAGGCCGTCGCCAAGATCATCGAGGACCTCGACGTGCTGCTGGCGTTCTACGACTACCCCGCCGAGCACTGGGTCCACCTGCGCACCACGAATCCGATCTGGGTCGACCTTCGCCACCGTCCGCCTTCGACAGCGGATCACCAAGGGACCCGGCTCGCGGGCCGCCGGCGTGGCGATGGCGTTCAAGCTCATCGAGTCCGCCCAACCCCGCGGGCGAGCCGTCAACGCACCCCACCTCGTCGCCCTCGTCCGAGGCGGCGCACGCTTCGAGAAGGGCGTCCTGGTCGAACATCCCGACGAGCACGAATCAGGAGGCG
>JBBSLT010000320.1:0-1828 GCA_038233555.1 Acidimicrobiales bacterium
ACGGGCCGAGTGGACCATCAGGTGGGGACTCGTCGTGGCGCCGGTGGTGATCCTGGTGCTCCTGGCCTGGAGCCGCCGCTGGCTGTCCGACGACGGCTTCATCAACCTCCGGGTGGTCGAGCAACTGCTGGGCGGCAACGGACCGGTGTTCAACGCCGGCGAGCGGGTGGAGATCGCCACCAGTCCGCTGTGGGTGGCGATCCTGACCGTCGTGGCCGTCAGTTTCCCTTGGATGTCCCTGGCGTGGGTGGCCGTCGTCCTCGGCATCGCCGGTACCGGCCTCGGGCTGGTGGCCGCCCAATCGGGAGCGCTTCGCCTTCAGGGACGCGACCATCCCTCCGGGCTCGTCATTCCCCTTGGTGTCCTGGTGGTGCTGGCGCTGCCGCCGTTCTGGGACTTCTCCTCATCGGGCCTGGAGACCGGCCTGAGCTTCGCCTGGCTCGGGGCCTGCTGGTATCTCTTGACCGGCGAGCGATCGGCGCAGCAGTGGGGCACCGCCGTGCTGTGCGGCCTGGGGCCGCTTCTGCGCCCCGACCTCGCCATCTTCAGCGCCGCCTTCCTCGCCGTGGTGCTCCTGGCCCCCCGGCCCCGCCCGGTGTGGTCCCGGCTGGCGACCGTGGCGATGGCGGCAGTGCTGCCCGTGCTGTGGCAGGTCTTTCGCATGGGCTACTACGGCGCCCTCGTGCCCAACACCGCCTTCGCCAAGGAGGCGTCGCTGGCCCGCTGGGACCAGGGCTGGCTGTATCTGGGGGAGTTCACCACCACCTACCGGGTCCTCATCCCCCTTCTCGCCCTCCTGGTGTTGGCCCTGGCGCCTCTCGCTGTCCGTTGGTGGCGCCGCGGGGATCGCTCCCGCGTCGCCGTTCTCCTGGCCCCGGTGGCGGCGGCGACGGTCCACTGGCTCTACGTGGTGCGGGTGGGCGGTGACTTCATGCACGCCCGCCTGCTGTTACCCGGCTTGTTCGCCTTCGCCCTCCCGGTGGCGGCCGTCCGGCTGCCCCCGCTTGGATCCGGGTGGCGAGCGGCCGCAACCCCGATGGTTCCTCGGGCTGCCGTCGCCGTGGTGGCCGTCTGGGCCCTCGTCGTGGGCACCGGGGTCCGCGTCCCCCAGGATGGTATCGGCCCGGACGGGATCATCGACGAGCGGGCGGCCTACGCCGGGAGCGCCGGCCGGGACCATCCCGTGACGCTGGACGACCATGAGGGCAACGCCTGGGTCGGCTTCGCCAGGACGGCGCGGCGCCAGGTGGCCGACGACCGCCGTGTTCTGATCGTCGGTGAGGCCGGCTTCGGCGACGCCAGCCGGTGGATGGCGCTAGGCGAAGGTGAGACGGGAGTGGTGGTGGCGTTCCCGAACGTCGGCCTGCTGGGCTATAGGGCCGGGATCGGGGTCCATGTCGTGGACCAATTGGGCCTCGGCGATGTCGTCGCCGCTCGTCAGCGGGTGGAGGTCCGGGGCCGGCCCGGCCACGAGAAGCTTCTGGACCCGGCGTGGGCGTTCGCTCGCTTCGCCGACATCTCCGAGGCGCTCCCGCCCGGTGCTCCCTCGACGCCGGCAATCTCGGCCGCCAGGCGGGCAGTCGGTTGTGCGGAGCTGGCCGAGGTGATCGCCGCCGCCCGGGAGCCGCTCACCAGGCAGCGGTTCATCGACAACATCGGCGTCGCCGTCCGGCGGCACGGGGCTCGCTGGCCCGCCGATCCCGTCCTGGCGGCACGCGAGCTGTGCCCGCTCGACAGCGAGGGATAGCCCGCAGAGCAGTAGGGCTAGCGTAGGGCTATGGCGCATGCGGTCGAGGACTTCCTGGCCTCCGACCGCCAAGCAGAGATC
>JBBSLT010000321.1:0-1827 GCA_038233555.1 Acidimicrobiales bacterium
CGCCGGCTTCCTCGTTCAAGCCGACCGGCTGCGCCCTGACACCCTCACCCGCTTGAAGGCCCACCAGGCCGCCGGCCACCGGGTGGTGTTGATATCGGCATCACTCGACGTGTACCTCACTCCCCTGGGCCAACACCTTGGGGTCGATGCCGTGCTGTGCAGCGCCTTGGAGGAGGGCACCGACGGTCGCCTCACCGGGCGCCTCACCGGGCGCAACTGCCGGGGGCCCGAGAAGGTGGCCAGGCTCCAGGCCTGGCTCGACGGCGACGGCTCAGGCGTCTCCGGCGCTGGTGTCCCCTACCTCTACGCCTACGGCAACTCCTCCGGTGATCGCGAGCTGCTGACCCGCGCCGACGTGGGCACGTGGGTCCGCCCCCGCCGCCCTCTAGCCGGACTTACCCCACTCCACGGGCACGAGTGACGCCGACTGCGGCCAGCCGGGCCTGCGAGATCAACAGGCCATCACGCTGGCCATGGCGGAACAGACCTCGGGCCAGCGGGCGGCGCTTACCTGGCCGGCGGGCGCCAGCAGCGCTCCAACGGCAAGGAGCTGGGCGTTGTCGAGGTTGACCACCGAGCCGTCCCTGACTCCTTCCTCGGACCCGATCGCCACCTCGGTGGCGAGGCCTCGCACCGTCGTGGTGACCGGAGCCACGAGGAGTCGAGTCAGCAAGGGCGCCACCCTGGACCGGGTGAGCACGACGACGGGCCGGACCTTGTCGAGATCGGCCCACCAGACCTGCCCGTGACCCACCCCCTTCATCGAAGCTCGGTGTTGTGAGCCCGGCGCTCGGCCAAGCGCAGCACCTCGGGCGGGACGTCGCCGTCGTAGGGCAGGCTGGGTCCGGGATCGGTGGCCCAAGCTAGGTCGGGGTCGTCCTCGTAGGGCTGGGCGGCGATCGCCTCCAGCTCGTGTCGACCATCAAGCTCTTGCAACAGTGCCTCCAGCGCCCGGTCGATCAACTTGCTATCGCTGGTGTTCACCATCGATCGGGCGCGAGCCAACCGTTGAGCATCAACCGTGGTAGAGATCCGCACACGAGCTATGCCACAAACGATAGCATCGACAACCCCTCCCCTCCATGTCGTCTCTGAGGCCTAAAGGCCCAGGCGCCGGGACTGGTCCGACTGGAGGACGCCGTCGGGGTCGACGCCGGCCCGCACGCGGCGCCACTCGTCGAGGCGGGGGTACATGGCGGGGAGCAGCTCCGGGCGCATCCGGGAGTCCTTGGCCAGGTAGAGCCGACCCCCGGCGGCCACCACATGTTCGTCGATGCCGTCGAGCATCGGCCCCAGGACGGGGCGGCCGACGGGCAGATCGAGGGCCAACGTCCAGCCCGGCATCGGGAACGACAGCGGGCCGGGATCGGCGGGACCGAAGCGCTTGAGCACGGCCAGGAACGAGGCACAGCCCGACGTGGCCAGGTCCTCCACGATCCGCCGCAGGGTGTCCTCGGCGCCGAAGGGCACCACGCACTGGTGCTGGAGGAACCCCCGGGGGCCGTAGAGGCGGTTCCAACCGGCCAGGCCGTCGAGGGGGTGGAAGAACGAGGCAAGTCCCTGGATCTCACCCTGGCGCCGGCGAGGGGCCTTGCGGAACCAGGTCTCGTTGAAGGCGGCCACGCTGGCCCGGTTGAGCAGCCCGGGCGGCAGCCACGGCGGCGCAGCCAGGCGTTGCCCGGGGTCGAAGCGCCGGGCCCGGCGGCGGCGCTTGGGAGCCAGCGCCTCTACCGGGGCGTGGTCGCCCCGGGTGAGCACCGAGCGCCCCATCGAAGCCCCGGTGGCCACGCAGTCGATCCAGGCCACCGAGTAGCGGTAACGCTCGTC
>JBBSLT010000322.1:0-1822 GCA_038233555.1 Acidimicrobiales bacterium
CGCGATACCCCGGTGGTGCTCGGCATCTTCTTGGTAGTGGCCCTCTTCGTCGTGATCGCCAACCTCGGTGCCGATCTGACCTACCGCTGGCTCGATCCACGAGTCCGCTTCCGCTAGGGCCTCCTGATGCACGATCCCTTTGTTCCCGCAGGCGGCAGCGATGTCGCCTCTGGCGACTTGGAACGCACGATCGACTCGCCCCAGCGTCGGGTCCTCGGCCGCGTCGCCCTGCGACCCACCGGCTTGATCGGCCTGGTTCTCAGCGTTGCGTTCGTGCTCGTCGGTCTGCTGGCGCCGCTGGTGGCCCCCCACGACCCCTTCGCCGTGGTCGGGCCGTCGTTGTCATCGCCGTCGTGGGCCCATCCCATGGGGACCGACGCCTTGGGCCGGGACCTCTTCAGCGCCGTGCTCATCGGTACCCGTACGTCGCTCGTGGTGGTCGTCCTCGTCGGACTCCTGGTCCTCGCCATCGCCATGGTGGTGGGCACGCTGTCCAGCTGGTGGGGCGGCTGGGCGGATGATGCGCTCATGCGGCTGACGGAGATGTTCCAGGCGCCACCCCGGTTCTTCCTGGCGGTGGTGGTGATCGCCTTCTTCGGCTCGTCTCTGCCCCTGCTCATCGGGATCCTGGGGGTGACATCCTGGCCCCTGCTGGCCCGAGTCATCCGGGCCGAGATCCTGGTGCTCAAGGAGCAGGAGTTTGTCGACGCCGCCCGCGTCTCGGGGGCCTCGCCGGCCCGCGTGGTCCTGCGCGAGATCATGCCCAACGCCCTGCCGGCGGTGGCTGCCTTCCTCGGGCTGGTCTTGGCGCAGGTACTGCTCATCGAGGCCAGCTTGGGCTTTGTCGGGCTGGGCGATCCCGACATCGTGAGCTGGGGCTACCTGGCCAGCGAAGCCCAGCGCTTCCTACGGGTGGCATGGTGGATGTCGGTCTTTCCGGGCCTGGCCATCGCCGCCACCGTCCTCGGCCTCAACCTCGTCAGCGACGCCTTGGGCGACGTGATGGGGTCCTCGCAGTGAGTAGATCGGCCACCTCGGTGCCGGCGTTGGCCATCCACAATCTGTCGGTGTGCTTCGACGCGGCTCGCGGGCCAGTACGCGCCGTCGATGACGTGAGCTACCAGGTCGAGCCGGGCCAGACCGTAGGGGTGGTGGGGGAGTCCGGCTGCGGCAAGACGGTCACGGTGCTGGCCGCCCTCGGTCTGTTGCCCCAGCCCCCCGGTCGGATCACCAGCGGTGTGGTCATGCTCGGTGACCGGGACTTGCTCACCTTGGCGACCAGGGATCTGCGCCGCGTGCGCGGCCGGGACGTCGGCATGATCTTCCAGGATCCCATGAGCGCCCTGCACCCCGCCTACCGGATCATTGACCAGGTGGCCGAAGCGATCGAGGCTCACGACGCGCAACTGCGACGTGTGGTGGCCCGTAGGCGCGCCACCGAACTTCTAGAGGAAGTCGGCGTCCCCGGTGCAGGGGAGCGGGGTCGGGCCTATCCCCATGAATGGTCGGGTGGCATGCGCCAGCGGGCCATGATCGCCATGGCCGTAGCCAACCGCCCCCGGGTGTTGATCGCCGACGAACCCACCACTGCCCTCGACGTCACCGTGCAGGCGCAGATTCTTGAGCTGCTCCAACGCCTTCAGCGCGAGCAGGAGCTGGCCGTGGTGATCATCAGCCACGACTTGGGTGTGATCGCCGAGACCGCCGACAACGTCGTGGTCATGTACGCCGGGCGAGTGGTGGAGACGGGAACGGCCGGAGACGTCTTCGCCGCACCCCGCCATCCCTACACCGCCGGTCTGCTCGCCAGCCTGCCCGGCTC
>JBBSLT010000323.1:0-1806 GCA_038233555.1 Acidimicrobiales bacterium
ACGAGGAATGGTGCAGGATCCTGAACGGGCGAGCCGGTACCCGAGCCGTCGGCAGGCGCCGGAGGTGGACGGTCGGCGCTCCGTTGAGCGAGCGCCCGAGGAAGCCGAAACCCCAGGGAGGACGATGCTTCTCAAGGTACGGAGGATGTCCCGAGTTCCGTGGAACTTCGGTGGCGGCCCGGTGATGTTCAGGCGGCTACCTCCTCATCATCGCATGGGGCTGTGAAAGCCCCGGCGACGTGAGCGTCGAGGGCGTTGCGGAGCGCCGGCAGGTGCAGGTAGCCGTTCACCCGGCGGAACTGCTTCTTGGCTTCACCCATCCCCGCCGCGCACCAGCGCAGCGCCATCTCGCCATTGCGCCAGCGCTTCACGTTGGTCGAGTGGTCGCGGCAGATCTCGATCATCGACTCGATGGCGTTGGTGGACCGCAACGTCCGGGCCAAGGTCGGGGGCACGTCGAGGCGGGTGACGGTGAGGGTCTCGGCCAGGCCCTCACGCAGGCTCCCCGCCGCGCCCGGGTGGCTCTTGGCCAGGCTCCGGGCCAGAGCCTCGAGCGTTGCCTCCCCACGCAGCGCATCGGGGTCGTGGTAGGCGGTTCGCATCTTCTTGGCCACCGTCGAGGCCAGCGCAGCGGGCAGCTTCGACTCGACGTTGCGGACCTTGTGGAGTTGGCAGCGATGGACCACCGGGTGGTCGAACACGGCCTTCACCGCGCTCGCCAGTGCCTTGGCGCCGTCGATCACCACCAGGATCGGCTTGGTCACGTCAAGGCCCCGGTCCCGCAGCCCGGCCAACAGGTCCTTGACCACGGTGGCGTTCTCGGTGTCGCCCTCGACCAAACCCAGCGGGTGCTTGGTGCCGTCGATCCCGATGCCCAAGGCGACTACGCAGAGGTGATCGGCGAAGTGGACGCCGTCGACCATGAGCGCCACCAGATCCACCTCGGACAGGTCGGCTTCCATCATCTCGGCCGACGCCGTCTCGGTGGCGGCCACGAAGCGTCGGCTGACCGCCGAGCGCGACGTGGAGCGGGCGGTCGCCTCGACGCTGTGGCCGACCGGCTCCAGCCCGGCGGCGTAGCGCCGGGTCGACAGCTTGGCCATCATCCGCTCCAGCGCCATCGAGCCCAACAGCTCCGTCGAGCTGAACAGCTCGTAGGCGGGCACCGCCAGCTCGGTCTTGGCGTCGGCGCTGCGAGCCCGGGGCCGGCGCACCGGCACCCGCCGGCCGCCCAAGGTCACCGATCCGTCCTCGGTACCGTGGCGCACACCCTGGCGGTCGGGGTCGTGGCGTCCCTTCGGCCCGCACAGCGCGATGACGCTGTCGTCCATCATCGCCTGCATGACCTGCAGGCCGGCCCCGACGGCCAGCGCCAGCAGGCCCTCCCTCACCGTCTCTGTGAGCTCGGCCATCGCCACCCTCACGGTGTCGGGCATCACGAGCTCGGTGGTCGCCGCGGACGCGGCCTTGGTCTGGTAGTCCTTCTTCATCGGTGGTGGTCCCCTTCTTGGTCGGTGTTCTTGGCGAACGGCCCGACACCTACCATCCGGCAGGTCTCAGGCGGGGGCCCGCCACCTCAAATTCCACGACTGCCGGGACAACCTCCAAGGTACGTCCTCAGGCTACTCCCAAGTCCAATCAGGGAAAGTCTCCAACAACCTCCTACACCAATCTGGTACGTCATCGACCTTTGACGGATAGGACGCAGATGTCTTATGGCGACTCTTGAGTTCCGAAATCCAGCGCCCAACAGGCTGGCCGTTCTCCCGCAGATCCGACGCGATTTGGCTGCGACCTTCCCGAACG
>JBBSLT010000324.1:0-1798 GCA_038233555.1 Acidimicrobiales bacterium
ACTTCACCATGGCCTTCGACGAAGAAGGAACGCTGTTCCTGGCCTTTAGCGCCACCGACCCCGCCTTCGCCGACCTCAACCGGGGTGACCGTCCTCGTCACATCTTCGTGGCCCGCTCCGATGACAGTGGCCGTAGCTGGGAGACGAACATGGCCTTCGAGGCGCCGGCCGACGACGAGGATGCCGCCGACAACCGGCGGCCGGTGATCGCGGTCGACCCCAGCGACTCCACCTACGTCTACCTGGGTTGGATGAGCGGCGGCGGCGGCGTCCTGGCTGCGTCCAGCGACGGGGGCCGCACCTTCTCCGACCCCGTGCCGGCCGGCGAGGGGGAGGGGCGTGTCTACCAACCCCGTCTGGCCGTCGACGGCGACGGGGTGGCCCACGCCGTGGTCCCCTCCGGTGCGTTCGATCCCGAAGAGCCCATCGTCCGGGAGGTCTCCTACCGGCGCTCCCGCGACCACGGCCAGACCTGGAGCGACCCGGTGGTCATCGAACCGGGCAGCGCCGGCTTCTTCCACAACCGCAAGCAGGTCTTGGCCGCCGACCCGGACACCGGCAATCTGTACTTCGCGTGGTACGGCACGACCGAGCAGTTCCCCGACAACGAGGAAGACAACGAGATCTTCGTGCGCACCTCCACCGACGGCGGCGACTCCTGGAGCGATCGCAGCGTCGTCAACGACGACGCCGAGCACCCGAACACCCAGCACTACGACCCCGGGATCGCCATCGCCCCCAATGGACGGGTCGACCTCGCCTGGTACGACTTCCGCAACAGCCCCGAGCCGGAATCCCTGCCCGAGGAGTTCGGGCCACCTTTCAACTTCGGGGGCTTCACCGACGTCTACTACAGCTCCTCGGACACCGCCGGTCGCACCTGGGAGGAGAACATCCGGGTGACCGACCGGATCATCGACCGGCGCATCGGGGTGTGGTCGAACAACATCCACAGTCACTACAGCGTCGGCATCGCCTCGACGGACGACACCGTGTACTTCGCGTGGCAGGACAGCCGCAACGGCGACGAGGTGACCAACGCCGAGGACATCTACTTCGCCTCGCTGCACCGCGACGGCGACACCACCATCGTCAGCGCCGAGCAGGGCGGCCAGGGATGGGCGATCGGCGGCGCCGGCGTCCTCCTCGGCATGGGCCTCGCCATGGTGCTGGCCACGGTGGTGGTCAGGCGGAAGGCTTCGCCTACCCGGCCACCAGCTCCGGCATGACCTGCTCGACGAACTCCTCCATCCGGCCCTGGCCTTCCGTCGGCCACGAGCACACCAGGTAGCCCACGCCGGCGCGGCGGTGGACCTCGGCGGCCCGACGCACCTCGCCCCAGGGTTCTGACAACGACAGGTTGGTGGCCCACAGGATGGAGGCCGGATCGCGCCCCGCGGCCTCGGCCGAGGCGGCCACGATGGCCCACTTGCGGGCCATGTCGTCTGGCGCGGCGAAGCAGTGCCAGGCGTCGGCCACCCGCCCCACCAGAGGCAGCATCCGTTGCTCCCCCGAGGCTCCGATCCACAGCGGCGGGCAGGGGCGCTGTACGGGACGGGGGCGATACGTGGCGCCCTCCAGGCGCACATGACGGCCCTTGAAGGAGGCGTCGTCGGTGGTCATGAGCAGGCGGATGACCTCGATGGCCTCCTCCAGCAGCTCGACCCGCTCGCCCGCCGGCGGGAAGTCGAACCCGAGCTGGCGGTGCTCCTCTTCGAACCAGGCCGCCCCCAGGGCCAGCTCCAGGCGCCCTCCCGAGATGTGGTCGACGGTGACCGCCTCGGCCGCCAACAGCGAG
>JBBSLT010000325.1:0-1796 GCA_038233555.1 Acidimicrobiales bacterium
CCGCTACGACGAGGCCAAGGTGACCTGCTCGTGCGGCAGCACCTTCACCACCCGTTCCACCGAGCCGACGCTGCGGGTCGAGCTGTGCAACGTGTGCCACCCCTTCTACACCGGCAAGCAACGCCTGATCGACAGCGGTGGTCGGGTGGAGCGCTTTCAGCGCCGCTACGGCGGGCGCAAGAACGCGCCGGCGCCGCCCCCCGAGTAGGGCAGCCGTCCGCGAGCCCGTATTGCGGCCGGTAAGGGCAAGCCCCTCTCGGACTACGTCGCAGAGGGTAGGGGTTAGAAACCGCTGACTGTCTTTGCCGATTCGTCGGCTCTGGTAAAGCTCTATGCCGTCGAGGACGGGCACGAACTCGTACGATCGCTTGGCGTCTTCGTGGTGTCGGTGTTGGCCCGGGTCGAGGTGCCGTCTGCCTTGTGGCGCAAGCATCGCGTAGGTGAGATGACCTCGCCTGAGGTGGAGACACTCCTTAGCGGGTTCGAGAGTGACTGGTTCGGCAGCGGCGCAGACCCGCCCCGATTCCCCCTCGTCGGCGTCGACCCGGCCCTCCTCAATGCAGCCGCTGATCATGTGACCGCCTACGGGCTGCGGGCCTACGACGCCGTGCAGCTGGCGTCTGCTGAAGCCGCCAGGGCGGCTGATCCGGGCTGTGACACCTTCGCCTGCTTCGATGCGCCGCTGCGAGACGCCGCCGCCAGCGCCGGTTTCGCCCTCTACCCTGGAGCATCCGATGTTCGAGCGCCTGAGTGCCCTGGAAGACGAGCTGGCCTCCATCGAGGCGCGCTTGTCCGAACCAGAGATCTTCGCCGACCAGGAGGCCTACGTCGCTCTCACCCGGCGTCACAAGGAGCTCGAGCCGATCGTGGTCGCCACCCGGGCCTACCGCCAGGCCGGCGCCGATCTGGCCACAGCTCGGGAGATGATGGTGGAGGCCTCCGGCGACGACCGTGACGTGTTGCGGGCCGAGGTCGACGACGCCGAGGCCACCATGGCCCGACTCGACACCGAGCTCAAGGTGCTGCTGTCGCCCAAGGACCAGAACGACGGTCGCAACGTCATCATGGAGGTGCGGGGGGCCGAGGGCGGCGAGGAGGCCAACCTCTTCGCCAAGGACCTCTTCGAGATGTACCAAGGCTACGTCGCCCGCCAGGGGTGGAAGCTCGAGGTCCTCAACAGCGAATCGTCCAACATGGGCGGGCTCAACGAGGTGACCTTCGTCGTCAAGTCCCCCGACGCCTGGTCGCACCTCAAGCACGAGGGCGGCCCCCATCGGGTGCAACGGGTGCCGGTCACCGAGAGCCAGGGCCGGGTGCACACGTCGTCGGCCACCGTCACCGTGCTTCCCGAGGCCGAGGAGCTCGACGTACGCATCGATCCCGGCGACCTGCAGATCGACGTCTACCGGTCGTCGGGACCGGGGGGCCAGAGCGTCAACACCACCGACTCGGCCGTGCGCATCACCCATCGTCCCACCGGGATCGTGGTGGCGATGCAGGACGAGAAGAGCCAGATCCAGAACCGGGCCAAAGCCCTGGTGGTGCTGCGCTCGCGCCTGCTGAAAGCGGAGCAGGACCGTCAGTCGGCCGAGCTGTCGGAGCAACGCCGGGGCCAGGTGGGTGGCGGCGGCCGCTCGGAGAAGGTTCGCACCTACAACTACAAGGAGAACCGGGTGTCTGACCACCGGATCGGCTTCACCAGCTACAACCTCGACAAGGTGCTCCAAGGTGAGCTGGGCGACGTGGTGGATGCCTTGCGCCAGGACGAGCGGGCCCGCCAGCTCTCCCAAGGGTGA
>JBBSLT010000326.1:0-1767 GCA_038233555.1 Acidimicrobiales bacterium
AAGTCGTCGTCGGCGATGCCGATGACGTCGAGGTCCTCGGAGCGCTCGGCCACCATCTGCTGCTTCTCGACGGCCTTGCGCACGCTCACCAGGCGGTCGCGCAGGCGGGCCGCCCGCTCGAACTCGAGGTCCTCGGCGGCGCCGACCATGTCCGCTTCTAGAGCTGCGATCACCGGCTCGGTGTTGCCGTCGAGGAAGGCCACCAGGTCGTCGACCAGGCGCTGGTAGTCGTCGTGGGTGACTTCGCCCACGCACGGGCCCACGCACTTCTCGATGTGGTAGAGCAGGCAGGGTCGGCCCAGGCGCTGGTGGCGGGTGAACTTGTTGTCCGAGCACGTCCGCACCGGGAAGGTCCGCAACAGCAGGTCGAGCGTCTCGCGGATGGCGTAGGCGTGGGCGTAGGGGCCGAAGTAGCGGGTGCCCTTCTGCTTTCGCCCTCGCATGACCCGGGGCCGGGGCCACTCGTCGGCCAGGGTGACGGCGAGGAACGGGTAGCTCTTGTCGTCTCGCAGGCGGATGTTGAAGCGAGGCTGGTGAGCCTTGATGAGGCTGTACTCGAGCATGAGGGCCTCGACCTCGTTGCGGACCTCGATCCACTCGACGGTCGCCGCCGTCTGGACCATCTGGGCGGTGCGGGGCAGCATCGACCGGGGGTCGCCGAAGTAGCTGTTGAGCCGGGACCGCAGCGACTTGGCCTTGCCCACGTAGACGACCCGGCCCTCGGCGTCCTTGAACTGGTACGACCCCGGGGTGTCGGGGATGGTGCCGGCAGGCGGGCGTTCGACCACGGGCCCAGTCTCGCCGTCTCGGCGAGGTTCAGGCGCCTCGGTCGACGTGGTCCTCGGGCAGGATCATGAACGGTTGGCCCCGGATGGTGCGCAGTGCCCGGAAGTGGCGGGTGTCGAGGGTCAGCACCCGATCGGTGCGGTAGCGGTGGGCCAACACGACGATGGAGGCGTCGGCCAGGCCGATCTCCAGGTCGCGGTACTGCTCGACGATGCCGGCGGCGGTGCGCACGTCGTCGGCGTCGAAGGACGCCAGCTCGTAGGCGCCATCGCCGACTTGGGCCAAGAGCGCCAGCTCGGCCGCCACCCCGATCCGATTGGTGACGAGATAGTCGAGCTCGGCCAGGACGAAGGGCGAGAGAACGAGCGGGCCCTTCTCACCCTGCAGGACCTTCCGCGCCGGGCGGTGATGGCGCTGTCGACCATCCAGGGCGGCCAGGAGACCACTGGTGTCGATGATGATCAATCTTCGCCGAAGCCCTTCATCAGCTCGTCCACTCGTTCCGACATCGTCGGATCGCCGCTGGAGAACAAGGGAAGCGTAGGGGCGGGCCGTTCCGAGGTGGCCAAGGTCCGGATGGCTTCCCGGATGACCTCGGCTTCGGACGTCCCCCGCTCACCGGCCAGGCGCTCCACCGCAGCCTTCAGCTCGTCTGGTAGGTAGACCGTCGTCCTGTTCACCCACGTAGGGTACCACCGGTGGCACCGCCACTGGCAGGTGGCCGCCGGCCGCCGGACCGGGCCGTGCCACCATGAGGGCCGTGCGCACTTTCAACGGGGCCGAGCGCCGTGCTCGTCTGGCCCGGCGCCACCACCTCTCCCCCACCTCGCCCGGCGCCGACGTCGCCAGCGTGGCCGAGCACCTGGTCGGGCTGCACGCCACGGATCCAGCGACGGTGTTCCTCTCGGCTCGGGCCCGGGTGCCGGGCCTCGAAGTGGGCGACGTGGAGGCGGCGCTCTACGACGAGCGGACCCTCGTCCG
>JBBSLT010000327.1:0-1754 GCA_038233555.1 Acidimicrobiales bacterium
ACCACCCGCTTGGGTCGGTCCTGGGCCATGCGCATGCGCTCCACGCCAGACATTCGCTGGGCCTCGGCCTCCTCCACCGAGAGGAGGGGGCCGCGACCGGCGCCCTCCGGCCGGAGCCGCCACACGTCGGAGCTGACCGCCAGGCGCTCGGCTTCGGCGTCGGTGTCGGCGCAGATCACCGAGACGCCGAGGGCGGCGACTGGGGTGGGACACTGGGGGGAATGCCGGAAGCGGCGACGGTAGCCGGCGACGGTCTGGGCGCCGAAGGCGGGGGAGACGAAGTGGGCGAAGCAGAAGCGCAGCCCCAGGCCAGCGGCGAGGCCGGCGCCGTAGCTGCTCGAGCCGAGTACCCACACCTCGGGCGCCCCTTCGCCGGTGGGCATGGCTCGGACTTCACCGATGGCGTGTTCGGCTTCCGACGGTTCGTTCACCAGCGCCACCAGCTCGGCGACGTTGGCGGGGTAGTGCTCGTCGCTCAGCGCCTCCGGCTCATGGCGCAGACGATCGGCGGCGGCCTCGTCGGCACCGGCGGCCCGGCCCAGCCCGAGATCGATGCGGCCGGGAAAGAGGGCATGGAGCACCCGGAAGGTCTCGGCCACCTTGAGCGGGCGGTAGTAGGGGAGGAGGACCCCGCCCGAACCGATGCGGATGGTCGTGGTCCGGCTGGCGACATGGGCGGCAAGGACCTCGGGGGCGGTGCCGGCCAGCGAGGCGGTGTTGTGGTGCTCGGCCAGCCAGTAGCGGTGGTAACCGAGCCGCTCGACCGCCTGGGCCAGGGCGACCGTCTCGTGCAGAGCCTCGGCCGGCGTCGATCCCAGGGGGACCGGCGATTGGTCGAGCACGCTCAGGCGCGGCACGGCGAAGGTGATCACGAGAATCCCGCTAGGTCGGCTCTTCGCAGCTTGCCCAGGGCGGTCCGGGGCAGGCTGGGTACCAGCACCAGCTCCCGGGGGGCAGCATAGGCGGGCAGGTGCTGCTTGGCCCAGTCCCGCAGCCCATCGAGGGAGGGGGGCTCGGCGGGATCGGTGGGCACGATCACGGCCACCACGCAGTCCCCCCACTCAGGATCGGGCCGGCCCGTCACCGCCACGTCGGCCACCGAGGGATGACGGGCCAGTACCGCTTCCACCGGCGCCGGCCACACCTTCTCACCGCCGGTGACGATCACCTCGGCCATCCGCCCGACCACGGCCACCGTGGCGTCAGCGGCCACCGACCCGGCGTCACCGGTGGGAAACCACCCCTCGCCATCTCTGGGATCAGTGCCGTCTCGGTAGGCCCGCAACAGCATGGGGCCCCGCACCTGAAGCTCGCCGTCAATAGTCCGGACCTCCACGCCCGCCAGCGGCCGGCCGTCGTAGACCACGCCGCCTCCGGTCTCGGTCATGCCGTAGGTGGCGACGACGTTGGCCGGGCGCTCGGCCGGCGCCGCCGAGCCGCCCACCAGGATCCGGCGAAACAGCGCAGCGTCGATGCGCCCCAGCGTGGTGGCGACCAACGAGACCAGGGTGGCGCCGGTGCGGGCCTCGGCCTCCACCGCCGCAGGTTCGGGCCGGGGAACCACGGTGAGCGACGTCCCCGTGGCCAGCGCCCGGGTCACCACCGAGAGCCCACCCACGTGGGCCAGGGGCAGGCAGGCCAGCCAGCGGTCCCGTCCCGGGTCGACCTCTAGGGCGGCGCTGGTGGTGAGGGCCGCGGCCTGCACAGCCTCTGAGGTGAGCACGGCGCCCCGAGGTTCGCCCGTGCTGCCACTG
>JBBSLT010000328.1:0-1730 GCA_038233555.1 Acidimicrobiales bacterium
ACCGAGGTCGACGGCGTTCCCCCTGAGGTCGCCGAGGTTGAGCAGGCCGACTCCATCGAAGCCGACGTGCCGGCGGCCTCCTCCCAGGAGGGCATGCTCTGGCACGAAATGTTCGCCCCCGGTTCGCAGAACCTGCCGCCTCTGGTCCGGCGCTACCGCGGTGCCCTCGACGTGGCTGCGCTGGAGCGGGCCCTGGCCGAGATCGTGCGCCGCCACCAGCCCCTGCGCACCACCTTCGAGGTGCGTCGTGGCCAACCGGTGCAGGTCGTCTCCCCGGCTGGCGGGTTCGAGCTGGGAGTGCTCGACCTGACCGGGCTGTCCCCCGAGGCCCGGGACGCCGAGGTGGCGACTCTGCTGGCCTTTTCCGGACGTCCCTTCGACCTGGTGGAGGGCCCGCTGTTCGAGGCCCGCCTGCTGCGCCTGGATCCCGATGACCACCTGGTGATCCTGCGAGTCCATCACAGCGTGTTCGACGACTGGTCGGTGGGCGTGTTTCGCCGGGAGCTCTCGGCCCTCTACCGCGCCTTCGCCACCGGAGAGCCCTCGCCCCTGGCCGACCTTCCCCTCTCGTTCTCCGAGTTCTCCCGGGCCCAGCACCGCCGCATGGCCGGCCCGGCGGGCACGGCCGAGCTGGACTGGTGGAAGCAGTACCTGGCCGGGGCGCCACTGTCCCTCCAGCTCCCCATCGAGGATCCCGACCGCCCCGAGGGAGCGCCCCAGGCCAGCGCCGAGCCCGTGTCGATGGACCTTCCCGTCGAGCTGTCGACGCAGTTGCGGGCGCTGGCCCGCCGCGAGCGCACCACCTTGTTCATGACCATGCTGGCCGCCTTCGAGGTGCTGGTACAGCGCATCACCGGCCAGACCGACCTGTTGGCCGCCTCGGTGGTGGCCAACCGCAACCGCGTCGAGCTCGAGGCGATGATCGGGGGCTTCACCAAGAAGGTGCTGGTTCGCCTCGACGGCTCGGGTGACCCCACCTTCACCGAGCTACTTCCCCGCGTACGGACCGCCATGATGGGAGCGCTGGCCCACCAGAATCTGCCCTTCGAGACGGTCCTCCAGGGGGTGCTCGGTGCTCGGGCGGCAGTCCATGGTCTGGTGCCCCAGGTGGCCGTCATGTTCCAGGGGGTGACGCCCCAGACCGAGGAGGTCGTGCTCCCCGGCCTGATGACCAGTGGCTACGACACCAGCGCCACCACTACCCGCACCCACTTCAGCGCCGGTCGTGACGACGAGGGCTCGCAGGCCGACACCGTCCCCTGGGGGGCCGGCCTCTACCTCGGGACCTTTCTGATCCTCTCGTTGGTCGAAGGCGCCGACAAGGTCTCCCTGGCTGCCCGGGGCGCCTTCCACCGGCCCAGCGTGGAGCGGTTGCTGGCCACGTTCGAGACCCTGCTGGCCGACATCGTCGCCCACCCCACGCGACGCCTCTCGGAGCTGTGCCTGCTCACCGACGACGAGCGAGCCGCACTGATCCGCCGGGGCGGTCCCCAGCCCGATGCGTCGGCTGTACGAGTGCACGAGCGCGAGCTGGTGGGCCGTGCCGCCGACCACGTCGACTTGCGCGGCTTTCATGTCGACCGGGCCACGATCTCCGCCGCCCTCCAGCGGTGTCCCGACGTTGCCGAGGCCGACGTCTTCCTTCACCACGACCTCGCCGGCGAACCTCAGCTCGTCGCTCGGGTGGTGCCCGTCGAGGGGAAGGAAGCCCCGGACCTGGCGCAGCTCCA
>JBBSLT010000329.1:0-1720 GCA_038233555.1 Acidimicrobiales bacterium
GTCGTCGGTCACTACCTCGGGACCCGTCCTCGGCCCCCGGGCCACGGGGCGGTGGTCGCGGCGAGCGGCCACTCTCGTGGCCGTGGTCGGAGCCGTGGTGGTGCTGGTACCGCTGGCGTGGATGGTGTCGACGTCGCTCAAACCCGAGGCCGAGGTGTTCCGGACCCCGATCGAGTGGCTGCCCTCCTCACCCCGACCGGAGAACTACTCCGAGGCCGTCACCCAGATCCCGTTCTGGCGCTACTTCTTGAACTCGACCCTCGTGGCCGTCCCGGTGGTGGCGGGAACGGTGCTGTCGTCGGTAGCAGTGGCTTACGCCTTCGCCCGCATGCGAGCGCCGGGGCTGCGGTGGCTGTTCCTGCTGGTGCTGGCCGGGGTCATGCTGCCCGCCGAGGTCACCCTCGTGCCGTCGTTCCTGCTGTTCAACTCCGTCGGCTGAGTGGGCACCTACCTGCCCCTGATCGTGCCCGCCTGGTTGGGTGGGGGAGCGTTCAACATCTTCCTGTTGCGCCAGTACTTCCTCACCATCCCTCGAGAGCAGGAGGAGGCGGCCCGTGTCGACGGCCACGGCTTCCTGTCGATCCTGCTACGGGTGGTGGTGCCCCAGTCGTGGCCGGCCATCTCGGTGGTGGCCGCCTTCCAGTTCGTCGGGGTCTGGAACGACTTCGTGGGCCCGCTGCTCTACCTCACCGACCAGGACAGCTACACCCTGCCGCTCGGTCTCGCCTTCTACCGCGACATCTACAGCACCCAGTGGGCGCATCTCATGGCCGCCTCCACCCTGGCCCTCCTGCCGTGCGTGGTGGTGTTCTTCCTCGCTCAGCGGGCCTTCACCGAAGGCGTCGTAGTCACCGGCAAACGCTGATGCTGGCTCCGACTAGATCGCCACGCCGGTCTCGGGTTGGAGGAGGGATCCTCGGGCCATCGATGTGGCCTGGAAGTGGTGTGCTCGCGACCATCGCAGGAGGCTGGCCCGAATCGCCTTGGCGTGTCCAGTGATCGACCCACCCATGCTCAACCGATTGGGCACCTAGATCCCCTCGCCGGTCTCGGGGTGGAAGAGGTGGAGCCACGCCGGGTCGACCGACAGGGTCAGGGGCTCGCCGGCCACCGCCGGCGTACGTCCGTCGAGAGCGGCCACCATGGCCGCTGGAGCCGGCGCCACACTCAGGGCTCCGCCGCCGCCTGGGTGGGGGGACGCCGAGACCGTGGCGGCGTCGATGTGGAAGTGGACGAGGGTCAGTGCTCCCAGGGGCTCCACCACCTCAGCCGTGACATCAGCCTCGACTGACTCGGCGGGTCGACCTGAGCGGGCCTCGCCCAGGTGCTCAGGGCGGATGCCGACCACGACCTGTTCGAGCCCGCCGGCGCGACCATGGGGGAGGGGCACGGCCCACGGGCCCATCTGCGCCACCCGCCGACCCTCGACCTCGGCGATCGACGCCAGGCAAAGGTTCATGGCCGGACTGCCCAAGAAGGCGGCCACGAAGACGTTGGCCGGCGCCGCGTAGACCTGCGCCGGCGGGCCCACCTGTTGGAGCTCGCCGCCCTGCATGACTGCGACGCGATCGCCCATCGTCATGGCCACCCGTTGGCGCTCGCCGCCGGAGAGGGTCCGGGGTCGGCGCCCGAGCAGGGCCTCGATCCCGAGGAGCTGCGCCGCCTCTCGCACCGCGGCCTGCACCTCGCGCTTGGGCCGGCGCCTCGCCTTGAGGGCGAA
>JBBSLT010000330.1:0-1712 GCA_038233555.1 Acidimicrobiales bacterium
CCCGCCGGAAGCGCCGGCCCTCCTCGGTGCGCACGGGGATGTTGTGGAGGTTGGGGCGGTCGGAGCTGAGGCGCCCGGTGCGGGCGACGGTCTGGTGGAAGGTGGCGTGGATGCGCCCGTCGTCGGACACCTCGGCGATCAAGCCCTCGCCGTAGGTGGAGCGCAGCTTCTCCACCTCGCGGTAGCGCAGGAGCAGCTCGACGATGGGGTGCTGGCCCCGCAGCTTCTCCAGGGAGGCGGCGTCGGTGGAGTACCCCGTCTTGGTGCGCTTGCCCGGGGTGAGGCCGAGCTTGTCGAACAACACGCTGCGCAGCTGCGGGGTGGAGTTGACCACGAACGGCTCCCCGGCGGCCTCGTGGATCTCGGCCACCAGGCGGGCGGCGTCGGCCACCAGGCCGGCGTTGAGGGCCCGCAGGTACTCGATGTCGACACCCACACCCACGGTCTCCATGCGGGCCAGGACCCGCACCAGGGGTCGCTCGATGTCGTCGTAGAGGGCGCTCAGCCCCTGGTCGGCCAGGGCCTTGCTCACCGCCGGGGCCAGGCGGGCCACGGCCACCGCCGAGCGGGCGGCGTCGGTGGCCATCGAGGCGCCTGCTCCGTCGAGGTCGAGGCGCCCCTCGGCTGCCGGTGATGCTGCATCCTCCAGACCAAGGCCGACATAGCGGGTCAACAACTCGCCCAGCACGTAGGGCGAACCGGCGGGATCGAGCAGGTAGCCGGCCACCTCGGTGTCGAGGTCGAGGGTCTGAAGGTCGATCCCGAGGGGGTCGAGCGAACGCATGAGGGCCTTGGCTCCATGGGTCACCAGCGGCGGGCCTCCGGGCCCGAGCAGGCGGGCCAGTGACGTCCGTACCTGCTCGTCAGCCAGTAGGTCAGCGGGCAACCACGCCCCTTCTCCGGGCTCGACTTGGGTGACCACCGCCAGGCCGCTCAGCGGCGAGCGCCCGGGATCGCCCTGGTAGCGGGCGATGAGGAACAGGCGCTCCAGCCCCGTCACCACTTTCTGGTCACTATTGGCCCCTTGAGGTTCGGAAGTGACCACAAAGCCTTGAGCACGATCGAGGAGGTCGGCGGCCTCGTCGGCCGAAGTCACTTCGTGGACGCCGCACTCCAGGGCGCTGAGTTGGTCGGGCGAGGGCACGCTCGACTCGGCCCCGGTGTCGGCCTCGACCAGGCGCTGGTGCAGGGTCCGGAACTCCAGAAAGTTGAACAGCTCCCGTACCCCGTCGGGGTCGAAGGGGCGCCGAGCCAGGTCGTCGGGGCCAAGGTCGAGGGGGACGTCGCGCAGCAGCACCATCACCTCGGCGTTCTGGCGGGCCCGCGCCTCGTGCTCGGCCAGGTTCTGGCGCAGCTTGGGCGTCAGATCATCGAGGTGGGCATAGACGCCGTCGAGGCCCCCGTGGGTGGTGATGAGCTTGGCCGCCGTCTTCTCCCCCACTCCCGGCACCCCGGGCAGGTTGTCGGACGGATCGCCCCGCAGGGCGGCGTACTGGGGGTACTCGGCGGGCGAGACCCCCGTGCGGGTCCGGATGCCGGCCTCGTCGTAGAGGACGTAGTCGGATACCCCCCGGCGGTTGTAGAGCACCTTGACCAGGGGGTCCTCGACGAGCTGGTAGGTGTCACGGTCGCCGGTGACGATGATGACCTCCTCGCCCCGGTCACGTGCCTCGGTGGCCAGGGTGGCGATCACGTCGTCGGCCTCGTAGCCG
>JBBSLT010000331.1:0-1695 GCA_038233555.1 Acidimicrobiales bacterium
CGACGTCGAGGGCGCGGGCGTGGCCTCGACGTCATCAACCGCCTCTGGGGGCGAAGCGGCCGAGGCCACCACCGACGCAGCCGAGACCGGCTGGCGCCGGGAGTTCCGAGGCGGTGGCTTGCTGGGCACCGGAAGGGGCTCGGTCGCGGTCAGGACCCGGCGCGAGCCACGTGAGCCCGACGATCGGCCTCGGCGTTCGGAGGCCATCCGGGATGCCATCCGGCTCTTGGGGCCCCTGACCGGGGTGCGGGCGGTGAAGATCCAGCCCACCTCGGGAACGGGCTTGCCGCCGACCAAGCGATCCTCGTCGAAGAGCCACTCGTACTCGCCGTGGAACTCCTGGAAGGAGTCGTTGGAGAACACCGTGGCGTTGGCCCGGTCGGCGATCTCGAGGAGGAATTTGTCGCCCCGGCCGATTGTGCCTGCGGGTGGTGTCACCAGCTCGTTGGCCGCCAGAGCCTCCTCATACATCTGCTTCTCGGCGCTATCGATGCGATGGCCGAAGGTGGCGTCGACCACCACAGTCCAAGTCTCGTGTGGGCGCTCCTTGAGCAGGGCCCGCACTGCCTCGTCGAGTTGCTGCAAGCTCGGCAGGCTGCGGCCCTCGGTGGCGATGTTGGACCCATCGATCACCAGGTGCGCACTCGTCGGCATCTCAGCCACGGTCGTCCATCTCGTCTTCCCCTCTTCCTGGCCACGAGCGGGAACCCAGCGCCCGGTCTGACGACCGGCGCCAAGCCTTCCGAGCGCCCGCTCCCGAAAAGGAGCGAGGAGCCGACGGATGAGGCCCGTTGCCTTGCTACCCGCCCGGTTCGTCGCCCGAGCGCCACGAGGCGGGAAGCCGCAGCGCCGGACCGTCGACACCCTGCCTATCTCACCTGAGGAGGCAGTTGTCGAGTCCAACCCTACCGGTCCACCACCCTCGGTGTGGGTTCTCCTGCACAAGGGCCGAATCAGACGCCCTCGAAGGCTCGATCGAGGAGGTGCTCCTGTTGGCGGAGGTGCAGCTTGAAGCTGCCCGTGGCCGGGCTGGCGGACTCCGGCCGACTGGCGTGGCCGACCTTGGCCCCGCCGACCAGGGTCCCGTGGAGGCGGCCCTGCACGAAAGGCCAGGCCCCCATGTTCTCGGGCTCTTCTTGGAGCCAGTAGATGGAATCGATGGACGGATAGCGCTCCAGCACCTCGACCAGGGCGCGCTCCGGCCAAGGGTAGAGCTGCTCGACGCGCACGACGGCCGCCGGCGCCCTGGCCTGGTCGCGCCGCAACAGGGCGTCGTAGGCCACCTTGCCCGAACACAGCACGACCCGGCGGACGGCTGAGGGGTCGCTCACCGAGGGGTCGTCGAGCACCTCGTGGAACGACTCGGAGCAGAGGCCCTCGACGGGCGAGCGCGACTCCCGGGCCCGCAGCAAGTACTTGGGCGTGAAGACCACCAACGGCCGGCGTCGGGCGGCGAGGTGCTGTCGTCGCAGAAGGTGAAAGTATTGGGCCGCGCTGGTGGCGTTCACCACCTGGAGGTTGTCGTCGGCGCACAGGGTCAAGAAGCGTTCGATTCGTCCGGAGGAGTGCTCAGGACCCTGGCCGTCGTAGCCATGGGGCAACAACAGCACCAGCCCCGAACGCTGCCCCCACTTCTCCTCGGCCGACGCCAAGAACTGGTCGAGGACGATCTGCCCGCCATTGACGAAGTCGCCG
>JBBSLT010000332.1:0-1675 GCA_038233555.1 Acidimicrobiales bacterium
GCCGGGACAACCTCCGTGACCCGTCGAGGAGCCCCACCAGTGGCACAGGCCTGGGGAGACTCAAGGGCAAGGGGCCAGGCTCTCCGCCAGGGCCACGACGAGAGATCAGGGGGCTGGGTGCTCCTGGCGGTACGCCTCCCATACCTCGGGACGAAGCCGACCTCGATCGCTGACGGACATCCCGCTGCTCAGCGCCCACGCTCGCACCTCGGCGGTGGTGGGCTCGAGGAGCGGGAGCTCGCCCGCCGGTTGCAACCCGGCGCTGAGCAACTCGGCCGGCCCGTGGGTGGCCAGCTCGTCCAGCGCCGCCCCGAGGAAGCGGTAGGTCCACTCCTGGGCCAGGGGGCGGGTCTCGCAGAACACGATGGGCACTCCCGGGAAGCGCACCTGCGTCTCGGCCAGGCCGTCGGCCACAACGCCGGGGCGGACGTGGTCGAGGCGAAACACCGAGGAGTAGCGGTCCTCGACCACCACCGCGGCCCGGGCCAGGGCAGCCAGGTCGGCGAGCACGTAGCGCAGCCTCCCGCTGGTCAGCGTGGCCACCAGGTCCTGGAGGCTCTTGCGCTCGACGGCGGCCACCAACTTCCCGTCGAGCTCGACCCCGTAGTCGCCGGCGACCAGGGCGCGGCGCTCGGTCTCGGCCTGCTGGTGGGCGAAGCGCCACGGATAGGTCTCGTGGGCGTCGACCAGGATGCTCAGCGCCCCGGCCAGGCTCCGGCGCTGGGGCAGGCCGACGTTGGGCCGGGCCTGCTTGGCCGTGCGGGCGCTCTGCCAGAAGATGGCCTCCCGGCCACCCCGGATGCGGGTGAAGACGATCTGGGAGCGGTTCTCCCGGCCCCGGTCGAGCACGAGGTCGATGGCCGCACCCCGCCGCACGCACGAGCGCACGGGCACCCGCTCGACGATGTCTGGATCGGCGGGCCAGGACGTCGCCGCGTGGCAGAACACCTTGGCCGTGCGAGGCCAGCTGTCACGAGCCTTGAGCACGATGCCCTCGTCGCCCAGCGGCAGGCGGATCAGAAACGGAAGGGTCGAGTCGGGATCGGGGTTGCGGGCCACCACGAACTCTGGACGAGCCATCAGGGCACCATCAACTGCCGGCCCGGCGCACCACCGTAAGGGGGCTGGCCTCGCCGTCCTCGGGGCGGAAGCCCACCGCGGTCGGCGCCAGCAGCTTCAGCACCGGCGTCTGGGGCTCGCTCTTTGGCCCCGTCCAGTACAGATGCCAGTGCGAGGCTCGCATGTGGGGGGCTACGTTGCGGCCAGTCGAGTCCCCCGGCGCCGCCACGCCCTCCTGTCGTGCTCGCCGGAGGGCAGCGCCCAGCCGGTAGCCGGCGCTCCACACCCGGGTGCCGCCAGGTCCCTCCGCTGCCCGGGCCACCCGACCACCCCCGGCCTCTCGCAGCGGTCCCCTCATCAGGTCGACGTCGTCGCTGCACAGGTAGAGCACGTGGGCCAAGACGTTGGCCACCACCTCGTCGTAGGGGCGCCCGCACAGGCGGGCCACGCTGGCCCGGTTGCCCCAGAGCCGGTGCTCGTTTCCCTCCAGGGCCAGGTCGGCGTCTTGGGCAGCCAGGGAGTCGACGAGCGAGCCGGCGCCGAACCAGACGGTGGAGGCCACCGCTCCTTGGGTCGTATCGAACAAGAGGAGCACCTCGTCGGGCTGTGGCGGTCC
>JBBSLT010000333.1:0-1674 GCA_038233555.1 Acidimicrobiales bacterium
CTCAACGACGTCGCCGAGGCTCGGGCCATCGCCAAGGTGTTCGGCTCCCCCGGACCTCCGGTGACCTCCACCAAGGGGGTTACCGGCCACGCCTTGGGGGCGGCCGGGGCCTTGGAGGCGGCGGCGGTGCTGTTGTCGATCGACCGTCGCCTCATCCCGCCCACCGTCGGGCTGACCACCCTCGACCCGGAGATGGCCATCGACGTGGTGGTCGGCGAGCCTCGCCCCTGGGAACCCGGACCCACCCTCTCCAACAGCTTCGGCTTCGGCGGCCACAACGGCTGTTTGGTCCTCACCCCGGAGTCGCCCCGTTAGCCGTTCCCCATGGCGGCAGCTCGGATCTTCCGAGGTTCTGAACGCTTCAGCAGTCGGGGACGATGACGAAGAGGATGCCGGCCTCGCAGGCGAGTTGGCCGTCCACCGATGCCCGGCCCTGGCCCTTGCCCGCTCGAACGGACAGGCGTCCGAGCTCGACCTCGAGATCGAGAGTGTCGCCGGGCTCGACCTGACGCCGGAAGCGGGTCGAGTCGATGCCCCCGAACAGGACCAGTCGACCGGCGAAGCGCTCGTCGGCCAGCACGGCGCAGGCCCCCGTCTGAGCCAACGCCTCGACCATGAGGACTCCGGGCAAGGTGGGCCGACCCGGGAAGTGCCCGGCGAAGAAGGGCTCGTCACCGGTGAGGTGCCAACTGGCCCGAGCTGATTGCCCGGCCTCGACGTCGTGGACCTCGTCGAGGAGGAGGAACGGAGGCCGATGAGGCAGCCAATCGGTGGGATCGGCCATCAGGCCGTCAGCGCTTTGAGCAGCTTCTTGGGCGTGTCCTTGGGGGAGATCTTGTACCAAGCCTCGGCCACCCTGCCTCGCTCGTCGACGAGGAAGGCCGAGCGGATGATGCCTTGGTAGGTGCGTCCGTACATGCTCTTGTCGCCCCACACCCCGTACTTTTCAGCCACGACGTGCTCGGGATCGGACAACAGGGCGAAGCCGAGGCCGAACTTCTCGTCGAAGGCCGCTTGGCCGGCTGGTGGATCGGGGCTGATGCCCACGACGGCCGTCTCGCCCAGCTCGGGCCGGGCGTCGCGCAAGCCGCAGGCCTGGGTGGTGCAGCCCGGGGTGTCGGCCTTGGGATAGAAGAAGACCATGACCTTGCGCCCCATGAACGACGTGAGGGCGACCTTTTCGCCGTGCTGGTCGACCAGTGCGAAGTCGGGGGCCTCGTCGCCTGACTTAAGCGGCATGGAACTGACGATAGCGCCCGGTCCAACGGTAGGGCCGAGCCCCGGCCGCCTCGTCACGCCGGCCGGCGCCGGATTCGGGCCAGCCGGGTAGCGCCCCAGGCGAAGAGGCCGACCACGGCAAGGGGCAGGAGGTAGCCGAGCACCACGACCATCCCACCCGCCACCGCCACCGAAGCGTCGAGCGCCCGCTCGAAGCTCCGGACCAGGCCGGTGGCGGGCTCGGGCTCGAGCCCGGCGGCGAGCGCCCCCGGTTCGGAGAGCGCCACCGCCAGGGTGGAGAAGCTGGCCCGGTCATCGAGCGAAGCCTGCTGGGCGGCGAGCTGTTCGATCTCCAGGCGGGTGGCCGACACCTGCTCGCGCACGGCCAGCACCTCGCCCACGTTGCCGGCCTCTCCGAGCAGGGCGGTCAGGGCGCTCTCCTCGGCCCGCAGGGCC
>JBBSLT010000334.1:0-1648 GCA_038233555.1 Acidimicrobiales bacterium
ATGAGGTCTGGGAGGTTAGGCCTTGGGCATGAGGACCCACAGCACGATGTAGAGCAGCTCGCCGGCGCCGAAGAGCCCGAGCAGCACGAAGGCCACCCGCACCCAGGTCGTGCTCCAACCCAGGCGGTCGGCCACCCCGGCACACACGCCCGCGATCATGCCTCCATGTGTCCTAGGTCGACGGAGCAGCCCGTTGTCGTCCATGAGCACGGCCTACCCAAAGGCACGTCGCCGTCACCCTTCACCTACGCTGCTCCGATCGTGGGGGACGACACCATCGGGACTCTGGTCATCGGCAACTCGCGAGCAGGCCGAGACCGGGTGGTGCGCCGCTGGGACGAGTTGCTCGGCCGCCTGCGAGAGGTCGGACTCGACCCCCACCCCCGTCTCACCGAGCACCCCGGCCACGCCACCGAGCTGGCCCGCAAGGCCCGCAGCGAGGGCCGGGAGCTGGTGATTGCCGTAGGAGGCGACGGGACGGTCCACGAGGTGGTCAACGGCCTGCTGGCCGACGGCCCGGCGGCGTCCGGCGAGGTTCTGCCCGCCCTCGGCCTGGTGCCCGCCGGGTCCGGTTGCGACTACGCCCGCACCTTCGCCATCCCCGCCGGCCTCGACGCCGCGGTCGCCCACCTGGTCTCCGCCGAGATCCGCTCCGTCGACGTGGGCCAGGTCCGTTGCCAAGGCGGCGCCGGCGAGCTCGTCCGTCACTTCGTCAACGTGGCCGAGGTCGGCATCGGCGCCGAGGTGGCCGACCGGGCATCCCGCCTTCCTCGGTCGCTTGGGGCCGGACGCTACGCCCTCGCCTTCGCCCTCACCCTGGCCGGACAGCGCACCGTGGCCGCCGAGGTGGAGGTCGACGCCGAGCCCTACCAGGGGCCACTGACGAATCTGGTGGTGGCCATCGGGCAGTACTACGGCGGCGGCATGCGGGTCGCCCCCAAAGCCGATCCGTCCGATGGCCGCTTCGAGGTACAGGTCCAGTTCGGGTCGAAGCTCGACTACGCCCTAGCCATGCCCAAAGTGTTTCTCGGCACCCACCTGCCCCACCCCAAGGTCCGCGAATCGAGCGCGGCCAGCGTCGATGTCCACTGCGAGCCCGGCGCCCGAGTGGAGGCTGACGGCGAGGTGCTCGGTGTCTCGCCGGCGCACTTCTCGATCCTTCCCGGGGCCCTGCGGGTGAGGGCATGAGCAGAGCGCTGATCACCGGTGCATCCAGCGGCATCGGCGAGACCTTTGCCCGCCGGCTGGCAACTCGGGGCGACGACCTCGTGCTCGTGGCCCGCCGCCAGGACCGGCTGCAAGCCCTAGCCGACGACCTCGCCACTTCGGGCATCGATGTCGAGGTGCTGGCCGCCGACCTGACCGACGAGGAGGGGCTGGCCGCGGTCGAGCAGCGACTGGCTTCGTCGACCAAGCCGGTCGACCTGCTCGTCAACAACGCCGGCTTCGGCACCAGCGGACCCTTCGCCGAGCTGGCCTTGGACCGGGAGCTGGAGATGATCGAGCTCAACATCGTCGCCGTGGTCCGCCTCACTCGGGCGGGGCTGAACGCCATGGCGCAACGGGGAGCCGGCACCATCGTCAACGTCTCGTCGCTGGCCAGCTTCCAGGCCCTACCCCTCACCGCCACCTACGCCGCTACCAAGGC
>JBBSLT010000335.1:0-1644 GCA_038233555.1 Acidimicrobiales bacterium
ATTCATCTCTCCGGGGCCGTGACCACCGAAGCGATCGTGATCGAGACGGTGTTCGCCTACCCGGGGATGGGTCGGCTGTTGTTCGACGCCGTCCCCTTCCGGGACTATCCGGTTCTCCAGGCGTGCTTCCTCGTCCTCGGCTTGGTCGTGATCACCGGCAACCTCCTCGCCGACCTGCTCTATCGTCGTCTCGACCCTCGGACGAGGGCATGAAGGTTTCCTGGTCGGCGATGTTGCTGGTCGGGGTGACGATGGTCGTTGCACTGGTCCTCATCGCTCTCCTGGCGCCACTGCTGGCGCCCTACGATCCGCGCCTCCCGGTGGGCCCGTCGCTCGCACCGCCGTCCTCCGATCACTTCTTCGGCACCAACATCCTCGGCCAGGACATCTTCTCTCGGATCGTCTGGGGCGCTCGCTCCTCGCTCGCCGTCGGCCTGGGATCGACCGCACTGGCGATCTCGGTGGGAACCCTCGTGGGCGTGAGCTCGGGGTTGATTGGAGGAGCGGTGGACGCGCTTGCCATGCGCGTGGTCGACATCTGTATGGCCCTGCCCCGCCTGCCCCTGCTGGTCCTTGTGGCTGCCCTGGTCGGCCCCAACCGGCTCACGCTGGTCCTTCTCATCGGCTTCGTCTTCTTCGCCGCACCGGCTCGAATCTTCCGCAGCCAGACGC
Source organism: Acidimicrobiales bacterium (assembly GCA_038233555.1). Taxonomy (GTDB): domain Bacteria; phylum Actinomycetota; class Acidimicrobiia; order Acidimicrobiales; family CADCSY01; genus JADDRA01. Next base: position 673 of record JBBSLT010000335.1, read on the forward strand.
TCACCGTCCGCCAACGGGGGTTCGTGCAGTCAGCGCGAGGCTTCGGCGGCGGCGTGTTCTACCTGGTCCGCCGACATCTGGCGCCGGCCATCGGCCCAATCTTGATGTCGGTCTCGGTCGCCATCCTCGGCAACACCATCCTCTTCGCCGCCACCCTGGCCTTTCTAGGTCTGGCCGATCCCACCGATGTGAGCTGGGGGCTGATGCTCAACAGCGCCCTGGCGACGCCCGGGCTGTACTTCACCTCCGCCTGGACCTGGCTGGTGCTGCCTGCTGGGTTCGCCATCAGCTTGGCCGTGCTCGGATTCACCTTTCTCGGCGTGGGCCTCGAGCCCATCGTGAACCCCCGCTGGCGGAGGTAGCGCCGTCTGTCGACTATCGTCGAACGTGCTCGAGCTGGGACGTGCAGCGACGACGAAGACCGGGCCAGCGACTCCGGCGTCCTCGGCGGAGCCGACCCGGACGGGATGAGCCCGGTCTCGAGGGAGACGAGCTGCCCGCACTGCTCTCCGGAGACCTCGATGCCGCCTTGCACTTCTCCCCGGCTTCACGGGCTCATGGGACGTCACGCCGCCGAGGAGTCGCCGAAGAGGGTCGGCGGTTCGCCGCTCTCGGGGGCAGGCGGATCGGGGCATGAGGCGGCCTCGCCGGGCGGCACCCATCGTCGATCGCCCGGCGGGCCCTCCAGGCGCCAGCCCCGATGGGTCTTGTCGTCGTGATGGCAGCCACAGAGCCAGCAGAGCTGGTCGAGCTTGGTGCGAAATGTCTTGTGCCAATCCTCGATGTGGTCGATCTGCAAGGCGGTGGTGGAGCCACAGCCGGGGACCTCGCAGTGGTAGCCCCGCGCCTCCAGGGCGCTGCGCTGGTGCGCCGTCGCCGAGCGCCCCAGGTGGGCCACGGTGAAGACGTCGACGCCGTTGGTGACGATGGCGGCCCCAAAGGCGTCGCCCAGCAGCGAGCGCACCGTAGCCA
>JBBSLT010000336.1:0-1635 GCA_038233555.1 Acidimicrobiales bacterium
GGCCACCACCGGGACGCCGGCGGCCATGGCCTCGAGCATCGGGAAGCCGAAGCCCTCGTAGAGCGACGGGTAGGCCAGCACCGTGGCCCGAGCCAGGAGCGCCCGGCGCACGGCGTCGTCGACCCAGCCCAGCACCACCACCCGCCGCCTCACCTCGCCGGGTAGGGCGGCCAACGCCGCATCCAGCGCCGGCCTTCCCGGTCCGTCGGGGCCGGCCACCACGAGCCGGAGGTCGTCGAGTCCCCCGCTGGCGGCCATGAGCCCGAAGGTCCGCACCAGGGCGTCGTAGGCCTTGCGGGGGTCGATCGAGCCCAGGGCGAGGACGAAGGGCCGGTCGCCCACGGCGGCGGGCAGCGAGACGCCCACCTGGTGGTCCGAGAGATCGATGGGAGGCACGCCGAAGGGCACGACCGCCACCCGCTCGCCGGCCCCGTAGAGCTGGCGTACCTCGCCGGCCATGGACTCGGTGCTGACATGCACCCACGCCCCCCGGTCGACGGCCCGCTGCACGAGGGTGGTGAACGCGGCCCGGTCGGCCAGGCACAGCTCGGGGTGGTGGGCGCACCAGCAGTCGTGCACGGTCACGGTGGTGGGGCACCGGCGCATGGGGGGCACGACGAAGTTGGTGCCATGCACGACGTCGGCGTCGCCCAGCCAGCGGTCGGCCGTGGGCCGGTCCCATCGGGCCCACGCCTGCATCAGCACCCGGGCAGGGACGGGCAGCAGGCGAGTACCGACCGGGAGCCCGACCGGCTGGCGCCGGGCCCGGGCCAGCAGCGCCCGGCCGCTGGGCACGTAAGGGATCACCTCCACGTCGGCGGGCAGGGCGGCCAGCAGCTCGTAGACGGTCTGGGGCACCCCCGTGCGGGGCTCGCGCAGGGGGGTGGCGTCGAAGGCGACCCGCATGGCGAGCGAGGGTAGTCACCGCCTGCCCGTGGCGAGATTCGGCCCCGGGTGGGGTGGCGACAAGAGCCTGCGGTAGATTCGCCTGACGTGACCACCGCCGACACCTCAATGCTGACGACCGTCGTCGCGCCTCACCGGAGCGTCTATCGCCACCTCACCCAGCTTTGGGCCTATCGCGAGCTGCTGGGCAACCTGGTGCGCAAGGAGCTGAAGGTCAAGTACAAGAACAGCACCCTCGGGTTCTTCTGGTCTCTGCTCAACCCGATGATGTACCTGGTGGTGTTCTACGTGGTGTTCCAGCTCGTGCTCGGTGCTGGCGTCCCCTACTTCGCCGTCTTCCTGCTCACCGGTCTGTTGGCGTGGAACCTCTACTCGGTGTCACTGGGTGCGGCCACGGGCTCGATCGTGGGCAACTCGTCGCTGGTCAACAAGATCTACTTCCCCCGCGAGATCCTGCCGCTGTCCACGGTGGGTGCCAACATCGTGCACTTCTTCCTCCAGAGCTTGGTGCTCGTCGCCGCCTTGGCCGTCTTCGGCCTCCGGCCCGAGCTGGCCTACGTGTGGCTGGTGATGCCGGCGCTCGTCGTTCTGCTCATCTTCACCTCGGCCATGGCCATCTTCCTCTCGGCCGTCAACGTCTACGCCCGCGACACCCAGCACCTGTTGGAGCTGGCCCTGCTGGCCTGGTTCTGGATGACTCCCATCGTCTACCCCTGGGGCGTCATCGCC
>JBBSLT010000337.1:0-1631 GCA_038233555.1 Acidimicrobiales bacterium
CCTTGTCCCACAACGCTTCGGTCGTGACCGGGAGGAAGGTCCGACAGACGCCGCACGTACCGGCGTAGCGAAGCCTGATGATCTTGCGGGCGGTTGAGGAAGCTGGCATCGGTTGAGGATCGGCAACCGCGGCCGCCGACTCTATAAACCCGGGGACGTCAGGAGTGCCGTCGCCAGTACGGGAGCAGGGTCCCACCCCATCGGGAAAGTTCGTCCCGGGTGTTTCACGCAACTGGGAACGAATCAGCGCGGTGCGACGTCCAATGCAACATGCGCACGTTTCTGGTCCTCGTTATGATCGTGCTTACCGCCGCCTGTTCGAACGGCGGACAAGAGGTGGTGACCGAAGACGGCCCCACTGACAGCCCCAGCGACGGGACGGATCCACCCGCTGGAGCGGCGGGAGGCGGAGAGGACGGACTCTTCGTCAGCGTCGACGTGGGTGGCGGCTTCGTGCCCGTCGGCCACGCCTTCCGCTCTACGCCGAGCGCGGTCATCTACGACGACGGCACCACGCTTTCGACGGGTGCCGTGGCTGCCATCTACCCCGGTCCGGCGGTGCTCCCGCTGACCCAGGGCCAAGTCGACGACGAGCAACTCCGCCAACTGGTGACGGCCGCCGGTACGGCCGGACTTCTCGACGACAGCGTGTCGGACTATGGGAACCCGCCGGTCGCCGACGCTCCCACCACCACCGTGACCGTCGTCGTCGACGGTGAGGTGCACGTGACGTCGGTCTATGCCCTGGGCATGGCCGACGAGGGCCTGCCAGGCCAGGGGCCGACCGGTGGAGGACTTCCTGGTGTGGAGGGACCCCAGCTGGAGGCTCGTGAACGGGTCAGCCAGTTCGTCGATCTCGTCTCTCGCACCGTCGTGGAGGCCGAAGGCGACCGCTACGTGCCCGATCGCTACCGGGTGCTCGCCTTGCCGCCCGACCAGGGCGGCGACGCGGTGGTCGAGGCCGACGAGCGGGAGTGGCCCTTCCCCGACGTGGCCCTCGTCGAGGGCGAGTGCATCGCCATCGGCGGCGATCGGGCGGTCGAGTTCCGTGACCTCGCTGAGGGTGCCACCGAGATCACCCGCTGGCGCAACGACGCAGGCCAGACCTTCGTCCTCTCCGTTCGCCCGGTCCTGCCCCACGAACCCGACTGCCCCGCGCGGTAACGTTCTTACGCCGCCTCCAGGGCCAACAGGGTGTGCTTGGCCTCGGTGCCTCCGAGATACTGGCCAATGGTGCCGTCGCTGCGAACGACCCGGTGACACGGGATCACGACTGGCACCGGGTTGTGGGCGCACGCCGTCCCCACCGCCCGAACGGCGGCCGGGCTGCCGGATGCGGCGGCGATGGTGGCGTAGCTGGCGGTAGTGCCGTAGGCGATCTCGCCCAGGTGGTCCAGCACGGTGCGGCGAAAGCCCCGAGCGAGCCGGAGGTCGATGGTCACCTCGAAGTGGCGCCGCCGGCCGGCGAAGTACTCATCGAGCTGGCGGGCGACCTCGTCCAGGCGCTCCGGGGAACGCAGGATCCGGGGGCTGATCTGGGCAGCCAGACGGGTGAGGACCGAGTCGTGGTTCTCGCAGTCGAAGGCGATCCGGACCAGGCCCTCTGACGTGGCCGCCAAGAGAAGCCTGCC
>JBBSLT010000338.1:0-1627 GCA_038233555.1 Acidimicrobiales bacterium
CGCAGCCTCGGAGGGCGCGGTGGAGCGTTACCGATCTCCGGAGGGCCCATGAGGGCCACGGGCGAGCGGGGAGCGGCGGCAGTCGAGATGGCCCTGGTCACGCCTCTGCTCCTGGTGCTGTTGTTGCTCATGGTCCTCTTGGGTCGCTTCGCCGTGGCCCGCACCGACCTCGACGGTGCCGCACGGGACGCGTCCCGTGCGGCGTCGCTCGCTCGTACCTTGCCCGGCGCCCAGGCGGCCGCTCGTAGCGCCGCCGAAGCGGGGCTGGCCAGCCGGGAAGTGACCTGTCGGAGCCTCGACGTGGTTCTCGACGCCGACTTCAGCCCCGGTGGGTGGGTGGCGGCGGAGGTCTCCTGCACCCTGGACCTCTCGGAGCTGTCGCTGCTGGCGGTGCCCGGCACCAAGGTGATGTCGTCTCGCTTCGTGTCGCCGCTCGAGAGCTTCCGGGGCCTCGAGTGAAGACCCCGGGCCGTCTCGCCGTCGAGTCCGGCCAGACGACGGTGTTCGTGGTGGTGTTCGCCGTCACGGTGATCTTCGTGGCCGGCCTGGTCTTCGACGGTGGCTACGTGCTGGCTGCCCGGCGCCGGGCCCTCAACGAGGCCGAGGCGGCGGCCCGGGTGGGGGCGGATGCGCTGGTGGTCGACCAGTACCGCTCCTCGGGGGGCGTGAGCCTCGACCCTGCGCTGGCCATCGGCGCCGCCCAGTCCTACCTGGCCCAGACCGGCCACAGCGGGACCGTGGAGGTCCTCGGAGACCGGGTGGTGGTGGACGTGAGCTTCGACCAGCCGTTGCAGATCCTGGGTGTGGCCGGCATCGCTTCGATGACGGTGAGCGGGACAGGCGAAGCCAGAGCCGTACGAGGAGTGGAGGCCGAGATATGACGCGAATGAGGAACGTGGGCCGCACGCTGGGCGCCCTGGCGGCCCTGGGGGGCCTGGTGGTGGGCGTGCCGGTGGCGCTCGCCGTCGGCATCGGCTGGCCTCTGCCCCGCCAGGTCCCCAGCCTCGACGAGCTGGCGCGAGCGCTGAACGGCTCGGCCATCTCCGACGGGGCCATCGTCGGGATCCTGGCGGCGGTGCTGTGGCTGGCATGGGCCATGTTCGTGGCCTGCGTGGCCGTCGAGGTGGTGGCCGCCATGCGGGGCCACCAGACCCGCATCCCCTTCGCCGGGACCTTCGCCCGCTGGCTGGTGGCGTCGATGACCCTGGCGACGTCGCTGGTCGGCGCCCGGCCCGCCCTGGCCGACGTCGTGCCCAGCTACGGCCCGGCGGCGGTGGCCGTGGCCCAGAGCGAGCTCGATGCCGCTCTGCCGGCGGCCCAGGCGCCGACCGCTCCCACCCAGGCGCAAGACGGCACCTACCTGGTGGTGCGCCCCGACGACACCCTGTGGGACATCGCCGAGGAGACGTTGGGGGACCCGTTGCGCTGGCCCGAGCTCTTCGAGCTCAACTCCGGCGTAGAGCAGCCCGACGGCCGGTGGCTGCGCAAGCCCGATCTGATCCGCCCGGGGTGGAGGATCACCCTGCCCGCCGGCGCCACTCTGAGCGCCCCGGCGGCCTCAGAGGTGACGAGGGGCGAAGAGCAAGCCCCGGTGGAGAGACCGGCGGCAGTCTCGACGCCGAGGCTC
>JBBSLT010000339.1:0-1587 GCA_038233555.1 Acidimicrobiales bacterium
AACTCACCGATCCCGTGCACGGCCAGTGCGGTCTCGTGGGAGACCACGGCGTCACCCTTGGCCCACAGCGTCCAGCGGATCAGCTCGTCGTGCGGTTCGGGCACCCATTCGGCCAGACGGAAGAGGCCCCGTTCGACCCGGTGCCAGTTGCCGGCGGATACGTGGTGCGCCTGGGCCTGGTAGGAGTAGCCGGCCGACCGCGCCTGGGCCGCGGTGAAGTAGCCGCCCTGCGGGGAAGCCAGGGTGAACAGCCGGCGACGGAGGTCGCGACGGTCCTGGGCCATGGCGTGATCCTACATCAAAACTTGAGTTCTTACGCAGTCCCAGTCTTGGTTCATCAAGTTTCGATTGAGTATCAAGCGACGTAGAGCAGCTCTCCGAGCTTGCTGACGGCGTCGCGCAACTTCTGCGGGGATCCGAACCGAGACGCGATCTCGGTCGGCGAACCGAGCCCGGAGATGGGAGGGACCTCGAGGACTCCCAGGTCGTCGAGCTGGCTGATGCCGTGTTCGGAGTACTTGTCGAGCAGCGCCGCAAGCACCTCCCGGGCCTCGGGCCGGTAGGCCCCGAAGAAGTCGGCGTGCTCTTTGCGGACCCGCCGGGCCCGGTCGGTCCCGGGTCGCGAGGGGGTAGTTCCAGGCGAGGTGGACCAGGACGTCGAGGGGGTCGGCGTCGGTCAGGTTGGTGCGTTCGGCCAGCTCGGTCGGGTCGATGCCCCGCGCGGCCAGCTCGTCGAGCACCTGCTGACGGCCCACCTTGCTCGCCCAGCGCGAGTGAAGGTCGCCCGACTCGGGAACAGGGTTCGCACCGTCTCCGCCACGAAGTCCCGGTACTCGACCAGGTGGAGCCGCTCGGTCTCCGGGTCGAGGTGGTAGACGGCCTCCGCGGTCACCCAGACTTGGATGTCGTCGACGTAGAACTTGGTCCTGGGTTCGGACTCCAGGTCGTCGGGGTCGAGGGTGTCGTCGTCCCCATGGTCGAACGCCGGCTCGTTCTCTTCGAGGGCTGGATGGCAGCGCCCCCTGTCTCAATGTCTCAATCATTAGGACACGTGCTCGCACGTCGCGGTCGACCGACGGCCGTCACCTTGCGGGGTCGGCGAGGGTCGCGAAGATCTGGTCGACCTCCGTAGGGTCGAAGGCGGCCGGGTCGAAGCTGCCGCCGATCCAGCCCAGCAGCTCGTCGTGGCGCTCGTGCTTAGGGTCGGCGATCGCGTCGAGGAAGTCGGCGTAGCCCCATGGCCCGCCGACGTCCTCGGGCGGGCAGGCTTGCCGCCCGGCCAGGCAGACCGGCCTCGACCGGTCCACAGCGGGGAGCACCTCCTCGACGAGTACCTGGTGCTCCCAGCCGTCCCCGAAGTCGTACTCGTACACGAACCTATCCCCTGGGCCGACCAGGTCGCCGAGCCGGACCGAGCTCGGGTCGACTGAGTCGTCGGGCCAGTCGTCGTCGTTGTCCATGTAGGTCGTGCGGCCGATCCGGAAGGCGTACAGGTGGTATCCGGACCACCCCATCCCGGTGAGCAGGGCCTCGTGGACCTCGGTGAGATTGCACTGTGACGGTACGAGCAGCCGCTGCCAGACCGGC
>JBBSLT010000340.1:0-1575 GCA_038233555.1 Acidimicrobiales bacterium
ACGCTGCTGCGCGAGGCCGAGGCGCGCGATGTCGTCGCCGCCATCTGCACGGCCATGACCGAGCAGTGGTCGGTCGGGGAGAAGCAGGACGACGGCTCCGAGACCTGGCGCCCGCCCCGATGGCGCGACATCGCCATCCTGCTGCCCGCCCGCACGTCGCTGCCGTTCCTCGAGGCTGCCCTCGAAGCGGCCGAGGTGCCGTACCGGGCCGAGACCTCGTCCATCGTCTACGGCACCCGCGCCGTGCGCGACCTGGTGATGATCGCCCGGGCCGTGGAGGACCCGACCGATGCCCTCGCAGTCGTTGCCGCGCTGCGTACCCCCGGCTTCGCCTGCGGAGACGACGACCTGGCCACCTGGCGGCTCCGCCACAAGGGCCGGTGGGACCACCAGGGCCACCTCCCCGATGACGCCCCCGTCGATCATCCCGTCGCCGCCGGGCTCGACTGGCTCGGCAAGCTGCATCAGGAACGGCTGTGGCTGTCACCGTCCCAGGTGCTCGAGCGCATCATCCGCGACCGCCGGCTGATGGAACTCGCCGTCGAGGAGCGCCGGCCCCGCGATCTCTGGCGGCGCATGCGGTTCGTGCTCGATCAGTGCCGGGCGTGGGAGGAGGCCGGCGGCGTCACCCTGCGCCAGTACCTGCGCTGGGTCGAGGGGCAGTCGGCCGAGAACTCGCGCGTCTCCGAGACCGTGTTGCCTGAGACCGACGACGACGCCGTGCGCATCCTCACCGTGCACGGCGCCAAGGGACTCGAGTTCCCGATCGTGGTGCTCTCCGGCCTCACCACCGAGATGAAGTCGTTCGCCCGAGGAGTCGAGGTCCGCTTCCCGCCCTCCGACGCCTGGGCCATCAAGCTCAAGAAGGGCATCAGCACTTTCGACTTCGACCTCACCCAGCCCCTCGACGAGCAGATGGACCACCACGAGCGGATCCGACTGCTCTATGTCGCCGCCACCCGCGCCCGTGACCACCTGGTTGTTTCCACCCACCGGAAGCAACGGAAGCAACGGAAGATCGTCACTCCCACCGCGGCGGAAGCCCTGCTCGCCGCCGGCGGCGACTCCGTACACGTCACGATGCTCGAGCTCCTCGTCACCCCCATTGCGCCGACCGCCACGGCCGCCGCTGAGCCCACACGGCCCCTCCCCGCCCCCGAGGACTGGCAGCGCGAGCACGATGCCACCCTCCTCGCCACGTCCAAGTCCCTCGCCACCTCCGCCACCCGCCTCGCCGCCGATGAGGCCGCCAGGCGCGCTGCCGCCGACGACCCCGGCCTAGCCAAGGGCGCCAAGGACATCGATCTCCCGCCCTGGCAGCGAGGACGGTACGGCAGCGCCATTGGCCGAGCGGTCCACGGCGTTATGCAGGTCGTCGACCTCGCCACCGGCGACGGCCTCGACGAAGCCGTCAAGGCCCAAGCCGCCGCCGAGGGTGTGCTCGGCAAAGAGGACATCATCGAGGCCCTCTGCCGCTCCGCCCTCGCCAGTGACATCGTCCAGCGAGCCGCGACCCGCCCCCACTGGCGAGAGGTGTACGTGGGAGTGCCACACGACGAGTTCGGCGTCCTCGAG
>JBBSLT010000341.1:0-1556 GCA_038233555.1 Acidimicrobiales bacterium
AGAGAGCTGGTCGGCCCGGCCTGGGTCGTCGGCCACGGGTAGCACCGCGCCGCACTGCCAGCACGTCGACGAAGTCACCATCGCCCCCTCCTCACGCTTCAGCTCCTTCCTACAGGACCGGGGCGGTGGACGCGGCAGCTGCGTCGCCCTCGAAGCATTGTTGGCCACTTTGGCGCTGTTACTCAGATGACAGTGAGCCGGCTCGACCCTGCTCACCGAGGTGAGCTGTCGCCGGTGGCCGTCAACCGCCCTAGTTAGCTAATCTGGGACCCGGACCTCGTGCTCGCCAGCGCCGACGTCCCGGGCTTCTTCGAGTTCAAGCGCGGTCGGAGCGACGAGCCGGCGTTCGGCCCTCGCCCTTGACGCGTGCCGAACCCTTGGTGGCAGGCGGGGCCAGCGTGACGGGGTCGATGAGCGCCGACATCGCCGCCCCCACAACAGCCACGTCCTGCGGGTCGAGGACAGCAACAAAGTGTTCGCGGATGGCTTGGAGATATACCGGTGCTGCCCGGCGGAGTCGCTTGCGGCCATCGCCCGTGATGGCGGCGTAGAACGAGCGCCGATCTTCGTCGTTCGCTTCACGAGCGACCAGCCCCTCGGCGACGAGCTCGTCGACGATGCGACTCACCCTGGTGCGGCTGAGCACCACGACCTCGCCGAGATCCTGCATCCGCAGGCGCTTCCCGGGAGCAGCGTTCAACTCCAAGAGCACGTCGTACCAGGCCATCGACATGCTCATCTTGGCTTGCACATCGGCATCGACCCGGCGGACTAGCGCTGCGTGGGCTCGGAGGAACGCAGACCACGCCGCGATCCCCGGCTCATCTCGCCAACTTGCCACGGGGAAAGCATACCGCAAGATTATCTGTGCGAGCGCACGCACTATAGGATAGGCTGACGAAAGGCCGGGAACGCCCCAGCCCAGCGAGAGGAGGCCGAGATGGCCCAGACCGTCAGCCGCGAGGAGCTCCGCCAGGAGATCGAGGAGGGCAACGTGGTGGTGCTCGAAGCGCTGCCGCCGGAGTATTACGACAAGGAGCACCTGCCAGGAGCACAGAACCTGCCCCTCGATGATCTCGACCAACGCGTCACCCGTCTGGTGCCCGACAAGGACCAGGCCATCATCACTTACTGCTCCAACGACGCATGCGAGAACTCGACGATTGCCGCTGCACGGCTACGTGACCTCGGCTACCGCAACGTCCGCAAGTACCCGGGCGGTAAGCAGGACTGGATCGAGGCGGGGTTGGCCGTGGAGGCCGACACTACAGACTGACGTCTAGTTACGCCACCAAGATGGACCCTCCGAATCCAGCGCCTCGGCAAAAGACCAAGTCGACCACGGGAGCAACCAGCGCGAGCGCGCCAGGCTGGCCTGGGAACGGTCATCTGGGTGGTCCCGAGGCATCTACAGTCGAGGGCGGCGGGCCCGAGGAGCACGAGCACCAGGGCGAGGGCGTCGATCGCCCTGCGCTCCGGCTGGTCCTCGGCCGCCCCGAACGTGCCGACGACCTGGAAGAGCGCGATGCCGAGGGCGCTGAGCCAGATGGCGCGCC
>JBBSLT010000342.1:0-1527 GCA_038233555.1 Acidimicrobiales bacterium
CCTTGCGAGCTCCTCGCCAAGGTGATGCCGACCGCCACCAGCCGTGGGTCGTCGGCGTCCACGCCCGCTGCCACATCGCCGACATGGACGCCGGTAGCGGCCTCGGCGATGGCGAACTGAAACCACTCCCCGGGCGTGTCCGGGTGTGCTGCGCCGAGACCGTCGATGAAAACTCGCGCCTGCGACTCGGTGAACGGCGTCTCCCAGCCCTGATATAGCGCCACGGTCGGAGCAGACCGGTAGGCGGCGAAAGACGACGCGTCACCAGGACCGAATCGTCGGATCACCAGCCGGTCGGTCCGACGATGGTCGAACTCCACGTCGGGGGTGATCATCTGCTTCGCTTTCCCCGGCGCGTCGCTCCGCGCGCCGACGTCGTTGCGGGCAGCGAGGGTCTCGTCCGCCCAGGCGATGCCAGTCATGCGCCTGCGACCATCCTGGAGTGCGGCGCCCTGGCCAGCTTGAGGGTCTTGCGGCCGAGGATGAGATGGAAGCCGATGAGGGCGAACAAGCCAACGGCGGCAATGAGTGAGTCCTGCACGAGAAGGGCAGTCGCCGCCGCGAGCCCGGCCACGCCGAGCCCGACCGTCGTCCTGCCGAGGCGCGTGCCGAAGTCCGGGGCGCCGAGCATGGCCCCCCCGAAGGCGATGAGGCCCATCGGAACGATGACGAGTCCGGTGACGAGCAGCGCGATGAACATGGCGTAGATGCCGTGCCAGACCAGCAGCAGCGCCGCCTGGTCCTGCGGACTGGCACCGACGGCGTGGTACAGCTCGGACAGCGGCGCCGTGGCCACGTGCGGCAGAGCTCCGGCCGCCAGCATGACCAGCCCCACGATGCTCAGAACGGCGCCGAACAGCGCCGGCCCCGGGCTCGTCCGGCGCAACGCGCGGTACAGGGCGAGGGAGTGGATGAGCCACAACAGCAGCGCCAAGAGGTAGAGGGTGTTCTCCACCGTGCGTGCCGCCTTGATGTCGGGGAACCTCGTGAGCGACTCCTCAACAGTGATGTCCATCCCCACGAAGGCGGCGACGAAGCCGAAGGTGAAGAGCATGAGCAGGCTCCCGAGGATGCCGGCGAGCCCTCCCCAGCGCAGGGTGTTGTCGGTCTGCCCCTCGGTGAGGGCAGCTTCGTTGGTATGGCGGTCATGCATCGTTGGTTCCTTCCGTTGATGGTTGTGATGCGGCATGCCTGCCGCGTATGGCGATGACGATCTTGGCTCGGGCGTGCTCTTCGGTGAGGTGGCGGATGGCTTCGGCGGTGTCGGCCAGCTCGTAGGTCGCCTCGATCGCGGGCGTGACCGCTCCGGCTTCGATGAGCGCGGTGACCGCGTCGAGGTCGGAGTGGGACGGTTTCGCGGCGTGCACCCGCAGCCGCTGGGTGAGGAACGGCGACCAGGCAAGCGCCCGGGCGTAGCGTCCCAGCGGACCGAACACAGGACCGCCATGGCCGCTTGCCAAAACCAGGGTGCCCGTGCGGGTCAGCGAGCCACGGCAGGCCGCCAGCGCGTGCCGGCCGGCTAGGTCG
>JBBSLT010000343.1:0-1515 GCA_038233555.1 Acidimicrobiales bacterium
CCTCGACTGTTGGCGGTGCCGCTGGCCCCGGCGATTGCGGCCGCCAAGCTCTACGAACGGCTGGCACCGCGGCCCCGAGTCACCGCCGAACAGCTCCAGCGCCTCGGCGAGGACAAGACCTTCGACATCAGCGCCGCCCGCCGCGACCTCGCCTTCGCCCCTCGATCCTTCGCTACCGGGATCGCCGAGCAGGCGCAGATGCACTCGTGAGCGTCAACACGTCCGACAGGATCACCAACATCGACCACGCCCTCCTGCTGGCTCGTACCGTCCGCCACCTGGCGCCGTCCCAGGTGGCGCAGCGCCTCCGGTTGCGGGGCCAGAAGGTGGTGCTGACCCACATGCCCGGGTTGGTGGCTCCCCGGCTCCAGCGCCCGGTGCCACCGCACCCTGGCTGGCCTGACGGCTACCTCCCCCTCGATGGCCGCCTGGCCGACGGCCGCCCAAGTGCCGATGCCAACGCCGAGGGGCGGTTCCGGTTCCTCGACCACGAACGGTCGCCACCGAAGGGTCATCAGCACAGCTCCGGGGCGCTGCGGCCACGCTCGTGGCACTTGTTGCCGTCGCCTATCTCGCATCGCCGATGGCGATTCGTGTCAACGCTCCGACCACGCGCGAGACTCTTGCAGGCGGCGGATGAGGTCGACTGCTGGCCTGATCGACCTGTCACGAACGAGACCCATGGCTGACGTACCCATGCCCCAACCCGGTGAGGCAGTCGCTGCGGGCAGCATCAACCACTGCTTCATACAGGTCCGCGACTCCGGCGACGCGGCCGCCCCGGCGCCGGTGACGGAGCCCAAGGCCGCCGAAGCCCCAGCCGAAGCGCCGAGGCAGAATCGCACGCTGCAGCATGCCGCCGTCTTCGGGTTCACCATCTCCGAACCCGAGATCAACTGGAGCAAGACCCTCGAGCGCAAGCAGGACATGGTCGACAAGCTGGTCGGCGGCCTCTCGCAGCTGCTCAAGAGCCGCAAGGTCACCGTCTTCGACGGCCATGGCCGGCTCCATGGCGGCCACAAGGTCTCGATCTCTGGTGGTGAGTCGGGCGACGTCACCCTCTCGGGCGACTCGGTCGTCATCGCTGCAGGCTCTCTGCCCCGCACGATCCCCGGATTCGACGTCGACGGTGAGATCGTCATGACCTCCGACGAGTTCCTGTCGATGGACCCGTTGCCCTCGTCGGCCGTAGTGATCGGTGGGGGAGCGATCGGCTGTGAGTTCGCGTCGACCATGTCCGACATGGGCACCGACGTCACCATCCTCGAGGCGCTGCCGAAGATCCTCCCCGGCTGCGACGCCGACGTCACTCGCGCCGTGCAGCAGTCGTTCAAGAAGCGGAACATCGACATCAAGACCGGCGTCGCCGTCACGGGCCACGAGCCCAAGAAGAAGGGCGGCACCACCGTCAGCTTCGGCGAGGGCGAGACCATCGACGTCGACGTGGTCGTCGTCTCGGTCGGGCGCCGGCCCAACACCGATGACCTGGGCCTCGACGACACCAGAGTCCAGCTC
>JBBSLT010000344.1:0-1504 GCA_038233555.1 Acidimicrobiales bacterium
ATTTCGATGCGGACGCTCGTCAGAAGACTGACGGCAAGACTGAAGTGGGCAACGCCTCCCATACCTCGACCAGCACCGCCTCCAGCTCTTCCAGCTAAGGCGCAACCGGCACGAGCAAAGTGACCTGAGCAATGTGAGTTGAGCGAGGGGGTGGGCCATGCGCCCGCCCCCTCGTTCGCGTACGCTCAGCCGAGGCCAGCAGCCAGCGGCCAGTTCAAAGCGAAGGAGAACGCGCGTGCCCGGCACCGTGGTCGTGGGCACCCAGTGGGGAGATGAGGGCAAAGGCAAGCTCACCGACCTCCTGGCCGGCCAGATGGACATGGTGGTGCGCTACCAGGGCGGCCACAACGCCGGCCACACCATCGTGGTGGGCGAGCAGCACTTCGCCGTCCGGCTGGTCCCCAGCGGCATCCTGCACCCGGGAACGATGAATGTGATCGGCAACGGGGTGGTCGTCGATCCTGAGGTCCTCCTCGGGGAGATCGAGACCCTGGAGGCCCGGGGCATCGACACCGCCAACCTGGTGGTCAGCGGCAATGCGCATCTGATCCTGCCCTACCACCAGGAGCTCGATCGGTTGGCCGAGCGCTACCTCGGGCGCAACAAGCTGGGTACCACCAAGGGCGGGATCGGGCCCACCTACGCCGACAAGGCGGCCCGGGTGGGCCTTCGGGTCCAGGACCTGCTCGACCCCAAGATCTTCCGCCAGAAGCTCGACGTGGTGCTCAAGGAAAAGAACGCCATCCTGGCCAAGGTCTACAACCAGCTCCCGCTGTCGGCCGACGACATCGCCGGGCGCTACCTCGACGAGATGGCGCCGCTCCTCGAGCCCCGCATCGCCGACGCGGTCCACCTTGTGCACGAGGCCCTGGAGGCAGGCAAGGAGGTCATGTTCGAGGGGGCGCAGGCCACGTTCCTCGACCTCGACCACGGCACCTATCCTTTCGTCACCTCCTCCAACCCGGTGGCCGGCGGCGCCTGCGCCGGCGCCGGCGTCGGTCCCCGCCACCTCGAACGCATCATCGGCATCACCAAGGCCTACATGACCCGGGTGGGGTCGGGGCCCTTCCCCACCGAGCTGTTCGACGACGACGGCGACCTGCTGGTCGAGCGGGGCAAGGAGTGGGGCACCAACACGGGACGCCGCCGGCGCGCCGGGTGGTTCGACGCCGTGATGCTGCGCCACGCCGTGCGCCTCAACAGCCTCACCGACATCTTCCTCACCAAGCTCGACGTGCTCGACCTCTGCGAGGTGGTGCGGGTCTGTGTGGCCTACGAGGTCGACGGCAAGCGTCTCGACCACATGCCCTACCACCAGTCGGTCCTGCACAAGGTCACACCCGTCTACGAGGAGCTGCCCGGGTGGCAAACCGACTGCTCGGGGGCGACCACGCTCGACGAGCTGCCCCCGGCCGCTCGCGACTACGTGCTGTACCTGGCCAAGCAGGGTGGGGTTTCGGTGAGCTACGTCGGCGTCGGCCCCGAGCGCCTCCAAACCGTCCAC
>JBBSLT010000345.1:0-1501 GCA_038233555.1 Acidimicrobiales bacterium
ACGCCGGCTACGACTTCGGGCTGTTACGAGGCGTCATCGCCGTCAACGACGAGCAATACGAGCGCATGGTCGAAAAGGTCGAGCGCATGGTCGGGGGATCGCTCGACGGTTGCCGCGTGGCGGCATGGGGGCTGACCTTCAAAGCCCGCACCGACGACCTCCGGGACTCGCCCGCCATCGAGGTGATCCGGCGCCTCCAGGGCCGGGGAGCCGTCGTCCGGGCCTATGACCCGACGGTCGAGGCCACTGCGGCCGGGGAGGCCACCGCCTCTCGCTTGGCCGGCATCGAGGTGGGTCCCGACCCCTACGCCGTGTGCGAGGGGGCCGACGTGACGGTGGTGCTCACCGAATGGGACGAGCTGCGCTGGCTCGACTTCGCCAAGGTGGCCGGGCTCATGGCCGCGCCGCGCATGGTCGACACCCGCAATCTCCTCGATGCGCCCGCACTGCTGCGCCTCGGGTTCGCCTACAGCGGTGTCGGGCGGGTCGGGTGAGCGCTCGGCGGGTGGTGGTCACCGGTGGTGCGGGATTCCTCGGTTCCCACCTGTGCGATGCCCTGGTGGCGAGAGGTGACGAGGTGGTGGCCATCGACAACCTGGCCACCGGGCGCCTGAGCAATATCGAGCACCTCTTCGGAGCAGATGGCTTTACCTTCGTCCGTCACGACGTGAGCTCCTACGTGTGGGTTCCCGGCCCCGTCGACGCCGTGCTCCACCTGGCCAGCCCGGCGTCGCCCAAGGACTACCTGGACATGCCTATCCAGACCCTCAAGGTGGGCAGCCTCGGCACCCACAACACCCTCGGCCTGGCCAAGGACAAGGATGCCCGCTTCCTGCTGGCGTCCACCAGCGAGGTGTACGGCGATCCTCAGATCCACCCCCAGACCGAGGGCTACTGGGGCCACGTCAACCCCGTCGGTCCCCGGGGCGTCTACGACGAAGCCAAGCGCTTCGCTGAGGCCATGGCCATGGCCTACCACCGGACGCATGGCGTCAAGGTCCGCATCGCCCGCATCTTCAACACCTTTGGTCCCCGGCTCCGTCCCGGCGACGGACGGGTGGTGTCGAACTTCCTGGTCCAGGCCTTGCAAGGCGACCCCCTCACCCTCTACGGCGACGGCAGCCAGACCCGCAGCTTCTGCTATGTCGACGACCTCATCCGAGGCCTGTTGGCCTTGCTCGACGCCGGCGAGACGGGTCCGGTCAACATCGGGAACCCGGTCGAGCACACCGTGCGCCAGCTGGCCGAGATTATCCTCGAGGTCACCGGGTCGTCGTCGTCGCTGGTGCTCGAACCCCTGCCCGTCGACGACCCGACCCAGCGCCGACCCGACATCACCCTGGCCCGCCGCCTGTTGGGCTGGGAGCCGACGGTCGAGCTCGGCGACGGGCTGGCCCGCACCGCCAACTGGCTGCGATCCGCCGCTACCACGTGACGCTCCCTCCCGCCACGCCGGCGGTGGCGGCCGTCATCGTCAGCTACAACGTGGCCGACCTCGTGC